>DASWCR010000092.1:0-11167 GCA_036389995.1 Candidatus Limnocylindria bacterium | reverse complement strand
GATCCGGCAGGAAATGCGTGGTCTCGTCGACGGTGACTTGGCGCTCCTGCATCGCCTCGAGGAGCGCCGACTGCGCGCGGGGCGTCGCGCGGTTGATCTCGTCGACGAGCACGACGTTCGCCGAGAGCGGCCCGGGCCGGTACTCGAAAGCCTCGGCGCGCTGGTCGTAGATGGACACACCGGTGATGTCGCTCGGCACGAGGTCCGGCGTGCACTGAATGCGCCGGAAGCTGAGGTCGAGTGACCGCGCGACCGAGCGCGCGAGCGTGGTCTTCCCCACCCCGGGCACGTCGTCGAGGAGGACGTGGCCCTCAACGAGAAGCGCGCCGAGGAGTTGCTCGGTCACCTCCCGCTTTCCGACAACGACCGCCGCGATGTGCTCGACGAGGCGCTCGGTCGCGCCCTGAACGGTGAGAGTCACCCGAGAACTATGCAGCCTCCAGTTTCGACATGGAGGTGCGCTTCGACGCGGAGCCACCGCGAATCACACCCGCGGTGACGAGCGCGAGTGCGAGGCTCGCGAAGGCGCCCAGCGCATGCAGGCCCAGCACGATCGGGTCCTGCTCGCGCATGGAGAAAGGTGTGAACGACCGCTCGATGAACAGGATGAGCGCGATGCCGATGAGCGCGCGCAGCGCGAGCTTGGCGCCGTGGACGGCACGCGCCGCGACCGTGAGCACCACGGCCGCGAAGAGGTAGACGAGCCATCCTGACCCGTCGAGCGACGTCGTCCAGTTCTTCCCGCCGGGCGCGTAGCCCTCGTAGAGGCCGTCGGCCACGAGCGCGATGGCCAGGACGAGCGCCACGCCGCCGATGAGCCACGCGTTCCGCGTCGTGATCGCAGAAGAGCCGCGCCGCCGCACCTCGGGGCCCGGTTCGGGACGCGTGGCGGCCGGTGTCGATCCCTCGAGCGCGAACAGCGCGTCGACGTCGGGGGCGGCGTTGCCGAGGCGCCAGACGCGAAGCGCCGTGACGAGGATGAGCAGCTCGACCCCCGCGGTCGCGAAGTGCGTGACGATCGACTCGATCGGCTTCGGCCCGAGCGCGAAGGCAGTGACGGGACGTTCGATGAGGAAGAAGACCGAGAGGCCGATACGCGACTGCAGGCTGCGCTCGCTTCCACGCGCGACCATGACCGCGACGACCGTGTTGATGATCGCGAAGACGTAGGAGCTCTCGGCGATGTTGTCGTATTTCCCCGTGAACCACGCCGGGCCGCCCGGATAGACGCCATCGAAGAGCCCATCGACGACGAAGAGGACCGAAGCGAGCAGCATGAGCACGACGACCGGCCGGAGTGCGCCCGCCACCCGAGACCCCCCTCTCCTCGCGCGGGCGAATGCTATCCCTAGGCGCGCTTCCGCCGTGATTCCAAATGCTCGATCGTCTCCGGAGGGACGAACACGCCGCCGAGGTCCGCGCCGTGCTCCCCGCGGCCGTGGAAATCGCTGCCGCCGGTCGGCACGAGATCGAATTCGCGCGCGCGTGCGAGGCAGCGCGCGGTCATCTCGGGTGAATGCTCGCCGTAGTAGGCCTCGATGCCCGCGAGCCCGGCAGCGACCAGCTTCGGTAGCAACGCGTCGAAGCCGATCACCGTCCCGGGGTGCGCGAGCGACGGAACGCCGCCGTGCTTTCGCACCAGCGCTACGGCCTCGAACGGGTCCAACCCGATCCGTGGAACATACGCCGGGGAGTCCTTCGCGATGAGTGTGCGAAACGCGTCGTCGTAGCTTCGGACGTATCCCTTCTCGAAGAGCGCCTGCGCCAGATGTGGGCGCCCGAGCGCACCGCCCTGCGCGATCTCGAGCACGCGCGCGAGGTCCACGGCGTAGCCATGCGCGTTCAGCTTCTCGACCATCAGCTCGATCCGTTTGCCGCGGTTCTCGCGGAGCCAGCGAAGGCGCGCCTCGAGCTCCGAGTCTGCGGGATCGATGAAGTACCCGAGGATGTGCGCGTCGCCCCACTCGGACTCGGTGTTGAGCTCGGTCGCCGCGATGATGCGCACGCCCAGCTCGCCGCCGGTCGCCACGGCCTCGGCGACTCCCGCCAGCGTGTCGTGATCGGACAGCGCCTGGATCTTCACGCCGCGCGCCGCCCCGCGTTTCACAAGGTCCGCCGGCGAGAGCGCGCCGTCCGAGCGCAGCGAGTGCGTGTGCAGGTCGATCGCGTAGCCCGCGGCTATGGCGCCCACTCCCGGTCAAGGCGTCCGATCGATCGCGCGCGGCCGGTCTCATCATCGATGTCGATGACGACGCTGTTGAACTGCACGATCCCCGAGGCCAGTTCGAAGCGCCGCGGGAGGTGGTCGAGGTAACGCGACACGATGATCGAGGGCTCGATGCCCAGCACCGAATCGCGCGGCCCGACCATGCCGGCGTCAGCGACGAGCGCGGTTCCCTGCGGGAGGATCCGCGCATCCGCGGTCGGCACATGGGTGTGGCTCCCGAGCACTGCCGAAAACCGCCCGTCGAGGTGCCACCCCATCGCGAGCTTCTCGCTCGTCGCTTCCGCGTGCCAGTCGAGGATGCGTATCTTCGGCGCGCCCTCGCCGAGCTCCGCGAGAAGCGCATCGACGGCGCGGAACGGGTCGTCCTGCTCGGCCATGAAGACACGCCCGATCGCGTTCACGACGAGCGCTCCGTTCTGGATGACCCAGCCCTTGCCGGGATTCCCCGGCGGAAGGTTCAGCGGGCGAACGCAGTACTCGAGCGTGTCGATCTCTTTGAGAAAAGCCCGCTGGTCCCAGACGTGGTTCCCGTTGGTGATGACGTCCGCGCCCGCGTCGTGAATCTCGCGCGCGATCTCGCCCGTTAGTCCCGCGCCGCCCGCGGCGTTCTCACCGTTGACGATCGCGAGGTCGATGCGTTCCTCGCGCTTGATCGCGGGAACGAGCGCCGCGACCGCTTGACGTCCGGGCTTGCCGACGACGTCGCCCACGAAGAGGACCTTCATCGCGTGTGAGCGAGGGTCAGCAACGCAGCGGCTGTCGTGCGAGCGCGTTCCGTTGTTCGAGGTCCTGATTGAAGGCGTCGACGCGAGCGTTGTTCTCGTTCACAAGACCGTTGTACTGGTTGATCAGCGACGTGTAGACGGCATAGACGTCCGGCGGCATACCCCCGGGATAGGCGCGTTCCATCGATGCGATCTGGCCCTCGATGTTCCCCAGGCGCGCGTTAGTCGCATCAATCGTCGCGCGGCTGGACGCAAGGCTCGCGTCGAGGGCGGTGATCTTGGCGACCAGGGCGTTCGCCTGCGTGACGCACGGGTCGGCCGGGGGCGGTGGGACCTCGGCGAACCCCATGGTGTGTAGCTCGCGCTCGCTGAAGCGATTCGGGCACGTAACGAATCCCGGGAACACGAGACAGGTCACCGGATGCGTCATCAGGCCAAAGCGATCGACGCCTTGAAGAAGCGGGTCCGCGATCGATGTGAGCCAATGCCCATCCGGTCCGGCATCGGAGCCACGGCAGCACCAGATGTGACCGAGCTCGTGCAGAGCCACCGCGACGGAGTTCTCGGTCGAGACCGGGCCGAGGTCGTCGACCATGAAAAGCAGAATCCGCTGAGAGCCATCTGGCGAAGTGAGGTGCACCGAATTGCTCCGTCCCGGTACGACATAGATGACGATGTCCGCGGATGACGGCACGAGCTTCAGCGTGCCGAGTGCTCTCGTGGCCGAGGACCACTCCTTGACGAGCGTGTTGTTGAGCCGCGCCACGCTCGCATCGCGCGCGGCGACGAGTGATGGGTCGAGCTTGGCGGTGAGACCGTCGAGGCCAGTGATCGGGTCGACGCCTTGGACCCGCGCCGTGAAGCTCTTCGCGTCGAGGCTCTTGAGGCCGATGTCGAACTGCGACCACGTGCTCCGCGCGCCCACCGCGCCGGTGCAGGTCACCTCGTGCCGTCCATTGCCGGCAGGAACGAGTGGCGCGGCATAGGTGAAGCTCACGGTGCCGGTCGCGTCGGCTTTTCCAGCGAGCGTCTTGGGCGGGCCGTCGCCGAAGACGCCGGGCTCGACCTTGATCGCGACATCGCAGCTGTCACCCGGCAGCGTTTTCAACTCGAGCGCTCCGTAGCTCGAGCTCGCGATGGTCAACGGGACCGGCGATGCGGTGGGCGCGATGGTCGCCGTGGCGCCGGCGTCGGCGGTCTTGTCCGGCGCGCCGCGCGGTGTTCCTGCCGGCGCGCATGCGGACACGAGGATCGACGCGAGCAGGACGAGCCGCGCACCCCTCACTTGCGTCGATTGTGAGGGCCGGTCCTAGGCGGCGGTGTTTCCGGAGTGGAGCGTTATTTGGCGTACTCCACCGCTCGAGTCTCACGAATGACCGTGACTTTCACTTGACCTGGGTACTGCAACGTGTCCTGGATCTTCTGCGCGATGTCTCGGGAGAGGCGCGCGGTCTGAAGGTCGTCGAGCTGCTCAGGCTTGACCACGACGCGGACCTCGCGACCCGCTTGGATCGCGAACGATTTCGCGACGCCGGGGAAGCTGTTTGCGACGCTCTCGAGTTCCTGCAGACGCTGGATGTAATTCGATACGATCTCGCTGCGAGCGCCGGGCCGCGCCGCGCTGATGGCGTCGGCGGCCGAGATGAGGGTGCCGACCATCGTCACCGGCTCCACGTCGCCGTGATGGCCGACGACGCCATCGATGACCGCCTGCGGAAAGCCGTACCGCTTGAGGAGCTCGCCGCCGATCACGGTGTGCGGGCCCTCGACCTCGTGGTCGATCGCCTTGCCGATGTCGTGAAGTAGACCGGCGCGCTTCATCGTCTGCGGGTCGTAGCCGGTCTCGGATGCGAGCATTCCCGCGACGTGCGCGACCTCGATCGAGTGACGCAGCACGTTCTGGCCGTACGACGTGCGGAAGTGCAAACGGCCAAGCAATTTCACGAGGTCAGGGTTCAGTCCACCGATGCCGACCTCGTAGATCGCAGCCTCGGCCGCTTCCTTCATGACCTGGTCGATCTCGGTGCGAGCCTTGCCGACCATCTCCTCGATGCGCGCGGGATGGATGCGCCCATCGACGAGAAGTCGCTCGAGCGCACGCTTGGCGATCTCTCGTCGGATCGGGTCGAATCCCGACACAACGACAGCCTCGGGGGTGTCGTCGATGATCAGGTCGACTCCCGTCAGGGTTTCGAGGGTCCGGATGTTCCGGCCTTCACGACCGATGATCCGTCCCTTCATGTCGTCGCTCGGAAGCGCCACGACGGTCACGCTGTGCTCGGCGGTGTGCTCGGCTGCGTATCGCTGGAGGGCCATGGTGATGATGTCGCGTGCCCGCTCGTCCGCCCGCTCCCGAGCCTCGATCTCGAGCTCCCGGACCTTGCGGCCGGTGATGTCACGCATCTCTTCCTCGACCCGGTCCAGGAGAAGCCCGCGGGCCTCCTCCATGGTCAGGGAGGCGACCCGAGCCAGCTCCGTGCGCTGCTCGTCCTGGAGCTGTGCGATTTTCCCCCGCTCACCCTCGAGCTCCTGCTCCTTCTGACCGACGCGACGGTCGCGCTCGTCGACCTGCGCGATCTTCTGATCGAGCTGTTCGTCCTTCTTATCGAGGCGACCCTCGTAGCGCTGAAGCTCGGCTCGGCGCTCGCGGTTCTCCAGTTCGGCGGTCTTGGCGACCTTGAGAGCCTCATCCTTGGCCTCGAGGATGATCTGGTTCTGCCTGGCTCGCGCCTCGGCGAGCAGGCGATCAGCGTTCGCCCGCGCGGTCGTCTCGCTCGCGAGCGCGAACGAGCGTCGCAGAAGAAGGGCAATCCCGAAGCCGACGAGCGCCGCGACGAGGGCCACAAGGCCCACGACGAGCATGTCGGGCATGACGGCGATCCTTTCCGTGCCGCGTGTGCGGGGACGCTCGCTTGACTGGGTGCGCTCGCCCCCGTTTTCGCGTAAGTGACCGGCGGAACGGGGCGCTCCGCCAGCCACGTTGGTTCACAAAGTTTTGGTGTGGTCAGGATAACGCAGTTCGGACGACTCGTACGAAACGCGTACAGGCTAGTGTCGAGCCGTGCCGGTCCCTGAGAACGAGACACGACTCGACGAGGCCGCGCTGGCTTCCCTTCTCGCCTCCGGCACAGGCTGGACCCGCGAAGGCAACGCCCTGACCAAGACCTTCACGTTCAAGGGCTTCAAGGGAGCGGTGTCGTTCGTCAACCGGGTGGCTGAGGCGTCGAATGCGGCGAACCACCACCCCGATATCCACCTCGAGGCCTACAAGACCGTCCGGATTGTCCTCACGACGCACATCGCCCATGGCCTGACGGACGCGGACGTTGAGCTTGCGAAGAGGATCGATGCTACCGAGAGGCCTTGAGCAAACAGAGCAGCGCAACGGGCCTCAGCGGGCTCGACTTGGGACACTGATCTGTGCGCTCGCGGCACTCGTCGCGTGTTTCCCGCCGAACGCCGTCACAACACCTTCCCCGAGCCCACCGCTGCCCCCTCCTACAGCAGCACCATCACGATGGACGCCGCCGAGCGCGAGACCGCTGATCTGGTTCGCCCCGCTCGACCCATACCCGCGCCCGCTCGCGAATGGCGTCACGCTTGTTGGATCGCCCGACTTCCTCGACCTGTTCTCGGCGACCGCCCCTTGGTCCGACGCGGCGACGCGGGTGCATGTCTTCAAGCTCTACCCGCAGTTCATGGGGACCGCGAGCGACGTCGACCTCGTGCGAGTGGTGACGGACCTGAATCGGCGCGGCATCGCCATCGCCCTGGAGGACGGCCCGCTCACGGCGAGTGCGACGTGCGGCCGTGGCGTCGAAGGATTCGGGGGTCTCGCGAACGGTCTTCGCAGCGTCCAGCGGATCAGGTCCGCCGGCGGGACGGTCCGGTACATCGCGCTCGACGAGCCGTACTACTTCGGAAGCCTGTACACGGGCTTGAACGCCTGCCGGCGGTCGGCGGAGCAGGTCGCACAGGAGGTCTCGAGTTACGTCCGATCGATCCGCAACGCTGCTCCTGACATCGTGATAGGTGACATCGAGCCGCTTACCGCGGATCTCGCGAGCGACGTCTACGTCCGTTGGCTGGATGCGTACCGCTCCACGACCGGCGAAACCTTGCCGTTCTTCCATCTGGATCTTGACTGGTCGCGCCAGGATTGGCCCGCTGCCGCGAGGTCGATCGAGGCGGCGGCGAGGCAACGTGGCATCGAGTTCGGGATCATCTATTTCGGGAATCCCGGCGACGTGTCGGACGCGGCGTGGGTCGCCCACGCCGCTGACCGGATGGCCGTGTACGAGGGGAGGACCGGGGGAAAGCCCGAACACGTGATCTTCCAGTCGTGGCACGACCATCCCGACCGCGTGCTTCCCGAGACCGATGGAACCACGTTCACAGCGCTCATCGATCGCTACTTCCGGACGCGGACCGCGCTGACTGTTTCGAGCGATCCGGCGGCGTCGCGATCCGTCGTCGGGCGGCTCACCGACGATGCAGGGAAGGGCCTCGACGCGGCGACCGTGGACGTGTCAGTTCGTGAGCTCGACGGACCGGGTCGCTATGCGGAGCGCACGCTAAGCGGCACCGTTCCCGTGGGAGCTACGCAGGCGATCCTCGGTCTGCGCGTGAATACCGAATGCGGGTGTTCAAACGCAAGCGATCTGGCTCTGTATGGCGTGAGCTACACGGACGCCGGAGGGGCCACGAACCGCGTCGCGAACGCAGACTTCGCAAGCGGTATCGACCGATGGGGTCTGTGGGGAAGCGGCACGACACGCATCGAGCCGAGCGACCGCGGGGACCGCGCGCGAATGCTTCATGTGAGCGCGACATCCACTCAGTTCGTCGGGCTCAACTCCGCCTCGTTCCCGGTGACCGCCGGAGCCTCCTACACCGCGAAATTCTCTGCGCGCGTTGGCCCGACGTCGGCCGGAAGCGGGTACTTCACCGTAATTTTTCTCGCGACAACGGAGACATCGCGGGTTACCCTCCGGGTCGATCCCGAAGCAGTCGTAATCGGCTCGGCCGTGACCAACGCCAGCGGAGTCTTCACGATCGCGGACGCCGATCGCCTCGCGGGCAAGCTCATCGTCGAGGCGACGTACGTCGGGAGCGAGCGATACTGGCCCTCTTACGCAGAGCAAATCATTCCTTGAGATTCACTCGTTCGCCTGAGACCCGCGGACTACGGGCCGACGACAGCCCGCCAGCTCAGCACAGCGATCGGTGGCAGCGCGAGGTTGTCGAGCCCGAAACCCAGGGACCCTTCAACGACCGCAAGAATGACGGCCGTGGCCACGATTGGCCCGAGACCGATCGGCGACCACGCCGCCGCGACGAGGCCGATCAACAGCGCGACGCCGATGAACGCCAGCGAACCGCTGAGCGACTTCGTCCCTCGCCACACGCGCCATCGGGCACTGGGGATACGGTCGCCGACGGTGGCGGCCGCTGGATCGGCGAGCGCGAACGTCATTACGCCGAGTCCGTAGGCCGCGGGGTGCGCCCAGCCGATCGCAGCCGCTATCGCAAGGCCGAGTGGGAACAGCACGGCTCCGAGGGTGGGCCGATCGACGCCGTGCACCGAGCTCAGCATTCCGCGCATGCGCGTCCACGCAAGAAACGCGGCGACGACGAGCGCAAGACCGAGGTATTCCCCCAGTGACAGAAAGGCGGGAAGCATCGCGGCGATCGTCGCGCCGGTCGCGTGGGTGTAGCGCCGCGTCGCATCCGTCGAGACGCCACGCCGGCGCAGCATCTCGGCGGATGCAAAGAGCCCGCCGATCGCGGCAGCGACCGCGGCGAGCTCACCCGCGTGCACGGCGTCCTTGCGGCAACAGGCGCATGGTCCGCTCGACCGCCACATGGAACGCGGTGCCGAGCAACGCTGACACGGCCGCGTCCGTCGAGTCGATCCGGTAGAAGACACGAATCGCGACGGCGCACGCCGTCACCGAATCGAGCTGATCGACGACGTACTGCGCCACGCGCGCTCGACGGGCAGACATTCCCGGCGCGATTCCGAGCCGTCGCTTGATGAAGCTGTTCGGGAGCTCGGCCACGACGTACGCGGCTCCGCAGATCGCGCCGACGAGCCACGCGGGTGGCGCACTACGTGCGAGCGGAGCGAGCGCGGCAAGGCGGCGCGAGCGCCGGGCAACAGCCTGCTGGGCCGCGATCGTGATCGCCGTGGCCGCCGGCATCACGACGAAGCCGCGCCAGGTCTTGTTGCGCCCGAGCAGCGGCCGCCCTCCCCAGGGACGGCCGCCGTCGATCGGTCGCGCCAGCCCGGGCGCGAGGTCGAGGGTGATCACTGCGACGTGCACGAGCCCTGCGATCAGGATCGGTGCGGTGAGCCACAGGGCCCGTTCAGTGCGGGGCCTCACCGACGCCGCTTCGCGGTCAGGGGCCCCTACCCCTGCGATTCAGCAGACGCCGGAGCGCGTAGGAGAACGCGACGAAGGCCAGTGTCGCCGCCCATCCGTAGAGCTCGATCCGGAGTGACGATCTCTTGGCAGTCTCCGCCACCGCCCGGGACGATACTCGCGGCATCATGCGCAGGCGTGGGCGCAGGATGGCTTCGTATCACGGTCGTTGGGGTCGTCGCGATTCTCCTCGCCTCGGTCCCGTTTGCCGGAGATCGTCGCCGACGCGGCGCGACCTTCGTGGCGACGGCGCTCGGGTCCTTCCTTCTCCAGCAGGTCCTGATCGCGAAGGCTCTCGCCAACCACGATGACGGTGAGCCCGACGACCTCGATGCCATCGATGCCCTGACGCTGAGCAGGGGCCTCGCCGCATCGATCGTTGCCGCGGCGGCGTTCGCGGGACCTCGCGATCGACGGACCTACGCGGCGAAGCTTGCGTGGCCCCTCGCAGTTACCGGGTCAACGCTGACCGACTGGATCGATGGTCCGCTCGCGCGCCGGCGTGGGCGCGGGCCAACCCGTCTCGGTCGCGTGCTCGATCTCGAGCTCGACAGCTGGCTGACGCTTGCCACGACCTTCGCGGGAACGCGGCTCGGGACGCTCGATGCCATTTGCCTCGTCACGCCATCGCTCCGCTACTTTGCAATGGCATCGCCGATCTCCTACGAGGACGTGCACGCGGTCGGCAAGAGCGACCGCGCGCGGAATCTCGGGATAACCCAGATGGCCCTCGCGCTCGCATCGTTCGCGCCCTTCGCGGGACGCACGACCACCGCCATGGCGCGCATCGCGTCCCTGCTGCTTTTGCCCGTCCACGTCAGCGCACTCGCGGCCGCGCTTCCCCGCTCCCGACAGTCGGCCTAGTCGGTTGGAACCTCTGCCTCCGGCCTCGCAATGACCTCGTCGATCACGTCGTAGCCGAACCCGCGCGCCGCGAGGAATGCGTGGATCTTTCGCTTCCGCTCGGTAGGCTCGAGCGATTGCCACCGCCTCAGCTGGCGCGTGATCGCTCGTCGCGCGCGGTCGGTTTCGCTCTCCGCGGGCATCTCCCCGAGGGCCGCGTCGATCGTTTCGCGAGCGACGCCTTTGCTGCTGAGCTCGCTCACCAGGGCGCGGTCGCCCTTTGGGCGAAAGCGCGAGCGCTGCTCGACCCAGTACTTCGCGAAGTCGAGGTCGTCGACGTATCGCTGCGCGCGCAGCTTGTCGATCGCGCCGTCGATGGCCTCGTCCTCGTAGCGCTTGCCGCGGAGATGCCGGCGGATCTCGGAGACGCTGCGCGGCCGGTTCCCGAGGAACTGAACGGCAGCCTCGTACGGGCTGCCGAGCTGCTTCGCTCGGGGGCTAGCTCTCCTCACCGTTCGGGCTTTCGGCGCCGACGGTCAGGTTGCCTGCGCGTACCTTGGCGTCGATCTCGGCCGCGACATCGGGGTGGTCGCGCAGGAACTGCTTCGCGTTCTCGCGGCCCTGCCCGATCCGCGTCTTGCCGTAATTGATCCACGCGCCGGATTTGTCGAGCACGCCCATCGTGATGCCCATGTCGATGAGCCCGCCCTCACGCGAGATGCCCTCGCTCGCGAGGATCTCGATCTCGGCGATGCGGAACGGCGGGGCCACCTTGTTCTTCACGACCTTCACTTTGACGCGACGGCCGATGACCACATCGCCCTGCTTGATCGGCTCGATGGGACGGATGTCTATGCGCACCGACGCGTAGAACTTCAGCGCGCGACCGCCACTGGTTGTTTCAGGTGAGTTATGGACGACGACGCCATCGACCAGATAGTTGTGGG
>DASWCR010000091.1:0-6324 GCA_036389995.1 Candidatus Limnocylindria bacterium | reverse complement strand
TTTGAAAAGAAGGCGGGGTGACCAGTAACCGTTGTCGGAAGTGATCATTGGTGAAGGCGAGTCTTTTGAGGCAGCGCTTCGCCGATTCAACAAGAAGATCCAGCAGGCCGGGATTCTCGCGGAGGCCCGCCGCCGCGAGTTTTACGAGAGGCCCGCAGCACGCCGCAAGCGCAAGGAAGCGAAGCGCCGCAAGCGCTGACGCGGAGCTAGGCGCATAAGCGCGCAATTGAAGCAGCGGCTCGAGAGCGATCTCAAGTCCGCGATGCGCTCGGGCGAGACCCTTCGTCGTGACACCGTGCGCTTTCTCCTCGCGGCAATACAGACCGAGGAGAAGGCGCGTCTCGGCGCGGCGGTGGACAAGCTCGTGGCCGAGGGCAAGGACGAGAGCTCGCGACAGGCGTGGCTCGCCCAGCACAAACCCGGTGACCTCGACGACGTCGCGGTCACCGATGTGCTCACGAAGCAGGCGAAGATGCGCCGCGACTCCATCGAGGCATTTCGCAAAGGCGAACGACATGATCTCGTGCAAAAAGAGGAGAAGGAGCTGGCGCTCATCAGCGCGTACCTACCCGCGCAGCTCGACGAGGCGAAGATTCGCGAGATCGCGACCCGTGTGATCGGCGAGACCGGAGCGAAGGGTCCGCAGGACACGAAGGTCGTGATGCCGAAGGTCATCGCCGAGACGAAGGGCCGGGCCGATGGCAAGGTCGTGTCCGGCGTCGTCGCCGCACTATTGAAGGAGCGAGCGTCGTGACCGTGTCCGGTTCGCAGATCACGATCCTCATTCCCGACCCCGACGAGATGATGTTCGTCGCGGGCGACAACGAAGCGAACATCGACCGCATCGAGCGCGAGTTCGGCGTCAAGATCGTCTCGCGCGGCGCGGAGCTCCGCATCAGCGGTGACGCGCCGGCGGTCGCGCGCGTCGGGGATCTCGTCGGCGCGATGCGCACTCTTTCCGGACGCGATCAGCCGCTGCGCAAACCCGCGTTGGAGCGGCTCATCGGCGATGCGAAGGACACGCCGGTCGCCGCTCCGGCCGAGATGCGCGAGGTCGTCGCGACGACGGTCCGGGGCAAACGGATCTCGCCGCAATCGGAGAACCAGCGCGCGTACATCGACGCGATCCGCAAGCACGATCTCGTTTTCGCAGTAGGTCCTGCCGGCACGGGCAAGTGCATCGCTGGACGGTCCCTCGTCCTCACGGACCGGGGAATGGTCCGGATCGGCTCACTCGCTGTCGGTCTCGAGCGCGACGAGACTGACTCGATCGCCGTCACGGTCCACGGTCTGGACGGCACCGAGCCGGCGTCGCTCGTGTACTCCGGAGGAGTTGCGGACACTTTTGTGATCACGACGAAGTTCGGCTACTCGATTGAGGTCACACCCGAACATCCGCTTCTTGTGAGGACATCAAATGGTGCTCTCGAGTGGCGCCGAGCCGATGCGCTGGAATACGGCGACACCGTGGCTCTGCAGCGGGGTCAGCGCATGTGGGGGAACACGACTCAGGTCGATTTCTTCTATGACCGAAAGTCGCCTCAGGATCACTCTCGCCTGATCGCGATCGGCCATTTGGATGAGGACCTCGGTTATTTCATGGGGATCCTCACCGGTGATGGCAACCTGACGGCCCGCAATCGGATCGGCCTTTCCTCGATCGAGCCCGAGGTCGTCGCCGCATTCAAGCGAACCGCGAATCGATTCAATCTTCACGTGTTCCGCAACTACAACGATCGATTCGAGGGTAGAGATCAGCCCGATCACATCATCGCGAGCTCTCAGCTCTATCAATTGCTGATCCATCTCGGCTTCTCGACAAGGACATCACCGCACAAGCACATTCCCAGATCGATCCTCAGGGCTCCGGAAGGGGTCGTTCGGGCGTTCCTACGAGGCCTCTACGACACCGACGGTTCGATCGAACGCAACAACGTTGTCTCGCTAACGCTGACGTCCGAGCGTCTGATACGCGAGGTTCAAATCGCCCTTCTCAATCTGGGCATCGTCTCGACTAAGAACGTGAAACATGGTCGGTATCGGGGCCGGCCACACATATCCCATCGCCTGGTCATCGCAGGCGCCGAGGTCGAGCGTTTCTTCGACCTTGTCGGCTTTGCGGTCCAGCGGAAATGCAGTCTCGCCCTCCCATCCGTGCGGAACTCGAATGTCGACCTGATTCCGTTCGTAGGACCCCAGCTCGTCGCAGCCATCAGAAGCACGACTCTTACGCACGAGGAGCACGGCCGCTTCGACGACTATCGCCGCGGCAGACGCAGACCGTCCTACGGAAAGCTGGCTGATCTCGTCGGTCTCCTCGAAGCCCGTCAAGCTGATCCGGTCCTTCTCGCACCCCTCCAGGAGGTCCTTCGACGACAGCTGCTCTTTCTACCGGTCGTCTCGATACTTCCGGGGCGCGCGTTGGTGTACGACCTCACTGTGCCCGGCTCCCACTCCTTCGTCGCGAACGGATTCGTAAATCACAACTCGTACCTCGCCGTCGCGATGGGTGTCGCCGCGCTGCGCGATCGGAAAGTCAGTCGGCTCATCCTCACGCGGCCCGCGGTCGAAGCGGGGGAACGGCTCGGCTTCCTGCCTGGCGATATGCAGGAAAAGATCGACCCCTATCTGCGGCCGCTGTACGACGCACTGTACGAGCTCATGCCGCCGGAGCGTTTCACGCGCGCGCAGGAGCGCGGCGAGATCGAGGTCGCGCCGCTGGCCTTTATGCGCGGTAGAAGCCTTAACGAGGCTTTCATCATCCTTGACGAAGCCCAGAACACGACCGCACCGCAAATGAAAATGTTCCTGACGCGTCTCGGCTTTGGCTCGCAGGCCGTCGTCACCGGCGACATCACTCAGATCGACCTCGCCGGGGATAAGAGCGGGCTGGTGCTGGCGCGGGAGATCCTCCGCGACGTCGAGGGGATCGCGATGGTCGACTTCAACGATCGCGACGTGATCCGCCACGAGCTCGTGGCGCGCATCGTCCGGGCGTACGATCGCTTTGAAAAGGGGAACGCCCCGAAATGATTCGCCGGCTTCAGGTGAACGACCCGCGACTGGTGCGGCTCCGGGCGGCCGTGCGCACCGACCCGCGCGCGCGGGCAATGGCGTTCGTCGTCATCGCCGGACTGCTGACCGCGGTCGCGCTGCTCATCGCGCCGCCGGCGACGGTCACGTACAGCGTCGGCGAGGTCGCCAAGGGTGCGATCCGCGCCCCGCGCAGCGTCTCCTTCATATCGGAGTCGTTGACCGAGGCCGAGCGGAGCAAGGCCGAAGCCGCGGTACCAAAACAGGTCGCGACCGATTCGACCATCCTGGCGAACGCCGCCGCTCGGATCCAGAGCGCGGTCACCGCGATCGGTCGGATCCGCGCTGACGCCACGCAGCAGCGGGACCAGAAGATCGCCGCGCTCGTCCGGCTTCCTGATGTCGCGCTGACGGCCGCGATCGCGACGGACATCGTCGACATGACACAGCCGGAGTGGGATCAAGTCGCGGCGACTCTCGATGGCGCGCTGCGCACGCTCTACACCCAGGGCATCCGCGCCGAGCAGCTCGACGCGGTGAAGGCCGATGCCGCGAAGGCGCTTCCCGCGGGCTGGACCGAGCGGCAGAAGCGCGCCGGGACCGAAATCCTGAAGCAGAACCTCGACGTCAACGTCAAGGTGGATGAGCTCGCGACGAGCCTCGCGCGGCAGGACGCCCGAAATGGCGTGACGCCGGTGCAGGTCCAGGTGACCGCCGGCGAGGCTGTCGTGCGCACCGACGAGGTCGTCACGACGCTCGAGGTCGAGAAGCTCCGCGCGCTCGGTCTCGCGAATGAAGGGAACGACTGGCGGGGCGCGATCGGGCTCTTGCTCTGGGCGGGGCTGATCGCCGGGGTGCTCGCGCTTTTCCTCGAGCGCTACGCGACGGAGGCGTGGCTCGAGGACCGCAAGATGATCCTGGTCATCCTGTCGCTCGTCGCGCTGACCGCCGCCGGCCGCGCGCTCGTTCCAGGGCACACGATCGCCGTGTACTTCGCGCCGTTCGCCGCGATCGCGATGATGCTCACGGTCCTCGTCGGCGGGCGTACCGCGCTCGCCACGCAGATTGCAGGCGCGCTGCATGTCGGAATCATGTCCAGTCAGGTCGAGCTCGTCGCCTATGTCCTGGTGCCGGCCCTTCTCGGCATGGCCGCGGTCCGGCGCGCGACGACGGCACGTGAATTCGCCGTCGGCGCGGTGGCGGTCGCGGCCGGCGCCATCGGAGTCATTCTGTCGTTCGTCCTTGTGAATCGCGCGGCCGACGCGCTCGGCATCGCGCAGCTCCTCGCGGGCGCGCTCGTGAGCGGTCTCGGCTCGGGACTGCTCGCGTTCGCCGGGATGGCGATCCTCGGTCACGTCTTCGGGATCTCAACGGTGTTCGAGCTTCGCGAGCTCGGCGATCCGAATCACCCGCTTCTGCGGCAGCTTCTGCTGCGAACGCCGGGCACCTATCACCACTCGCTGCTCGTCGGAAATCTCGCGGAGCGTGCCGCCGAGGTCATCGGAGCCGATCCGCTCGTCGCTCGAGTGGGCGCGTACTACCACGACATCGGAAAAATGCGGAACCCGACCGCGTTCATCGAGAACCAGACTGGGCAAAACCCGCACGACGAGCTCGACCCCCTTGTCTCTGCCGGCATCGTCGCCGCGCACGTCAAGGATGGGCTGGCCCTCGCCGACCGCTACCGGCTTCCGGCACGGATCCGCGAGATGATCCCCGGGCATCACGGAACGAGCGTCGTGAAGTACTTCTTCCAGATCGCCCAGCAGCGGGGCCAGTCGCCGGACGAGCGCTCGTTCCGCTATCCGGGGCCGCGTCCTCACAGCAAGGAGGCGGGGATCGTCATGCTCGCCGACGGCACCGAGGCGTCGGTCCGCTCGCTCAGCGAGAAGAATCCCGAGACGATCCGCGCGATGGTCGACCGCATGATCGATGAGCGCGTCGCCGACGGGCAGCTCGACGAATGCGATCTCACGTTCCGCGACGTCGAGCGCATCAAGGACGCGTTCTGCGAGCTCCTCCTCGGTGTGTACCACGAGCGCATCCCGTATCCCGAGGACCGGATCACCCGCATCAAGCCAGCCGCGAGCGGCTAGCACGATGCGCATCGCCATCGCCGGCGAGGCGCCTTGCGAGCACGCGCCGATCCGCCAAGCGATCCGCCGCGCCGCCCGGCCGTACGGCCTTCCGCGCGATGCCGAGGTGCACCTTGCATTCGTGTCCGACGCCGAGATGCGCGCGTTGAACAAGCGTTTCCGTCGGATCGACAAGACGACCGACGTGCTCTCGTTCGGCGAGGCGATCCCGGCCCGCGACCGCGGCTCCGGTGCCATCGCGCACATAAACGGTCGCAGGGCCGAGAACGGCGGCCGCTTCGACCTGGGCGAGATCCTGATCAGTCCCGAACAGGCTTCCAGGCAAGCCCGGCGCCGGAAAAGACCGGTCATGGAGGAGGTCGCTTTCCTGGCGGCCCACGGAGTGCTTCATCTCCTGGGATATGAGGACGAGACACCGGCTGGCTACCGGGAAATGCTCCGGCTCGGGCAGGATGCGGCTCGTCAAAAGTCGGCTAAGCGGTGAACCAAACGCATCACGTGGCCGTTACCTCTCGTGGGTGCGCACGGTCGGTGTCGTTCTTGTCGTCTCCCTTGTCATCGCCGTCTCGGCGCCTGCCCCGGCGCGGGCGAGCACCGCGGACCTCGTCCAGCAGCTCGACGGCCTGATCTCGTCCTTCCCCGGCGGCGCGGGGATCTGGATCGCGGACCCGACCGTCGCGACTCCGCTGTTCGCCCACGATCCGGACGAACAGGTCATCGCCGCGTCGCTCTACAAGCTGGGCGTTCTCGCCGAGGCGGAGCGCCGCGTCGACGCCGGAGACCTCCATTACAACGACGCGATCACCATCCAGCCCGAGGACATCACGCTCGACGGATCGTTCGAGGATGCCGGCACCCAGCTCACGCTCGACGACGCGCTCGAGGCGATGATCACGATCTCCGACAATGGCTCCGCGCTCGCGCTCTGGCGCATCCTCGGCGGCTCGAACATCGACGCGACGCTCGAAAAGGCCGGCATCAAGAATTTCCACGTGGCCTTCGACGACACCGAGGACAACTGGGCGACACCGCACGCGATCGGCACATTCTTCGCGCTGCTCGCGAAGCGGCAGCTCATCTCAGGCGCGGCCTCGGACCGGATGCTCGCGCGGCTCGAGCGCCAGCAGATCAACGACCGTCTGCCGGCACAGCTCCCGCCGGGCGTCGTCGTCGCCCACAAGACCGGCAATCTCGG
>DASWCR010000090.1:0-14257 GCA_036389995.1 Candidatus Limnocylindria bacterium | reverse complement strand
TCGTCCCGACGGTCGCACGCGTCGCGGTCGGCTCAGACTTAGTCAATCCCTCGAAATCCCCCGCTCCCCGAGCGCGTAGGCGATCCCCGCCGCGGTCGGCATCGCGCGCCCCCGTTCGAAGGCCGCCCTGAACTCGGGCGCGATGTCCTTCTCCTCCGCGCGCGCGTCCGGCTTCGAGATCTCGTGCAGAAGGCCCGTGCCGGCGCGCTCCGCTAACGCGGTCGCGAACCCGACGAGCGTTGCCTGCCGCTCGCCGTCGCCCTGGTAGCCGGCGAGCTCCGCGCAGTTGCTCGCGATGATCACCAAACCCGAGAGGTCGTCGTCCTCGGTGAAGATGCGCGCGGCCTCGCGGAAGGCGGCGAGCGCGCTCGAGAACTCCCCACGCTTCGCGTCGATCATCCCCACGAGGTGGAGGCTCCATGCAAGGTCGAAGCGGTTCGTGCCCGCCCGATGCACGGCGAGGGCGTCCTGCACCGCGAGGCGCGCTTCCTCGAGACGCGATGGGTCGATCGCGCCTCGTCGCCCGAACTGCAGGAACGTCGCGAGCCCGAACGCAGCGCGCGCCACACCGGCACGGTCGCGGATCCGAGCCCACTTCTCGCGCGCGCTCCGTAAGAGGTCGAGGGCCTGAGAGAGATCGGACCCGGGGATGCCATAGACGAACGAGAGGTTGTACTCGGCGTTCGCCTGGGCGGCATCGTCGCCATGGGCGCGCGCGATCTCCGCCGCCTTCACGTATCCGTCGCTCGAGGTTCGCGTATCGCCACGCCAGTACGCGATGCCGGCCGACGCTTCCAGCGCACTCATCAACACGAGCGGCGGGACCGCGGTCGTCGGAAGAGCCAACACGCGTTCGCACCAGCGGGCCCCCTCGACCAGATGGCCGCGAACCTGCCAGAAGCGCCAGAGCGCGAAGACGAAGCGGCAGGCGTCCTCGGCGCGACCAGATTCGATAGACCACCAGAGGCCGGCACGAAGGTTGTCGTGCTCCAGCTCGAGGAGATCCAGCCAGCGCTTCTGATCGGTCCCCTGGACATGCGGGCGCGCGTGTTCGGCGAGCCCCAGGTACGCTCCACCATGGCGCGTGCGGATGAGGTCGCGCTCGTCGCTCTCCGCGAGTCGTTCGAGCGCGTACTCGCGGATCGTGACGAGCATCCGGAAGCGTGGCTCGCCGTCGACCTCGGACTGGCGCACCAGACTGTGCTCCACCAGGGCGCTGAGCACATCGAGAAGATCGCGGCCGAGCTCGTCACCAGGGCAGCAAACCTCTTCGATCTGGGGAAGCATCACGCCGTTGACAAAGACTCCAAGCCGCGCGCAGAGACGGCGCTCGGTCGGGTCCAGGAGATTCCAGCTCCAGGCGATCGCGCCGCGCAGGGTGCGTTGCCGCTCCGGGAGATCTCGCGCGGTTGAGGCGAGCATGTCGAGTCCCTCGCGCAGCTTGGGGAGCATCGCCTGCGGCGTGAGCACTTTCACACGGGCCGCCGCCAGCTCGATCGCGAGCGGCAGTCCGTCGAGCCGGCTGCAAATCTCGGCGACGGCGGAAGCGTTCTCCGGCGTGACTCTGAAGGCCGGGCGCACCGCACCCGCACGCTCAACGAAGAGCCGCACCGCGTCGGACTGCGCGAGCACTTCAAAAGCCGGCAGATGTTGCGGGTCCGGTACCTCGAGGGGAGGCACCGGAAACTCCTGCTCTCCGGCGATGCGCAAGGGTGCCCGGCTCGTTGCGATCACTTTGAGTGCGGCGCTTGCACCGAGAAGCTGTCCAACGACAGGCGCCGCGGGAAGGATCTGCTCGAAGTTGTCGAGCACAAGCAGCATCCGCTTGTCCTTGAGGTGATCGATCAAACGCGGGAGCGGCAGCTCCGAGCCACTCACCTGCACGCCGAGGGTGTGCGCGATCGTCGACGGAACGAGCTCCGGGTCGGTGATGGGCGCGAGCGGGACGAAGAATGTGCCGTCGCCGAAAGCGGCCGCCGACTCCTCCGCGATGCGCAGCGACAGTCGGGTCTTTCCTGTCCCTCCAGGCCCGGTGAGGGTCACGAGCCGCGCGCGCTCCAGAAGTCGCTGACCTTCGGCGATCTCGCGCGCTCTTCCGATGAACGACGACGGTTGCGCCGGCAGGAACGTCGCCGTCCGATCGAGGCTGCGGACGGGCGGGAAGTCCGCGGGGGTCCCAACGATCACGAGCTGATAGATCCGCTCCGGCCGTGCGAGGTCCTTTAGCCGGAACTCACCGAGATCACGAAGGGAGATGCCATCGCCGAGGTTCGCGCGAGCGAGCGTGGCCGTCGCTTCGGTGATGAGCACCTGTCCGCCGTGGCCCGCCGCGGCGACGCGAGCCGCGCGGTTGACGTCGATGCCGACGTAGTCGGCTCCGGCCTCCGCGCTCGCGGGGCGCCCCTCGCCGGAATGCATCCCCATACGGACGCGCACGGTCGCGCCGTGCGGGAATGTCGCCTTGGCGAGCGCGCGCTGCGCGGCGGCCGCGGCGCGGACGGCGTCCACGGCCACGGGAAAGACCACGAACAGGGCATCACCTTCGACGCGTACCTCGACCCCGCCGTCCTTTATCGCGTCGCGAAGGATCCGGGTATGGGTCTCGAGGACGTCCTGATAGCGGGCGGTGCCGAGCTCGCTCTGGAGCTTGGTCGAGCCCTCGATGTCGGTAAACAAGAAGGTCAGGGTGCCGGCCGGCAACCCTCTCCCCACGCTCATCCTGGCTTGATTCTGCGCCATCTCGCGTTTGCCAAGACCCGCTGTACGCCGTAGACAAGCACCATGCGTAGCGCTCCCGACGACATCACCGAAACGCTTGCCAGTCTCGCGATCTTCGCCGACCTCACGCGTCCCGAGCTTGAAAAGGTGGCCCACTCGCTGGAGGAGCGCTATTTCGCTCAGGACGAGCGCGTGTTGCGCGAAGGCCTCACCGGATCGGGCTTCTACATCGTGCTCGAGGGCGAGGCCGCGCTCGTTGCACACGGCAACCGGCTCGGCACGCTCGGCCGCGGCGATTTCTTCGGTGAGATATCCGTTCTGCTTGGCGAGCCCCCCGTCGCCGACGTCATCGCGGCCAGGCCGCTGCGCTGCCTCGTCGTGCCGGGCGAGCTCCTGCGGGAATTCCTCCAGACCCATCCACGGGTGTGTTACCGCCTCCTCGTCGCTGAAGCACGGAAGCTCGCGAACGTGACGCGGAGGAGCGCCTGACCGATCACCCCCACCCGCCGGGCGACTATCCGGTCGTCGTCGTCGGCAGCGGTCCAGGGGGTCTTCAGATCAGCTACTCGCTCCGCCGCCTCGGCGTGAAGCACGCGGTCATCTCGGCCGATGAGAGCGCTGGCGGCATGTTCCGCAAGTGGCCTTTCTTCCAGCGCCTCCTTTCGTGGACAAAGCCGTACGCACCGTTCGAGCAGGGCACCCGCGAGTACGAGCGCTACGACTGGAACAGCCTGCTCCCCGAAGAGCAGGAGTGCCGCGCGCTCATGTGCTCGATGATGGACGGCACTTCGTACTACCCGTCCCGGCCAGAGATGCAACGGAGCCTCGAGGCGTTCGCCGACCGCGCCGGCGTCGCGGTGCGCTACGGCTGCCGCTGGACCGGGACGCGCCGCGACGGCGATCGTTGGGCGCTCCAGACGAGCGACGGCGAGTACCGCTGCCAGGTGCCGATCTTCGCCGTCGGCGTCGCCGAGCCATGGCGTCCGCAAATACCTGGGATCCAAGACGTGCCCCACTACGCAGAGACGCGCCCCGCCGAGACCTACGCGGGGCGCCGCGTGTTCATCATCGGCAAGGAGAACTCCGGCTTCGAGCTCGCGACAGGTTTCCTGCAGTGGGCGAGGCAGATCGTCCTCGCGTCTCCGTCACCCGCGAAGCTGTCGATCAACACGCGGTCGCTCGTCGGAGTCCGCGCGCGGTACGTGCAGCCGTACGAGGATCACGTCCTCGCCGGCGGAGTCATCGTGCTCGACGCATCGATCGAGCGCGTCGAGCGCACCGGGGAGACGTTCCGCGTGCACACACGCAAGGCCGACAGCGCCGCCGAGCTCGTCTTCGAAGTCGACGACGTCATCGCGGCGACCGGCTTCTCGAGTCCCATCCTCGATCTGCCGAACCTCGGCGTCGCCACGGTCGGCCGCAACAAGCTGCCCGCGCAAACCCCGTTCTGGGAGAGCGCGTCGGTCCCGGGCGTGTATTTCGGTGGGACGATCCACCAGGCGTCGCCCGGCTTGCGCAAGCACGGGATGCCGAGCAACTCCGGCGGCGTGAACGGGCATCGCTACAACGGCCGCGTCCTCGCGCGCGAGGTAGCGCGAAAGCACTTCGCGATCAACCCCGAGCGGCCGGTCGTGGCGCGGGCCGAGGTCGTGTCCTATCTATTGCATGAGGCCACGAACGCACCGGAGCTCTGGCACCAGAAGTCCTACCTCGCGCGAGTGCTCGTCCGCGACGAAAAGCGCGGCATCGTCGACGACGGGATCCTCCCACTGCAGAGCTTTCTCGATTCGGGCCCGGCCGAGGCTGTCGCCGCCACACTCGAAGAGAACCCGGCCGGCGACATCTACCCGGTCCTGTACACGCGGCGCGGCGGCGTCAGCACGGAGCACGATCTGCCGCCGAACCCGCTTCACGACTTCCGCACGCGCGATCACGAGCGCGCGGTCGTCGGGGCACTCGAGGGTCTGCTGCTCTAGCTCAATCTTCGGCTTCGCCGAGAGACACGCTCAGGGCTGGTCGTTCTCGCTCGCCCCGGCTAAGCCGCGTCTCGCTCGTCTCCGCAAACGGCTACTTGCCGTCGGTCAGGCCGATCACGTTCCCGTCGGGATCGCTGAACAACGCGATCGTGGTCGTGGGTCCGACCTTCGTCGCGGGGAACACGACCCTTCCGCCGTTGTCGGTGGCTTTCTTCAACGTGGCGTTCAGATCGCGCACGACCACATAGAAGGTGACGAAGGGCTTCGACCCGCGGAGCGGCCCGATCCCGCCGCCGATGCCCTTGCCACCGGCGTCGGTGTCGACGAACGTGTAGTTGTTCGGGACCTCGTTCATCTTCCAGCCGAGCACCGCGGTGTAGAAACGGCGCGCCTTCGCCGGATCCGCGCTATTGACCTCGAAATTCGTGACCGGATCGCCCACGTAGACCTCCCATTGCGCTGGTGCGCGATGGAGCTTACGTTAGTCTGCACTTACCAATGAAGTCAAGCGACCACTCCCGGAAAACGGCCGGCGGCTAGACGGTCGTCATCGGCGTGCGACGCCTCGTCGCCTCCAGCGCCGCCTCGTTCGAGATGCCGACCGCGTTCACCAGGGCGCCCGCGACGAGAAGCGCCGCGCCGACGTACATCGCCAGATGGAATGCGTCGGTGGACTGGTCGCGATCCGCCTGGATGCGCGCGGTCACTTCCTGGGGACACGGGCCAGGACAGCGCGGCACGGTCATCGGCGAATAGTCGTGGCGGAACGCCGGGTCGGAGGGATCGCTCCCCGGAAGGCGCGCGGCCATACCCGAATAGAAGCTCGCCGTGATCGCGACAAAGATCACCGCTCCCGCGAGCTGAGGGCCGACTCGCGATATGGCGTTGTTGACGGCCGAGGCGACCCCCGAGTTGCGGACGGGCACGCTCGTCATCAGCGCCGTCGTAAGCGGGGCGACCATCATCGCGAGCCCGAACCCGAAGATGATCTGACCGGGCAGAAAGTCGACGAACCACTCGCGCGGCGGGATCCAGCTCGCCGGGTCGCCCGGGGTGAAGATCCATGCCGCGCTCGTCGCCGGAACTCGCGCGAACCACAGCACTCCGATCGCCATGAGCGCCGGGCCCACGGTCATGAAGACCTTCGGACCGAGACGCACCGCGAGAGCACCGAAGCGCGTCGACAGCACCACGAGAAGAACGCCGCCCGGAATGCCGGCGAGGCCCGCCGCCGACGCCGAGTAACCGAGCACGCCCTGGAGGAACAGGGCGAGGTAATAGAAGGTCACGTAGAGCGCGCCATAGATGAGGAGCGTCGAAATGTTGGTGATCGTGAAGTTCCGCGAGCGGAAGAGCTCGAGCGGCACGAGCGGATCGCGGCTGCGCCGCATCAGGAACGGGAACGCGATGGTCGCGACGACGCCGGCAGCAAGCGCGACATACGCCAGCGGATCGCGCCACTCGCGCTGCTGACCGTAGGTCGCGCCGAAGCTGAGCCCACCGACCGCGATGGCCACCACCGCGGCGCCGAGCCAGTCGAAGCGCCCGGTCGCGTTCTCGTTGCGGCTCTCCGGGACATAGAGAGTGGTCGCCCAGACCGCAAGCACGACAAGCGGCACGTTGATGAGGAACGCGACGCGCCACGAGATCGTGTCGACAAGGATGCCGCCGATGAACGGTCCGAGGATTGTCGTCGCCGCCGTGGCCGCGGCCCACACGCCGTAGGCGCGTCCCTGGGCTTCGCCGCTGAAAGTGGCTGTGAGCAGGGCGAGTGACCCCGGTACCAGGATGGCGCCGGCCGCGCCCTGCAGGATGCGCGACAGGACGAGGAACTCCATATTCGGCGCGAGGCCGCACAGCACACTCGTGAGTCCGAAACCGACGAGCCCGATGAGGAAGACGCGGCGCCGGCCATAGAAGTCGGACAGCGCACCCGCGAGGATGAGGAACGCCGAGAGCGTGAGCAGGTACCCGGCGTAGACATATAACTGGCCCTCGAGCACGCCGAGGAGCGTCGTCGGTAGCTCGCGGCCGATCTTCGGCAGCGCGACGGTCACGACCGACGAGTCGACGAAGACGATGGACGAGCCGAGGACCGCCGCGATGAGCGTCCAGCGCTGACGTCGGCTCACATCCGCTCCCCCGCCTCGATGGCGACCTGCACCCTATTCCCGAGCGGCGCGAGCGGACAAACCCACTTCGGGTCGTAGCGGCAGGACGGGTGGTACGCGAAGTTGAAGTCGAGCACGAGCTCGTCGCCGATCGCGCCCAGGTCCGCGCTCTTCGCCGTGTCGAGAAGATACCGGCCACCGCCGTATGTCGTCTTGCCCGCGGTCGCGTCGCGAAACGGCAGGAACACGCCGCCCGAGTACGCGTCGAGCCAGAAGATCTCGAGCGACCCGACATCGAGCTCGACGACGCCGAACCGCACGAAGGGGATCACGCCACCGGTGCTCGTCCCCACGTCGTAGCGCTCCTCGGGAAGCGGTCGGACTCTGCCGCGCTTCGCGAAGCGCGGGTCGTAGTCGTAGTACGGGAGTCCGCCGAAGTTCGACCGATCCGATTCGAGAAGGGGTGACTGCGGATGCGCGCGAAACAGCTCGTCGCGTGTCGATCGCCAGAGCGCGTGCGCGGCGGGGGCGTCCGCTGGCAGCTTCGCGCGCACACCCGAGTACATGTCGGCGACGCGCCGGCGCCAGTCGAGCAGCGTGAGATATTCCTCGCTCACCGAAGCGCGAGATCGGCCTTCGCGAAGAGCCCGCCCATGGCGCGTGTCACGGTCGGGAAAGCATGGATCGTCTGCGCGAGGAGCGAGATCGGTGTTTTGAGCTTGATCGCGAGCACCGCCTCGTGGATCGCCTCCGATGCAGCCAGTCCGCCGATGAACGCGCCGACGACGATCTTGTTCTTGCGATCGATGACGATCGAGACATGGCCTTCCGACTCGCTCACGTAGCCCTTCGAGCTCGTCGCCAGGTCGGCGGTCTCCTCATAGGCGTCGATGCCACGCTCCTTCGCCTGGTCCAGAAGCAGGCCGACTCCCGCGGTCTCGGGGTCGGTGTAAACGGCGCGCGGCGTCGCGCCGAAGTCGGCGCGAATGTTGTCGCCGAGGGCGATCTTCACCGCGGTCTCGCCCTCGTAGTGGCCGAGGTGAGTCGAGAGCTCGTGACCGACGCAGTCGCCGATCCCGTACACGTGCTCGGCAGCGCGAAGGGTGTCGTCGACCTTCAGAAAGTCCCCGCCGTCGTATGCGATCCCGGCTGCATCGAGGCCCAGGCTCGCGAGCGCGGGCGCGGCGGTGCGGCCGACGTTGAGCTCGATGACCGCGGCCTCCACCGTCGATCCGTCGGCGAGCTCCACGACGTGCTCGCCCCTCTTGCCGGCGCGCGGCCGGATGCGCTGCGCCCGCGCGTTTTCGCGCACATCCACACCATCCGCGCGAAGCGTCTTTGCCAAGAGGGCGGAGCTTCGCGGGTGGTCCGTTGGATTTACCTGCCGTGGGCTCACCAACGTCGTGCGCACACCGAACCGCGCGTAGACCTGCGCGAGCTCCGTTCCCGACGGCCCTGCGCCGAGGATGACGATGCTTCTCGGAAGCTCGCGCAGGCTCGTGCCTTCCTTGTTCGTCCAGAACCCCGCCTCTGCAAGGCCGTCGAGCTTCGGGACCTTCCCGATCGAGCCGACCGCGATGATGACGTCGCGCGCCTCGAGCTCGCGCACTGCGTTATCCGTCCGCACGACCACCTTGCCAGGTCCGGCGATCTTCGCCGATCCGCGTACCGGTACCGTGCCCGCTGCCTTGTAACCCTTGATGTGCCCGGAGTCGTCGGGATAGTCACGGCCCTCGCGAACGATCATGTAGTCGCGGCGCGCTGACGCCCTCTCCCACGGATAGTCGCCACCGCAGGCGCGGATCTCCGCCGCATGCAGCAGTGTCTTTGACGGCATGCAGCCCCAGAACGCGCACGTGCCGCCGAAGAGATCACGTTCCACGAGCGCGACCGTCGCGCCGCGAGCGCGCGCATGACTGGCCGCGGCTTCGCCCGATGCGCCGGCGCCGATGACGACGAAGTCGAAGCGTTCGGTCACGCGAGGTCCGCGTAATGAAGGCCACCGTCCGCGCCCCACACGAAAACGTCCAGGCGCGAACCGCTCCACACGCACGCGACCGCGCGCCCGTCGCGCGGCGCGCCGGCGACGTCCCGCCAATCGACCCAACGCTTTCCGTCCCACCAGCGGTGGCGGAGGACGCCGTCGGTGCCGATCGCGAACACATCGATGCGGTCGGCGTCGCGCGCGGCGGCGGCGGGCTGTCCGGTGAACGCTCCGCCGAGGGATTCCCACCCGTGCCAGCTCTTTCCGTCCCAGTAACGGTCCCAGACCTTGCCGTCCTCGTGAAGGGCAAAGACCTCGGTCTCGCCGGTCGTTCCCCAGGCCGCGGCGGCGGCTCCGGTGCGGAGCGCGCCGCCGAGCGGGGTCCAGTGCGTGGTTACTTGATGAGGCCCTGCTTCTTCAGCCATGCGGCCGCGACCACCTTGCTGTCTGCCTTGTCGACCGCGACCTGCTTGTTCATGTCGTTCAACTCGGCCTGGCTCAACTTCGCGCTGATCGAGTTGAGGAGACGCTTGAGCGTGCCGTCGTCCTTCTGGAGAAGCGCGTTGCGCACGACCGGCGCGATGTTGTCGGCGAGCTGCAGGTGCTTGTCATCGTCGAGGAGCACGAAGTTCTTCGCGACGATGCTCGGGTCGCTGGTGAAGAGAAGTCCCACGTCGATCTGCTTGCCCTCGAGAGCGGCCACGGTAAGCGGGCCGCCCGCGTCGAGCGGTTTGAAGTCCTTGAAGGTCAGCCCGTAAACGTTCTTGAGCCCGGTAAGGCAAAAGGGCCGCTGCGGGCTGGGGCACTCCGGCGGGCCGCCGAGAATCATGTCCTTTGCGAACGGAGCGAGGTCGCTGATCTTCTTGAGGTTCTTCGAGCTCGCGGTGGCCTGCGTCACGACGAACCCGTTCTGGTCGGTCGCCTGAGCGAAGTCGAGCACGGTGAGGCTCTTTGGATCGAGCGCCTTCTGCAAGCCGGTCTGCGTTTCCTTCGGATCGGTGGTCGGCTTGGCGACCTTGCCGTCCTTGTCGACAAACGCGAGTAGCGTCGCGAGGTACTCCGCGTCGACGTCGATCTGACCGGACTCGATGGCGGGCTCCACGATCTCGCGGTTGCCTAGGTTGAACCTGCGCGTGACCTTGTAACCGTTCGCCTCCAGTATTTGGCTGTACAGCTCCCCGAGCGTGATCTGCTCGTAGAAGTTGGTCGAGCCCACGATGACGTCTGGCCTTGCGACCGCCGTAGCTGTCGCGGTCGCCGTAGCCGGACTGCCGGTGTTGCCGCCGGTTCCGGCGCCACCGCACGCGCTCGCGACGACAGCGACCGCGACGAGGGCGGCAATGAGAATTCTTCCGCGCTTCATGTGGGATCCTCCCCGGCCGTAGCGCTTAGGCTGCCGGCCACGCGTTTTGAGTATGACCCGCCAGGGTCTGACAGGAGCGTGAACGCCTAGCGGATGGCGACCATTCCCGGCGGCACCGTCGCTCGCTCGAGTGCACCAAATGAGACTTCCGTAACGACGGCGAGGAGCGCCACGAGGAGGGCGCCGGCCATGAGCTGGTCGTACTCCTGTAACGCGAGCCCATCGACGATGAACCGGCCGAGCGCGCCGCCGGCCACGAGAGCACCGAGGGTCGCGGTCGCGACGACGTTGACGGCCGCCGTCCGGATACCGGCGAGCATCAGCGGCAGGCCGAGGGGGACCTCGATCGAGCGAAGGATCTGGCCCTCGCTGAGCCCCATCCCGCGTGCCGCCTCAACGATGTCGCGATCGACCTCGCGAATGGCCACATACGAGTTGGTGAGGATCGGCGGGATCGCGAGCGGCACGAGGGCGAAGACGGTCGGCCAGAAACCGAGGCCGAGACCGAGCGATATCGCGATGACCAACCCGAATGCGATGAGCGCGAGCGACGGCAAAGCGCGCCCGATGTTCGCTACGTTGATCGCGATGAAGCCCGCCCGTCCGGTGTGACCAAGGTAGAGCGCGATCGGCATGGCGATGATAAGAGCGGCCAGGACCGAGAGGCCGGACAGCTCGATGTGCTCGAGGACCCGGATCGGGATGCCGTGCGAGCCCTGCCAGTTCACAGGATCGGTGAGCCAGCGGACGAGAGCGATAAGGGCGCTCATCTTGCGTGAGTCCAGGGCGTGAGCGCCCTCTGTGCGAGAACGAGCGCGCCGTCAGCGACCACGGCCAGGACGACCGAGCCGAGCGCGCCGACGATGAGCGCGGTGCTGAAGAACAGCTGGATGCCAAGGAGGATGAAGTAGCCCATGCCGCCCTGACCGATGAGCGCGGTCACGGTGACCAGACCGATCGTCGTGATCGTGGCCACCCGGATGCCCGCGAAGATCACGGCGAGCGCGAGCGGGATCTCAACGCGCCAGAGGATCTGCCGATCGGTGTAGCCCATGCCGCGCGCCGCGTCGCGCACCTCGGCGGGGACGCCACGAACCCCTGCCACGATGTTGCGGATGAGGATGAGGAGCGTGTAGCTCACGAGACCGATCTCCGCCGTGAGCAGCGAGAGGCCGGTGTAGGGAATCAGAAGAGCGAACAGGGCAAGGCTCGGAATCGTGTAGAGGATCCCCGTCGTCCAGGTGATCGGTGCGTAGAGCCTGGGAATGCGGAGCGCCGCGAGCGAGAGAACGAAAGCGATCAGCAAACCCACGACGACCGCGATCACGGTCAGCTCGAGATGCTCGCCCACCCGCAGTCCGATCTCGCCCGCGTGGCTCTGGAGCCAATCCCATCGGATGAGCGGCTCGCCAGGGGTCACTGCTTTTCCTCGGTGCGAAGAAGCCGGCCGATGTGCGAGAGCGTCAGCACGCCCAGGTAGCGATCGCCGTCGCGCACCATGCCGACCTGCGTTTCCGACGCGAGCATCTGGGCGAGCGCGTCTCGCAGGCTCATCGCAGGCGAAAGGACAGGCGCGCCGTCGAAGCGCGACGGATCCACCGGCGGATCGAGCTCCGCCCCACCGACCGTGAGGAGCGCGAGCCGTTTCAGCCCGCGATCGCTGCCAACGAACTGCGCGACGAAGTCGTCGGCCGGCCGAGCGAGGAGCTCCCCAGGCGGAGCGAATTGCACGAGCTTGCCGGCGCGCATGATCGCGACGCGGTCACCGAGCTTGATCGCCTCGTCGATGTCGTGCGTCACGAAGATCACCGTGATGCCCTGCGCGCGCTGCAAAGTCAGAAATTCGTTCTGCAGCCGCTCGCGGACGATCGGATCGACCGCGCCGAACGGCTCGTCCATCAGCATGAGCGGTGGCTCGGCGGCCATGGCGCGCGCGACGCCGACGCGCTGCCGCTCCCCGCCGGATAGCTGCTCCGGATACCGGTCGCGCATGCGAGAGGGGTCGAATCCGATGAGCGAGAGGAGCTCGTCAACGCGCGCGCGTACGCGCGTCGCGGTCCAGCCAAGGAGCACAGGCACGGTCGCCACGTTTTGGCTGATGGTCCGATGGGGAAAGAGGCCGACCTGCTGGATGACGTACCCGATGCGCCTGCGGAGCCGGGTCGGATCCTCCGTAAGGACGTTCTGCCCATCGATGAGGATCTCCCCCGACGTCGGCTCGATGAGTCTGTTCACCATGCGAAGCGACGTCGTCTTGCCGCAGCCCGACGGCCCGATCAGCACGGTGATGCGGCCGGCGGGAGCGGTGAGGCTGAGGTGGTCGACCGCGACGGTGTCGGCGTAGCGCTTGGTGACCTCGCGCAGCTCGACCGTCGCGCCACGACGTTCGGCCATTCAGCAAGGATAGGGACGAGACGAGGCTCGTATCGTCCGCCTGATGAACCGACCGCCGACGGCCGTCCTCGCCGTATTCGTGGCCGTCGTCCTGATCGGCGGAACGAACTTCGTCGCCGTCCGCTTCAGCAACCGCGAGCTTCCGCCCTTCTGGGGCGCAGGGCTGCGCTTCGCGATCGCGGGCGCGCTCCTCGTCGGCTTCGCTGCCTGGAGGCGTATTCCGCTTCCGCTCGGATCCGCATTCCCGGGCGTCGCGCTCCTTGGCGTACTTAACTTCGGCCTTGCGTACGCGCTCGCGTATTGGGGGCTACTGGAAGCGCCGTCGGCGATGGCCGCGACGTTCGTCGCACTCGTGCCGCTCATGACGTTCTTCATGGCGACCGCGCTCGGAATGGAGCGTTTCCGGTGGAGTGGCGTCCTCGGTGGAGCCATCGCCGTAGCAGGCGTGGCGCTCGTCTTCGTCGATCAGCTCCGCGCGACCGTTCCTCCGGCCGCACTCGCGGCACTCTTCCTTCAGGCGGTGGCCGTCGCGGTCTCCACGGTCCTGCTCAAGCGCCTGCCGCGGGCGGATCCGATCGGCACGAACGCCGTCGCGATGCTGTGTGGGGCTGCGTTGCTCTTCGTTATTGCCTTCGTAGCTCGCGAGACTCCGGGGCTACCGTCGCGTCCCGAGGTCTGGGTGGCCTTCTTGTACCTCGTAACTCTCGGTGGCATCGGCCTCTTCATCGGCGTCGTGTTCATCGTGCTGCGCTGGACGGCCTCGGCGAGCGCGTACGTGACAGTCCTTTTTCCCGTTGTGACCGTGGCGGTCGGCGCGATTCTTGCCGGCGAGCTCGTGAGCTTGCAGTTCGTCGCTGGTGCGTCTCTCGTCATGATCGGAACGTACGTCGGTGCATTCCTTGGGGCGGCGGCCCGGGTGGGGCCGGGCAACACGGCGCGAGCGAACCTACTATCGGGCGCGAGTTCTGAGGGGAGTACGTGATTGGCGATAGCTGAAAAGAAGGAGCTCTACACGTTTCCTCCCGCGCCCGACGCTACGTCGCCCGAGTGGCCGGGAACGCCGATCGGCGCGAAGAACACGATCACTCGCACAAAGGGACGAACCCTCGTCCATGACAAGACCGTCGACGCGAAGCCGGGCCTCTTCAAGCGGCTGCTCGCGAACGCGTTCGAGCACGTCGCCACCGCGAAAGAGACGACCTACTCGCACGACGTGGTGATCCACGGGCTGCGCGTGCGCGCGATCACGAACAGCGAGCACCTCATCGGTTACTGGAAGGACAACTGGTACGGCGTCGACGAGTGGCAGCGGATCACCGGACAGAAGCCTGCGGATAGTCCCGACGTCATCGTTGTCGCGCTCGGCCGCGTGCCGAGCGAGGCCGAGGCCGCGTATTACTCGCGGCAGAACGACGCGGTCATCTTCTTCAATACGAGCTACTACGGACAACTCAAGTCGTGGGTCCTAGGCGCCGTCGGCCGAAAGCTCGCCGTCGAGTACGGCATCCACTCGATCCACGGCGCCGTCGTGACGAAGGACGGCAAGGGCATCCTCTACATCGCGCCGACCGGCACAGGGAAGTCCACTTCTACGTACGGCGTGATGGAGTTCCCCGGCACGCGCTTTCACTCCGACGACTGGGTCTACGTCCGCTACGCGTACCGCACCAAGGACGGGAAGGTCTTCTCGCCGGCGCGGATCCTCGACGGC
>DASWCR010000089.1:0-8438 GCA_036389995.1 Candidatus Limnocylindria bacterium | reverse complement strand
TCTCCCGGGTCATAAACGGCCAGGAGAACGTTACCGCGGCAACGCGAGAGCGCGTGCTCGACGCGATCCGCGAGCTGGAGTACGTCCCGAGCGCGGTGGCCCGGAGCCTTTCATCCAACCGGACTCACACGCTGGGGATGGTGACGACCGACGTGAGCGACCATTTCTTTTCCGAGGCGGTGGCCGGCGCCGAGGCGGAGGCCCGCAAGCGGGGCTACTTCCTGATCATTGGGTCCATTGAAGAGGGCTCCGAGGACGACGAACGGACCTACCTTCGTTTGATGCTCGAGCGGCGTGTCGAGGGTCTCATCGTCGCGATGCCCCGCCTGCGGCTCGCGGAAGACGATCTCCTGGCCGACGCGGTCGCGCGGATCCCAACGGTGCTCGTTGCATCGGACATCGAGCTCGCCGGCGCGGACCACGTCGACATCGACAACCGCCGCGGCGGTCAGGAGGCGACCGCGTACCTCGCGGCGCAGAAGCACCGGATCATCGCCACGATCACCGGACCCCTCGACTGGCCCTCAGCGCGGGCGCGCCTCGACGGGTACCGCGATGCCCTGCGCGACGCCGGAATCTCCGCGGACCGCGCGCTGGTCGAGCCATGCGTGGACTGGGGTCTCGACAGCGGACGGCGCGCAGCAGATCGACTGCTCGAGTCGGCGCCTAAGCTCACCGCGATCTTCGCGCAGAGTGACCTCTTGGCACTCGGCGCGATCGCCGCTCTCCGCGCGCGGGGAATGCGTGTGCCTGAGGATGTCTCGGTCGTCGGCTTTGACGACATCCCGGTGTCGAGCGCCTTCGATCCCCCGCTCACGACAGTCCGTCAGCCGATGCGCGAGGTCGGCGAGCTTGCCGCGCGGCTCATCGGCGATCGGGCGGCGTCGGCGCGCAAGACGAAAGGGACGCGCCACACGCTCCGGGCACCGCTGGTGATCCGCGGAAGCGTCGCGCGACTGGACGGAGTGTCGCGCCGCTAGGGGACCTCGTTAGAGGGGCTTGTCCCGGAGCCACTGGCAACCCATGGAGCGGCAATCGTGCGGCTGGTACGTCGCGTGGCGCGGGCGCCATAGCAGCATGACCAGGCCGACCGCCGTCAGGACGACGAACGCGAGCACGAAGGCGACCTGGCCTTCAACGGTAAGCATGTCGAGAAGAGCGTTTCCCATTCCCTGCAACCCCTTGCGTGTCTAACGGCCGTCGCTTGCACGGCGCTTCCTCTTCGGCCACTTTAGCGCGGTCCGCGGGGCGCCTCGGTGTCAGGCCGCGGTCAGCGCCCGACGCGTTTGCGTGCGTAGGCTCGTGTGTCTGCGTTCTCGACGAGCGCTTCAGCAGTGCGGCCGTCCATTGGATACGAGGACACGCCCCACGAGCGCGCCGGCATCTTGATCGCGCCGCCGCCGGGAAGCTTCACGTCGGTTGCGTCGAGGATCTCCATCAAACGGATGACCACCTTCTCGGCCTCTTCGCGCGCCGTGTCCGGCATGACGATCGCGAACTCGTCGCCGCCGTACCGGGCCGGCACGTCCTCGGTCCGCACCCGTTCGGTGATGGTCTGCCCGAGCATCCGGAGCACCTCGTTGCCGGCAAGGTGGCCGTAGGTGTCGTTGACCTTCTTGAGCTCGTCGATGTCGAAGAAGGCCACCGCCAACGCTGACTGGCGCCGCTCGGCACGCGCGACCTCCTCCTCGAGGCGGTCGTAGAAATAGCGGTAGTTGTGGATCCCGGTGAGCGCATCGGTGTTCGCCGCGCGCTTCAACCGCTCGTGCAGCTCCGCGACCTCGATCTGGGCCGCGATCTGCGCCCCCACCGTCTCCATGAGCGTCAGGTCCCGCTTGCTGAATGCGGCGACAGCGGGGTGGCTGAGCACGAGCACGCCCACCGCCTGCCCGCGCGAGACGAGCGGCACGATGAGCTCACTCCGGACCCGCGGATCGCCGATATAACGAGGGTCGGCACGCACGTCGTCGACGATCTGGCCCTGTCGGTGCGTGAAGACCCACCCCGAGATGCCGCGGTCGCTCGCCATGCGTGCGGGCGAATCGATCGTCGTCCACGCTCCCGCGACGGCGCGCGACACGAGCTCGTCGGACTGCTGATCGTGCAGGAGGATCGTGAGCGAAGCGCCGGGCACGGCGCGCAGCAGGACGACCAGCGTGCGGTCGAGGAGCTGCTGCAGGTCGAGGATCGTGTGGAACTCCGGGGTGAGCTCGGAGAGGATCGAAAGCTCGCGGCTCGTCGAGGCGACGTCCTCCTCCGCGGCGTGGATGATCCCGCGTGCCTCGACCATCGAGATGAACGCGTTCACGACGGTAGGGTCGTAGTAGGTGCCGGCGAAGCCCTTGATCTCGGCGAGCGCCTGATCCTCGCGGCGCGCCGGTCGGTACGGCCGCTCGGCGAGCATCGACTCGAACGCGATCGCGACGGCGAGGATCCGCGCCGCGAGTGGGATCTGATCGCCGACGAGCGCGTCCGGATACCCGGTGCCGTCCCAGCGCTCGTAGGCGTGGCGGACGATCGGCACGACGCCACGCAGGAAGCGGATCGACTCGAGGATGCGCGCGCCCAGGAGCGGGTGCTCCTGCATGATCTTTTTCTCTTCGGGCGTGAGCGGGCCCGCCTTCGACAGGATCGCGGCGGGCACGCCGATCTTGCCGAGCGAGTGGAACAGCGAGGCGTAGCGCAGGTCCCGGAGCTCGTGCTCAGTCATGTCGAGACGCTCGCCCACGGCGACCGCGTCCGCCGCGATCTTGCGTTGGTGGTCCTCGCGATAGTGGTCGCGCGCGACGATCGTGGACATGAGCGTCGATACCGTCGAGAGGTACGCCTCGTCGAGCTCGCGGTAGAGCCGGATCGACCGCATCGTCGACGCTCCGACCCCCGCGAGGATGCCGATGAGCTCGCGCTCCTCGTCGGTGAAGACGTGTGGGTCGTGCCAGGTCACGAAGAGAACCCCGATGGTCTGGTCCGCCGAGCGCAAGGGGTGGACGAGAAGCGCCTCGTGGCCGAAACGCTCGAGGAGCTTTCTCGTGGATTCGGGGGCGTCGGAGCGGCGAGCGAACGTCACCGGCTGCCCTGTCTCGAGCACGCGCGAGATAACCGCTGAGGTCTTGGGCAGCGAGAGCACGTCACTTGTCGCCTTTCCTGTAGTGAAGGCGAAGTCCAGCGTGTCCCCGCCCTTGTCGATGTACACGGCAGACACGGAGGGCTTCAGCAGGTCGACGACCGATTCCGCGAGGAGCTTCGTGACGTCGACGAGCTCGGTCTTCTCCGAGATCGCGAGGCCGATGCGATGGAGCTCGAAGAGCCGGCGGGACAGTGTCGCGGTGCGGTCGTACAGGTTCGCTCGCTCCAGGGCGATCGACGCTTCGTTGGCGATCGCGGCGAGAAGCTGCAGGTCGCCCTCGTCGTATGCGGTGAGGCGGCGGCTCTGCGCGGAGATCGCGCCAACGAACCGGTCACGCTGCCGAAGCGGCGCGACGATGATCGACTGCTCGACGGTGGCGCCCCAGGACTCGAGATCCGGCATTCCGAGGCGTCGCGCGTCGCGTTCGACCTCCCTTAATAGGAGCGGGCCGCGCTCGATGGTCGCGCCGACGAGGGTGCCTTCCTTCGGACGCTCGACCGGCTCGAGCTCCTTGCCGCCGTCCATCAGGAACCGGTAGCGCACCGTCGCGCCGTCAGGACTCAGCGTCGCGACGAAGAAGTTGTCGGCGTCCATGACCGCGGCGACCTGGCGGTAGACGTTCCGGAAGACCTCGTTCGGGTCGAGCGACGCGCCGACGGCGTGGCTGACCTCGACGAGCGTGGCGAGGAGGCGCGCGCGGCGCTCCGCGATGAAGCGCGCGCGGATGTCGAGGTAGCCCAGGAGGAAGAGCGGGATCGCCGGCAGCAGGAACCAGGGCTGGATGAGAACGATCTCGATCGTGATGACCGCGGCGAGACCCCAGAGGAGCTGCGCGCGACCGGTGCGGCCGATCCATCCGATGGTCGACTTCGTGAGACGCTCGGTCCCGAGGATGAACTGCAGCGCGATGATCTGGCCGAGGTCGAGCACGACGAGGGCAGTTGCGGCGATCGCGCCGGCGACGATGACCTCGCCGATGGTGCCGGTGATCCGATCGACCATCGACATGATCACGAGCTGGAAAGACATCGCTGCGACCCCGGCGCTGATCGCCTGCGCGGCGGTGTTGCGGAGGATGCGGATGGGCGACTTCCGCGTCACGAGGTCGTTCACGAAGCGGGCAGACCCGGCAACGAGCGCGAGCGTGCCCGGAGGGAGGAGCACGACGCCGGCGAGGACCGCCACCTCCGAGGCGGAGAGCTCGACGTTCGTGGCGATGCGGATCGGCCGGAGCGACAGAAGGACGCAGAGAGCCCAGATATAGAAGGCGACGGTTGGCGGCTCGTCCCCGAGCACGTCCTGAACTCCGAGCGCGACGAACGGAACTGCGACCAGGCAAGTGATCGCGATGAAGAGATATGCACGGGCCGGGATCGGTCTCATCGTCGCCCTTCCAGCATTCCGAAACGTATTACCGGGCGATTTCTGCCAGGAATCAGGCGCCTATCAGTGCGACAGAGTTCAGCGGGTTCTACTTTTTAGGGCTCTCGGAACCACCGAACGACTATCTTCTCCGGCCGATCGACCTGTTGGTCGATCTCCCAACCTGCGCGAACGAGTCGATCGACGTCTTCCTGATATTTGCGAACGTCGGCGTACTCGCGGAGCATCGTTTCGCGCTGGCCGGGGCGTCCGGGTCGCAACTCACTCGGCGCGAGCGCGCCGCCGATCTTCGCCCACAGCGAGGGTCGCCGCTTCGGATCGGCGGGTGTCGTCGGTCGCTTGATCCGTTCGTCGATCGAGTAGCGCTGCGTCGGCAAGTGTGGCCTTGGCGCGGTGGCGGTCGCGGGTTGACCCGCGCTCGCGGGCACGTCTCTCCCGCAAAAGCGACAGAGGATTGCGGCATCCTGGATCTGCTCGGCGCAGTAAGGACAGGCACGCACGGTCGTAAGGCTAGCGCTCATCGCGTCAGCGCGAGCGGAGCCACCTCTCGCCGAGAAGGATCGCGATGAACAAGGCTGCGATGCCGAGGAATTCGCCGAGCCCTCCGCGATCAATGGCGGGCCGGATCACCGCGACGAAAAGGAGCAGCGTCAGGAGCGCCGCCGCGGTCGCCATGAACACCACGCGAGCAGTCAAGCGGACGGCGGCTTCGGCTCGGGCGGCGCGAATTCGTCCTTCTTTCCGCGCATGCGGCGAAGCGCCCAGGCGATCGGGTCGTAGTGCGCGCTCACGACGCGCTCTTTGAGCGGGATGATCGCGTTGTCGGTGATGTGGATGTCCTCGGGGCAAACCTCGGTGCAGCACTTGGTGATGTTGCAGAAACCGAGACCGTGCTTCGCGCGGATGAGATCGACGCGCTCGTTGGCGTCTAGCGGATGCATCTCGAGCGCGGCGAGGCGCACGAAGAACCGCGGGCCGGAGAAGCTCTCCTTGTTCTCCTCGTGGTCGCGGATGACGTGGCAGACATCCTGGCACAGGAAGCACTCGATGCACTTGTGGAATTCCTGCACGCGCTCGACGTCTTCCTGGTACATGCGCCGCTTGCCGTCGGGATCCCTGGGCTTCGGCTTGAACGGCGGGATTGTCTTCGCCTTCTCATAGTTGAACGAGACGTCGGTGACGAGGTCCTTGATCACGGGGAACGTCTTCACCGGCGAGATGGTGATGTGCTCGTCCGGCGCGAACTCGTTCATGCGCGTCATACACATGAGCTTCGGGTGACCGTTCACTTCGGCGCTGCACGAACCGCATTTCCCCGCCTTGCAGTTCCAGCGCACTGCGAGGTCGGGCGCCTTCTCCGCCTGAATGCGGTGCACGACATCGAGCACCACCATGCCCTCGTCGGCCTCGACCTTGTAGGGCATGAAGTCGCCGCCCGAAGCGTCGCCGCGCCAGACCCAGACCTGAACGTCGGGCATCAGTCGTCGCCCGCCGCGACCGCTGTCTTGGCGCCGGTCGCCGCCTCGCCCGTCGGCTTGTCCTCGCCCAGGAGGGCGCTGAGCTCGGCGGGCACCTTCGGGATCGGCTCGGTGGTGATGTTGAGCCTGCCGTCGCGCTTTCGCGTGACGACGTTCTTTGTGCCCCAGTCCGCGTCGGTCTTCGGAAAGTCGTCGCGGGTGTGGCCCCCGCGGCTTTCCTCGCGGAGCAGGGCGCTCCGCGTCACCGCTTCCGAGACTCCGATGAGGTTCTCGAGATCCAGCGCGAGATGCCAACCCGGGTTGTAGACGCGAGAGCCGGTCACGCTGGCTCGGGCCGCACGGGAACGGAGCCGCTCGAGTCGCGCGAGCGCGTCCTCGAGCTCGTCGCGCCGGCGGATGATCCCGACGAGCTCCTGCATCGTGTCCTGCAGCTCCGAGTGGATCTTGTACGGGTTTTCGTCGCCGCCTTTTTCGAACGGCGCCTCCATCCGCTGCGCGTACGCGCTCACCTGCGCGTCGTCGACCTTTGGTGCGCGCGCGCGTTTGCTGTACTCGGCCGCGGCTTCGCCGGCGCGCCGTCCGAAGACGAGGAGGTCTGACAGCGAGTTGCCCCCGAGACGGTTGGCGCCGTGCATGCCCGCCGCGACCTCGCCCGCGGCATAGAGTCCCGGCACCGTCGCGGCCTCCGTGTCGGGGTCGACGCGGATCCCGCCCATGATGTAGTGGAGCGTCGGACCGATCTCCATCTGCTGCTTGGTGATATCGACGTCGGCCAGCTCCTTGAACTGGTGGTACATCGAGGGAAGACGGCGCTTGATGTAATCGGCGGAACGGCGCGTCGCGATGTCGAGGAAGACGCCACCGTGCTCGGTGCCGCGTCCCGCCTTCACCTCGGAGTTGATCGCCCGCGCGACCTCGTCGCGGGGCAGCAGGTCGGGCGTTCGGCGGTTGTTCTTCTTGTCCTCGTACCACGCGTCCGCTTCCTTCTCGGTGTCGGCGGTCTCCGCACGGAAGAACGCGGGGATGTACTTGAACATGAAGCGATCGCCGGATTTGTTGCGGAGCGTTCCGCCGTCGCCCCGAACGCCCTCGGTGACGAGAAGGCCGCGGACCGACGGCGGCCAGACCATGCCGGTGGGATGGAACTGGGTCATCTCCATGTCGATGAGATCGGCGCCGGCCTCGAGCGCCATGGCGATCCCGTCGCCGGTGTACTCCCACGAGTTCGACGTGACCCGCCAGGCCTTGCCCACTCCGCCCGTCGCGAGCACGACGGCCTTCGCGCCGAACGCGATGAGCTTGCCGGACTGGCGCCAGTAGCCCATCGCGCCGGTCACGCGCTCACCATCGGTGAGGAGGTGGCGGAGCGTGCATTCCATGAAGACATCGATGCCCTTCGCCACGGCCGCGTCCTGCAGCGTGCGGATCATCTCGAGGCCGGTGCGGTCGCCCACATGCGCGAGCCGCGCATAGCGATGCCCGCCGAAATCGCGCTGCAGGATGAGGCCGTCCTTCGTGCGATCGAACAGCGCGCCCCACTCCTCGAGCTCGAGGACGCGGTCCGGCGCTTCCTGCGCGTGCAGCTGCGCCATTCGCCAGTTGTTCAGGAGCTTCCCGCCGCGCATGGTGTCGCGGAAGTGGACCTTCCAGTTGTCCTCAGGCCACACGTTGCCGAGCGCCGCGGCGATGCCGCCCTCGGCCATGACCGTGTGCGCCTTGCCGAGGAGCGACTTGCACACGATCGCGGTCTTCGCGCCGCGCGCGTCTGCCTCGATCGCGGCGCGCAGCCCCGCGCCGCCAGCGCCGATGACGACCACGTCATAGTCGTGGCGCTCGATATCCGCCACTAAAACACGATCCTCGGGTCGTGCAGCACGCCCATCGCAAGGAGGCGGATGTAGGCGTCGGTGCTTCCGACGACGAGAAGGCTCGCCCACGCCCAGCGCGCGTGCCGCGCGTTCAAGGCATTAGCCCAGCTCCACAGGCGGAAGCGCAGCGACTTGCCGTGGAAGCTATCGAGGTACCCGCCGACGAGATAGCGCAGCGAGTGGCAGCTCGCCGAGTACCCCGACAGGAGGATCACGTTCGCGAGCATGAGGATCGAACCGAGCCCGATGCCGAAGTGGCCATTGAAGTTGAACGCGAGGAAGACGTCCCACCAGAGGAAGATGAGGAGTGTCGTCGCGAAGATGAGGGCGTACCGATGGAGGTTCTGTATGAGGAACGGGAAGCGCGTCTCGCCGGCGTAGCTCTTGCGCGCGTCCGGGATGGCGCATGCCGGCGGTGACCAGAAGAATGCGCGGTAATAGGAGCGACGGTAGTAGTAGCAGGTCACGCGGAAGGCGAGCGGAAACGCGACGATGAGGATCGCGGGCGAGAGGTTCCAATACGAGCCGACGATCGGGAGCGTCGGATGCACGCAGTTCGCGGTGATGCACGGCGAATAGAGC
>DASWCR010000088.1:0-8341 GCA_036389995.1 Candidatus Limnocylindria bacterium | reverse complement strand
CTCGTTCTCGAGCTTTCCGCACGAACGTGTCGGTCCCCTCGAGAAGGGCGACGTGGTCGCGGCCCGCGCGCGCGAGCAAGAGCGGCGGTAGCGGTGTCGCGTCGTCGAGCGCCGTCACGCAGGACCATCTGCGGACGCTCTCGTCCGTCGCCCACGGCAGACTCGCACGGAGCGGCGCGAGGTCCCAAATCGTGTAGTACCCAGCCGCGCAGCGCAGCCACTCTGGGCGCCGCTGGAGGAAGGGCGCGAGTCCGAACGGTCCACCCGCAGAAAAGACCCAGACACCTACGCGGTCGACGTCGATGCGCAAATCCCCGCCGCGCCGCCTAACGAAGCCGATCGCGGCCTCTACGTCGGCCGCGACCTCGGTCGGTGCGAGGCGGTTCGACGAGCGGTGATTGAACGGGACTCCCGCGAGGCCGCGCGCGGCGAGATGCTCGCCGTACGACCGAAAGACACCCCAGTCCTTCGCGGTGGCGATGATCTCTTCCGGCGCGTCGCCGTTGACGAGGAACACGACCGGGCTCGCGCCTCGACGGGATGAAGGCCGGTAGACGTCGAGCTTGAGCACTCGGTCGCCGTCGGTCCGGTAGACCAGGTCGCGCTGGACGCGGGCACCCGCGGGTGGCGCGAGGACCGTCGGCGCACCGCTCACGCGGGGATCAAGCGCCATCAAGCGTTCTCGCCGTGGTACCTGCCCTTGTATCCCTCCGCGGTGGGCGCCGAGAGCCGGAAGAACACGAGCTGCGCCACGCGCGCCCCGCGCTGCAGCCGGTAGCCGCGCGAGTTGAGCACCGCGAGGAGACCCTCGCCGCGACCGGAGTAGCCCGCGTCCCAGACCGCGCCGTGGATCGCGACACCCGAGCGGAGCAGGCTCGACCGCGGGCGCGAAAGGGCCATGAGGTCCGCCGGTAGGTTGACCTTCTCGCGGTAGGTGATGACGTACGCGCCGCGGTGCAGATCCCACCAACCGTCCTTGTCGGCCTGCACGTCCTCGCGCGCCGCCGGCTCGCGAACGTTGTCCGCGGCGCCGAGCAGTCCCGGCGATGTGAGCCGCTGCACTCGCTCGACGCGCAGATCGACGCCGTTCGGCTGCAGCTGCAGGTGAAGGTCGGCATCCTCGATGAGCGGCGGCGTCCCGGCTAGCGCCGCGCGGAGCTCTTCGCGGGAGAGGACGGTCACGCGGGGATGCTAGACGCGGATGACAGAATCGCGCGGTGCCCGCGGGTGCCAAGACCGTCGCAGCATCGAAGACCGTGATGTCGCGGACGATGCTGCCCTCTGACGCGAACCCCTACGGCAACGTCCACGGCGGCGAGGTCATGAAGCTCATCGACGCCGTCGCGGGGGCGGCCGCGACCAGGCACGCTCGCGCCCGCGTCGTCACGGCGCGCATCGACGAGCTCTCGTTCAAAGCTCCGGTATACGTCGGGCATCTCGTGACCGCCAAGGCCTCGGTGAACCACGTCGGGACGACGAGCATGGAGATCGGGGTGCGGGTCGAGGCGGAGGACATGCTCACCGGCAACGTGGTCCACGTCGCCTCGGCGTATCTCGTCTTCGTGGCCACCGACGAACATGGAAAGCCGGTGCCGCTCCCGCCCCTCGTCGCCGAGACCGACGACGAGAGACGCCGCATGACCGCCGCCCAGAAGCGGCGCTCGTTGCGGCTGCACCGACCCCGAACGTCCTAGACTCCCGCCTTACCGCTGGGGAGGTGCACATGCGAAACGCCATTCGCTTCGTGGCTCCATTTGTGGCCGCTCTCGTCGTCACCGCCGCATGCAACGCGCCGCGAGCCGCCTCGACGCCGACTCCATCGGCGACAGGAACGCCAAACTTCACAGGCAAGACGCTCAACATCGTCACCGGCGGCACCGGCGCGGTGTACATCGTGTACGGCGCGGGGCTCGCTGACCTCTTGAACCGGAAGCTGGGCACAGCCGCGAGCGCGCAGTCCACCACCGCCTCGGTCGACAACATGAAGCTGATCCGTGACGGCAAGGCCGACATCGCGTTCACGCTCGCCGACACGGCGTTCGACGCGGTGAACGGCAAGGGTTCTTTCGCTTCGCCTGAGAAGCCCGCCGATGCCAAAGTGCTGGCGGTCCTTTACTCGAACCTGACGCACCTTGTCGTGAAGGAGTCGGGCGGCATCAACACGGTGACCGACCTCAAGGGAAAGCGCGTCTCGATGGGGTCAGCGGGCAGCGGTACGGAGATCATCGCGAACCGCACCCTCGAGGCGTACGGGATGGACCCCGCGAGCGACATCTCTCGCGAGAGACTGGGCGCCCAGGATTCGGCGAACGCTCTGCGTGACGGGAAGATCGACGCCTTCTTCTTCTCCGGAGGCCTGCCGGTTCCGGCAGTGCTCGACCTCGCGACCGGTACGAAGATCAAAATGCTGGACCTCACGGACAGCATCCAAAAGATGTCGACGAAATACGGGAACTTCTACTTCCCGATCAAGATCCCGAAGACCACGTACAACACGGCGGCCGACGTGACCGTATCGGGAGTGGCTAATCTTCTGGTCGTGCCGTCGAGCTTCGATCCGGCGCTGGCCCAAGCGATCCTCGCGACGATGTTCGACAACAAGGCCGATCTTGTGAAGGTGCACGCAGCCGCTAACGATCTCGTGCTTGAGTCCGCGGTGGTCGGCTCGCCGATCGACTACCACCAGGGCGCGATCGATTTCTATAAGTCGAAGGGTGTCTGGAAGAAATAGGTGGTCATCCGCTGCTGCGCAGCGTGTGACCGTCCTGCTGCGCCCGGCTTCGCCGGGACGGAGTAGCGCTCTCGTCGCGCTCGTCGCGGCGGTCGTAACGGCGGCGGGGGTGGCACTCGCCACTCCCGTGCCCGTCCTGACCGTGAGCGACGGGACGACGGAGTTCGTACGTGGGCTCGATTACGCCGAGCCACTTCAGTACTCGTATCGCCAGTCGATCTACCAGGTGACCGTCGTCGAGGAGCTTGCACGCGAGGGGAACGCGCTCCGGATCCAGCGGGTCCGATCGAGCGACATACGATCGATCGAGTACTTCGGCTGGAAGGGCGAGCCCACCCGGGCGGAGGGACTCTGGACGGAGGACTCTCCACGGTCGGTCGCTGCCGACGCCGAGCTCGTCATCCGGATCACACCAGCCGGGGAGCAAGCGCTTTCCACTTCGCGCTGGCGCGTGGTCCTGAAGCCTGAATTCGGTGAGACCGTCGTCCGCGTTCGTACGCAGGACCGCCCTTGGCTCCTCGCCGTGCTCGCGGGCGCCAGATGACCGGGCCGACGACCGAGCCGGAGGTCATCGCACGGCCCGACCTCGAGGCCGTCCTCGCCGACGACAAGACCAAAGAGCTGATCGAGGAATACGAGGCCGAAGCGAGGACGCGCACGTTCACCGGTTGGTGGGACCGCCTGGTCACAGGGCTCGCCGTCGCGACGACCCTGTTCGCTCTCTACTACGCCGCGGCGGGCGCCGAGATCCCGTTCACGGGTGTCGTGCTTGTTCCCTCATTCCGAATCCTCGGTCAGACGATCACCACCCCGCAGATCTACGAAATGATCTTTCTGACAGCGATCCTCGTCCTGACGTTCCTTCTCTACCCGATGCATCCGCGGTTCATCAAGCGCGTCAACGTGGTCGATCTCGCGCTCGTCGGCGCCTCGATCGCGATCACGGCATACGTCTTCCTGAACTTCGAGACCGTGATCTACCGAGTCAACAACCCGAACGCGTTGGACTTCACCTTCGGGGTCATCGCGATCATCACGGTACTCGAGGCCGGGCGTCGCACCATCGGCTGGCATCTGCCTGCGATTGGCATCGCCGCGATCGCGTATGCGTACTTCGCCGACTTCATGCCGGGTCCCTTCCGTGGACCGCCGAAGGATCTCGACTACATCGTCTCGAACCAGTACCTCGGCCTCGACGGCATGCTCGGCACACCGCTGCAGGTCGCGGCCACGTTCATCATCCTGTTCACGATCTACGGCGCGATCCTGGATTACACCGGCGCGGGGAAGTTCTACGTCGATCTTGCGTTCGCCTTGACCGGGAAACGCCCGACGGGAGCGGCCCGCACCGTCACGGTCGCGTCGTTCCTCCTCGGCACGGTCTCGGGATCAGGCGTCGCGACAACGGTGACGCTCGGGTCCATCGCCTATCCGATGCTGAAGAAGGCGGGACACGACCGGGAGTCGAGCGGCGCGATCCTCTCAGCGGGCGGGATCGGCGCGGTCATCTCACCACCGGTGCTTGGACCAGCCGCTTTTCTCATGGCCGAGATCCTCGGCATCAGCTACCTGCAGGTCGTGGTCATGGCCATGATGCCGACGATCCTCTACTACCTCGGCATCCTGTTGACGATCGAAATCGATGCACGCCGGCTCGGCGCGCGCGCCATCGCGCTCGACGCGCCGGGCTTCTGGGACCTCACGAAGCGCTACTGGTACCAGTACACGTCGCTGTTCGCGATCATCGTGTTCCTCGTCGCAGGCTTCTCCACGATCACCGCGGTCTTCTGGTCGATCATCGTGGCGATCCTCGTCTCGTACATCAGGCGCGAGACCTCGCTCTCCCCGCGGAAGCTCGTGAAGGCGCTCGCGGCGGGCACGAAACAGGTCCTGCCCGTCGGCGCAACGACCGCGGTGGCAGGAATCGCGGTGGGCATCCTGCTACAGACGGGGCTCGGCCTAAAGATCTCGCGTCTCATCCTCGATCTTGGGCTTGGCAACCTCGTCCTGACGCTCGTCGTCTCGGCGATCGTCCTCTGGGTGCTCGGCCTATCGCTTCCGATCACCGCCACGTACCTCGTCGCTGTACCAACGGTCGTCCCCGCGTTGATCACGCTCGGAGTGGCGCCGCCCGCGGCGCACATGTTCGTCTTCTACTACGCCGTGCTGTCCGAGGTTTCGCCGCCCGTCGCGCTCTCGCCGTTCGCCGCGGCGGCGATCACCGGTGGCAATCCGTACAAGACGATGATGCTCACTTGGAAATACGCGCTGCCCTGCTTCCTCGTCCCCTTCATGTTCACGCAGCCGGACGGCCTCGCGATCCTGTGGACCGGATCGACCGTCCCGGACGCGATCCTCGCGTCGGTCTCGGCCGCGGTCGGGATCATCGCGCTCGTGGCCGGCGTCGGCGGCTACCTGTTGCAGCCGACGAACCTGGTCGAGCGCGTCTTTCTTATCGCCGGTGGTCTGCTGCTGCTAGCCCCAGGGCTCGGCGCGGACATCGCCGGGCTCGCCCTCTTCGGGATGGCCGGCGCGTCGCAGCTCTTCCGCCGCGCGCGCCGGCCCGCTACCGCCGCCGCCGCTTAGGGACGACCGGGGTCAGGCGCCCGCGCGCTCCTCGGCGGGCATCCCTTCCATGAGCTGTTCCTTCAGCTCTTGCATGCGGGTCCCATGTCCTCGAGCTCGTCCTTCTTGAAAGCCCCGAGGACGTTTAGAGGACGCGCTCCAAGTAGTCGGCGAGGATCGTGAACGTGCGGATCTTCTGCTGGATGTCGGCGCTACCGTGGCCCTCGTCGGCGAGCTCGACGTACTCGAAGTCTTCGCCTTCTCGCTTGCCGAGCGTGAGCAGCTTGTCGCGGAATATGCGCGACTGCGAAACCGGACAGCGCGGGTCGTTCACGCCGTGGACCATGAGGAGCTTAGCGGTCAGCTGATCGGCGAACCCGATCGCGCTCCGGTCGCGCCAGAGGTCGCGGTCGACCTCTGGATCGCCCATCTGCTCGCGAAGGAAGTACCGGAAGTGCTCCTTGCTCTCGTCCCACATCCGATGCAGGTCGCTGATGCCGACCCAGGCCACCGCGGCGCGCCAGAGATCCGGTTTCTTCGTGGCCGCGACGAACGTCATGAACCCGCCGTAGCTTCCGCCGAACACGACGAGCCGCTCGCGGTCGACGTACGGGAGCGCCTTCAAAAAGTCCGCCCCGGCGGCGACGTCCTCAAGATCCGCGCCGCCCCAGTCCTTGAGGGCCGCGTCGCGGAAGTCGACGCCATACCCGGTGGAGCCGCGGATGTTCGGCTCGAGCACGACGAGACCGCGGTCGACAAGGAACTGCGCGAACGGATCGAACCCCCGGAACCACTGTCCGGTCGGTCCCCCGTGGATGTGCACAAGCGCCGGCAGCTTGTCGCCCGGCGCGATGTCACGGGGGCGGTACAGGAGGGCCGGGATTTGCTTCCCGTCGAACGTCTCGTACCAGACGTGTTCCGCGTTCACGAAGACCTTTGGGTCGATCGATCCGTACTCGGGCTCGAGCAGCGCCTCGGCCGTGTCGGTCGCGAGGTCGTACGCGACGAGAGCCGAGCGGGTGACGTCCGTCGAGTAGTTGATCAGCAGCTCGGTGTCGTTTGCGAAGAACTGCGCGCCGAGCGCGAATCCTGCGGGCAGCTTGAGCTCGCGCGCCTTCCCGGTGTCAACGTCGTAGAGGATCGGCCTGACCTGCGACTCCTCGTTGCGAATGGTCACGAGCCACCTGCCGTTCTTAGAGAACCGCAGCGCGTGCTCCTCGATGCCTTGCGGCGAGTACCAGCGAACCTCGCCGGTCTCGACATCGACGATGCCGGCGCGGTTCTGTCCCGACGCGTCGCTTGTCGCGGCGATACGGCGGCCGTCAGGGTGCCAGTCGCCGATCGTGTCCTGCGAGCCGGCACGCACGCTGAAGATCTTCCTCGCGCCGGTCCCGTCGGGCCGGATCACGTAGCCGTCGCGGTTCTTCAAGTACGAGCCGTCCTCGTTCGTGACATAGCTGATCCACTTGCCGTCGTCCGACCACAGGCCCCCGAACACGGGGAACGCGTAGCGCGTGAGCGGTGTGTAATCGGAGCCGTCCGCGCGGATCTTCCAGATGTTGAGCTGCCCGGGACGGTCGGGTGACTCGGGAAGACGCTTGTTCGTTCCGACCGTGAGCCACTCGTCGTCCGGACCGAACTGGATCGCGTGCTCCTCGGCGGCCGGATCGCTCGTGAGCTGCGCGACCGTGCCGGTCTCGACCTCGATCTTGTAGAGGTCATGCTGCTCGTTTCCGCCGGCGTCCCTGCCGAACGCGATGAAGCGATCGTCGCGGCTCCACGCAAATCCGGTGCGCATGGCGCGCGGCACCTCGCCGTGGCTCACCTGGCGCAGGGCCTTGGTCGCGAGATCCATGACGTAGAGCTCGATCCGCCCCGACTTGTCCCAGTAAAAGCCCACCTTGTCGCCCTTCCACGAGACGAGCGGAAAGAAGAACGACGGCAGGCGACACAACTCTTCGAGCGGGATGCGCGGCTGACGTCTGGTCATGACCGCCACTGTTCGGTCCTCCCCTGGTAGCTCGCCCACACTGTAAGAGACCGAGCCCGCGGCAGGCACATCAGACGCCGTGCGTCGGCGGGCTCTCGCTACTTGGTCTCGCCCTTCTTGGCCCGCGTCTTGTTCGTCGTCGCGGCCGCGATCCGCTCCGCGGTCTTGTTGGACCGTCCGCGCGCCATCTCACTCGTCTTGATGTGCTCGTACTGGCGCTTTCGTTTCGCGCTCTTGACACCGCGTGGTGGCATGGGACACCTCCACGAAATTCGTATCTCTTCGTCGGAATGACGGCAAAATCCGGACCACTCGACGACTCCGTCGCTACGCTTCTCGTCATGAGGATGGGCCTCGTCGCCGTCGTTCTGATGTCGATCGCGGCCTGCGGACCGGCGGCGACAGCCCGGAGTGACGTGCCGTCATCTTCGCCGCCGACGCTGCCGGCCCCTTCACGGGAACCCGGCCTCGTGACGCCCACGCCCACCGCGGGTGTTGGCGGCCCTCCAGGGCTTGGCGTTCCCGTGGCGACGCCAGCGCTGTCACCGCTTCCGACACGCGAGATCGCCGGAATCGACTTCGCGGTCGTGTCCTGGGTAGCCGACCTGCGGATCGAGGCCGCGCTGTCGCGCGATGACGACGAGGTCGTGGTCGCGACGGTCGCGTCCGACATTCCCGCGGTCGAGGCCGAATTCCAGCGGAGCTTCGTCGCGCGTCCGGTGATCTACGTGTTCGGCAGCATCGAGAGCTACGCCGACGGGTTCGTCCGCATCTTTGGCTACCCGCGTCCGACCGCGGCCTTCGTCGCCGAGAACTCCGTTTCGTTCTTCGAGCCGTCGCTCCGCCTCATCGCCGTCAACTGGGAAGCGATACGCGCGCGCCGGCCCGTCGCGGCGATCCGGCACGAGCTCACTCATCTTTTGACGCTCGACGCGTGCTCGCCGCGCTGCGATCTGGTACCCGCGTGGCTCAACGAAGGACAGGCGCGGCTCGCGGAGGCGCTCGTGCCCGGCGGCGAGTGGCGGCTGCTGCGCGTTCGGTACGAGGCCGCGTCG
>DASWCR010000087.1:0-8619 GCA_036389995.1 Candidatus Limnocylindria bacterium | reverse complement strand
GTGGCCGCGCGGCGAACCGACTTCGTCGATCCCGGCGGAGACCTCATCGCGGCAGTCGCGGAGCTGCGAAGGCGCTAGCCCTGCGCGACGAGGGCCGCGACCACGAGACCGAACCCATTGAAGAAGCCGTGGAGCGCGATGCACGGATAGATGCTCCCCGTCGAGGCGCGCATGTAGCCCAGACCGATCCCGGTCGCGAGGATCACCGGGATGTCCACGATGACGCCGTGGGCGAGAGTAAATGCGACGGCCGTGACGAGGACCGCGACCTGTGCGCCGAGCGGCTCGAAGAGCGCATAGCCCAGTCCGCGGCAGAGCGATTCTTCGAAGATCGGCACGAAGACCGCGATCGCGAAGAGGTTCGCCGCCCAGGCCCCGAGGCGCGTCGGATCCCAGAACTCCGGCACGCCCTGCTCGCGGCCGGCGCCGGAAACGAGGGTCACCTCGAGGTACGAGATCGTGTACGCGGCCACGAGCGTCGCCATACCGATGAGCAACGCTCGGCCCCACGAGCTGGGCGCGCGAAGTGCGAACGTCTCGCGCAGCGGAAGTCCGCGGGCGATCAGCAGGACGATGAGCAGCAGGACCGCATCGACCGAGATCGCCGCGATCGCGGTCGAGTACTTGAAGAAATCATCGGGCTGAAGGCCGGTCAGCCTTCCATCGAAGCGCAGCGCGTAGCTCGGAATGGCGAGAAGCGCGATGAGCGCGGTCCAGCCCAGGATCCGACCGCGATGAAGAGGTCGCGTCAGGCGACGGCGTGCGCCGCGCGGAGCGGTTCGAGCAACGCGAGCGCGCGGTCCATCTCCTCGAGCGTATTGAAGTAGTGGGGCGAGAGACGTATCAGACCGGGACGGTTGTCGCAGATCACCCCAGCCGCGCGCAAAGCGCTGACCGCCGATGCGGGGTCGGGGTGCTCGAGCGTAACGATCGGCGTGCGCTCCTCGGCGTCGCGCGGACAGCGGATCGTCCATCCCTGCTCGAGGGCGCCGTCGACGAGGCGCTGCGAAAGAAGCTTGTGCCGTTCGCGCACCGTCTCGATGCCGACCTCGGCGAGCAGCTCGAGACCAGCGCGCGCCGCGTAGATCGCCGCGACCGCCGGCGTGCCGTACTCGAAGCGCCGCGCGCCCCGGCCGTAGTCGAGATGCTCCACGTCGAACGCGAACGGCTCCTTCACGCCCCACCACCCCACCGCGCTCGGACGCGCGCGCTCGGCGACGCCCCCGCGCGCATAGAGGAACGCGATCCCCGGGCCGCCCATGAGCCACTTGAGCGTGCCGCCGACGAGGTAATCGACCCCGCTCGCGGTGACGTCGAAGGGGATCGCGCCGATGGACTGGTACGCGTCGACGACGAGAAGAGCGCCTTTCCGATGGCAGATCTGTGCGAGCGCGCGCACGTCCTGTATCCAGCCGGTCGTGAAATACACGTGGCCGGTGCAGACGGCCGCGGTGTGTTCGTCAACGGCACGCTCGAAGAGCTCTAGGGGCACGCGCACGCGGTCCGGGCTGCGCACGAACTCGACACGCGCGCCGCGGTCGGCGACGGCGAGGAACGCGTGGCCGTCGGTCGGGAAATCGAGATCGGACACGATCACCTTCGGACGCTTGGCGTAGTCGAAGGTGCTTGCGATACCCACGATCCCCGCGGAGACGTTCGGCTCGATCGCGATCTCATCGACCGATGCGCCAAGCATGGCCGCGAGATCCTCGCGAAAAGCCTCGTACTCGCCGATCCAGTGGTCGTACCATGCGCGCCCGCCCTGCTCGGCCCACTCCCCGAGATACCGCTCGATCCGCTCCCGGCCGCGCCGGTGCAAAGGCGTGAGCGAGCAATTGTTTAGATAGTTCGAGCGATCGGTGATCGGGAACTCCGCGCGCCACGCTCTTTCCCGCGGTTCCATCACCATCCCGCCACGTAGCTCTCGCGCCGCGGATCGGCGCCGCCCTCGAGCGTGCCGGTGTCGAGGCGCCGCACCGCGCAGACGCCCGCTGCGGCCGGGGAAAAGTCCGGGAGCGTGCGGATGACATGCCCGCGGCGGGCGAGACCGTCGCGCACATCGGGTGAAACGCGCCCTTCCACCGTGAGCACGCCGGGCTCGTACGCGTGCGGGTGGAACGTCCACGGAAAGGAGCGCGAGATCACGCGCGGCGCCTCGATCGCGGCCTGCGTGTTCATGCCGAAGTCGATGATGTTGCACACGACCTGGACCATCGCCTGGCACTGCGCGTCCTCGCCCGGGCATCCGAAAGGCATGAGCGCGCGCCCGTCCTTCATGAGGAGCGCGGGGTTCGGCGTGAGGCGCGGCCGTTTGCCGGGCGCGATCGCGGACGGATGGCCCGGCGTGGTCCAGAGCTGAGCGCCTCGCGTGGAGACGATCATGCCCAGACCGCGGACGAGCGGCGCGCCGAGCCCGGGGTCCGATGGCGTGGCCGCGAACGCGTTGCCTTCCGCGTCCATCGCGCACGCGAACGAGGTGTCGGGCGCTCCGACGCCTTCCGCGATCCGCGGCCGATAGCCCGCCTGCCCGGTGCGCCCCTCAAAACGCCACGGGTCGCCCGGCGCCGGCAGCTCCGGATGCGCGCGGTCGTCGTCGATCAGCGCGCGGCGCTCGTCCGCGTACTCCTTATGGAGCAAGCCGCCGACCGGGACGTCGATCTGCTCGGGGTCGCCGAAGAAGCCTTCACGGTCCGCGGCCGCGAGCTTGAACGCCTCGACGTAGCGATGCAGGAACTCGACCGAGCCCGGTCCGAGCGCCGCGACGTCGTAGCCCTCCAGGATGTTCAGCGTCATCGGCACGAGCGGACCCTGCGACCACGGGCCGCATGAGTAGACGTCGATGCCGCGGTACGTCGAGTGGGCGGGCGCATCGATCCGCACGCGTTGCGCGCGAAGGTCATCTTTGGTGATCGCCCCTCCGGCCTCGCGCATGAACGCGGCGATCTCGTCGGCGATGTCGCCCAGATAGATCGAGGCGCGCGCCGCCATGATCGCGTTCGCCCGTCCTTCGCTCTGGTGCGCACGCTCGATCGAGACGAGGCGGCGAAAGAGCGCGCCGAGCTCGCGCTGCACGAGGATCTCGCCGACGCGCGGTGGCCGCCCGTTCGGAAGGAACACCGCCGCGCTCGTGGGCCACGCGCGAATGCGGTCGGCGAGGCGCTCGATCGCCGCGGCAAGACGGGGATAGACCGGGAAGCCGTCGCACAGCTCGATGGACGGAGCGAGGACCTCCGCGAGCGAAAGACGACCGTGCCTCGCGAGCGCGGTGAGCCACGCGTCGGCCGCCGCCGGCGTGACCGAGCGGGCGACGCCGATCGGCATCTCGTCGCCATGCGCCGCGCGATACGTGTCGAGGTCGAGCGAGGCGGGCCAGTGCCCGAGCCCGTCGATCGTCTCGGGCGCGGGCATCCCGGGCCGGAAGACGATGATCGGCGCGACCCCGCCGAAATCGGTGAGGTGGCGCTCGAGGACGTTCAGCGCGATGCCGGCCGCGACGCCGGCGTCGATCGCGTTGCCGCCGCGCTCGAACATGCGCACCCCCGCGAATGTCGCGAGGTAGTGGCACGAGCTCACCAAGTGGCGCGACGCGAGGAGCGCGGGGCGGCCCTGCGTGACGGCGATCGGCGGTGCTGTGTTCTCGACCGGGATCTCGCGCACGCACCAACTTTAGTCGGTACGCTCGGGCGATGCGGATCATGCAATGGCGCGTCCCGCCGTACGACAACGGGTCATACATCGTCGTCGACGATCGTCGCGACGCCGTTCTGATCGATCCCGCGATGGGCGACCGCGTGACCATCGACGCGGTCAAAGAACACGGACTGAACCTTGTCGAGATCCTGAACACGCATGGGCATCCCGATCACATCTATGGAAACGCCGCGGTGAAGGAGGCCACGAAGGCGCGACTCGCCATCCATCGGCTCGACGCGTATCGCCTTGGCCCAGAGCGTCCGCCCACGCCGCTCCCGATCCCACCCTGCGAGGCGGACGACCTCTTCGACGAAGGTGCGCTGACCTACGTCGCCGACCTCAAGTTCAGCGCGCTCCACACGCCGGGACACACCGAAGGCTCGACCTGCTTCTATCTCGAGAGCGAGAACGTTCTCTTCTCGGGCGACGTGATCTTCCGAGGGAGCACCGGTCGCTGGGACCTTCCAGGCGGTGATCGCGAGCAGATGGAACGCAGCCTCGAGCGCGTGATGACGCTCCCGCCCGCGACCAAGGTCTACCCGGGCCACGGCGCATCGACGACGATCGCCGACGAGCTGCCGACGCTCCGCTCCCTGCGCGAGTCTGGCGTCCTTCCCGGCCTTCGCGTGTGACGCGGCGGGTCCGGCTCTTCGCGGACCGCGACTACGCGGCCTTCGTCCGGATCAAGAAGTACGAGCTGGCTATTCGGTGACGCCGAGGATGTTGAATCCGTTGTCCGCGAAGATCGTGTCGCCGGTCACCGCGCGAGACCACTCCGATGCCAGGAAAACAGCGACGTTGCCGACCTCTTCCTGCGTGATGTTCCGTCGGAGTGGCGCCTTCTCGACCATGAGATCGCGCGCCTGCGAGACTCCCCTCACCGCGCTGCCGGCGAGCGTCTTGAGCGGCCCGGCCGAGATCGCGTTCACGCGGACGTTGTGCGGCCCAAGGTCGGCCGCGAGGTAGCGCGTCTCCGCCTCGAGCACCGCCTTCGCCATCGCCATCGAGTTGTAGCTCGGGACGACCCGATCGACCGCGTTGTAGGTGAGGCTCATGACCGATCCGCCACCGGCCTTGTCGAACAGCGGCAGCGCGGCACGGCTCAGCGCGACCAATGAATACGCGCTTATGTCGATGGCGGTCTTCAGGCCATCGCGGCTGATCTCGTGGAACCGGCCCTTCAGATCCTCGATCGCGGCGAAGGCGATCGAGTGGACGAGGACGTCGAGCTTGCCCCACTTGCGGTCGATCTCGGCGAAGAACTTGTCGATCTCCTCCTGCTTCGACACGTCGCACGGGCCGACGGGTATCGACTCGTGATCGGGCAGAGTCGCGACCAGCTCGAGCACATTGTCCTTGAGGCGGTCGTTCGGCCAGTTGAACGCGAGCTCGGCGCCCTCGCGCTGGAAAGCGGTGGCGATGCCCCACGCGATGCTCCGCTTGTTGCCAACGCCCATGACGAGCGCTTTCTTACCGTCGAGCAGACCCATGCCGTGCATCATCCCAGATGTGGAAACCGCGCGTCGTCAGATTTGGTGCATTACCTCTGCAGCGAATGCAGCTGCCCCACCGTAAGTCGCATCAGGAATTCCGGATCAGGCTCAGGTGGGATGTGTACTTCTTTGAGCGGTCGGAACCCGGCTTTCTCATATGCGCGTATCGCCGGAAGGTTCTTCACCGATGGCCCGATGACGCACACGTCGATGCTGTGGAATGGGAACGCAACGTCGCGCAGGAACTGACGGAGCATCGCCGGCCCGTGACCGCGGCCAACCAAGTCGGCCTCGCCGATGAAAAGGTCGACCCCGATGGCATCCTCGCCGAGCGCGAGCGCCGCGGCGTACTCAGGCGAGTCCGCGATCCGGTAGTGCTGAAGCATCCCGGCGCGTCTTCCATCGATCCACGCGAGATAGCGGTACGTCGGGTCCTCGCCCTGGATCGCCGCTCGATAGTCGTCGATCTCGGCATCCGGGTACGGTGTCTTCACGCCGTCGTCCCACCAGCGTTTCACATGCGGCTCGAGGAGCCAGCGGCGGATCAGCTCCAGGTCCTCTTCGCGCAGCGGCACGAAGCCGTACGAGCTACGCGTACTCGGCGATCTCGAGCCGCGTGAGGGTCTCGGGAAGCGGGACACCCCGCTCGCTCCACCCGCGCGCGGCGTAGTACAGCCGGATCTGCTCCGCGAGATCGTCGGGATCGAGCCGCACCTTCGAGAGCACGCCGGAGACGTGCGGCTTCATGACCTGCGTCGGCAGGCGATCGTCGTCCTCGCCGAAACCTTCGCGGATGTTGAAGAGACGCGCCAGGGTCAGCGAGCGCTCCCCGATCTCGGTGAGCTCCGCCGTCGTCATCCCCCACCCGGTCACCGCGTTCACGATGTCGATGAGCTTGGGATCGTCGTACTTCAGGAAGAAGCACATGCCGACGGTGTTGCGTGCGCTGCGCGATGGGAGGTTCGAGTTCATGTGGTCGCCGCCGGACGGGCTCGTCGCGTAGCTGATGCGGACCTGCTTCCCGAACTCGGTCCGCTGCCGGGGGTCGTGCATGGCGATCTCGAGACCCTTGACCGTCGTGAGGAGCTCCTTGCCGCCGAGCTTCTCGGCCGCGCGCGCCGAGCCTTCCGCGAGGACATCGCCCAGTCCGCGCCGGTGCGCGATCGCTTCAGCGGCCGCGAGCAGCGCCCGAACGCTGCCGAACTCGAGAGGCACGCCGTTCACCTCGGCCTCGGGCACGATCCCGCGGCGGCGCAGGTCCATCGCCCACGCGACGGTCGCGCCGAACGAGATCGTGTCCATGCCCAGCGCGTTGCAGCGCTCGTTCGCTTTTGAAACCGCGGCGAGGTCGCCGATCCCGCAGTCGGATCCCATGGCGGCGATCGACTCGAACTCGGGGCCTCCGTACTTCGGGTCGACCTGGTACGGCTGCTCGAGCTTCACGACCTTCTTGCATCGGACCGAGCACGCCCAGCAGGCCTCCATCTTGATGCGATAGCCCTTCTCGACGAGCGCCTCCGCGCTGATCTCCCCAGCCTGCTCGAACGGACCTCCTTCGTAGTTGCGGACGGCCATCCCGCCGAATTTCGTGTATCCGTCGAGACCCATGCCCGTCCCGAAGTTGTGGAACGTCCAGTGGTTCTCCTGGAGCGTGTCCGCGACCCAGCGGCCGACCTCCTTCACCTTCGCCGCATCCGCGAGCGGAAGGTTCTTCGAGCCCCTCACGACGATCGCTTTGAGGCGCTTGGAACCCATGACCGCCCCGAGCCCGGCGCGGCCGGCAATGTCCTTGTAATCGTTGACGATCCCCGCGATCTTCACGAGGTTCTCGCCGGCGGGGCCGATCTCGCAGACGCGCGCGAGCCGCTCGCCGACCTCGGCTTTGAGCGTGTCTTCCGTGTCCATGACCTCGAGGCCCCACAGGTGCGCCGCGTCGCGTATCTCGACCGTGTCGTCCTTGATGTACAGGTACACGGGTGAGTTCGCGACTCCCGTGACCACGATCCCGTCCCAGCCGCAGCGCTTGAGCTCCGCGCCCCAGAAGCCGCCGACCTCCGCTTCACCGAAGGCGCCGGTGAGCGGCGATTTCGCCCCGACCGCGTGGCGGGACGCGCCCGAGAGCGGCGTACCGGTAAGCACGCCCATCGCGAAGACGAGGACGTTCTGGGGACCGAGCGGGTCGGCGCCCTGGGGAACCTCGCGGAGGAGGTGGTGCGCGATCATCGCGCGCCCGCCGGGGTTGCGGCGGAACGTCGCCTCGTCCATCTCGGCGATGGCCGTCGTGCGCGACGTGAGGTCGACGCGCAGGACCCGGCCCCATGAGCCGTGCCGCGTGTTCACGACGGATATCGTACGGAGAGGTGGCCGAATACGACCTCGTGTGCGACTCGTGCTCCCAGACGTGCGACCCGCTGGACGCGGTCGTCACGTGGACGGTGGACGGAGACAGCGAGAGCGGTTTCGCGCTGACGCACGCGGCGCACGCCCCGACGAGCGGTCCCTCGCGGATCGAGGCTCGGAGACTCATCTGGCCGAACGAGTTCCTCGCGTTCGTGAACGCGCGTTTCGGGAAGCGCATCGCCGATCCCGAGCCGCTGCGCGCGATCGTCGCCGCGCTCGCGCCCTTCGTCATGCGTCACGACAACGCCGCGGAGGTCGACGGGGTGCGCGCCGCGTCGTTCGGAGCGATACCCGGTGTGAAACCCGGCACGAAGCCGCGCGACACGACATATCCGAGTAAGTCGGGCAACGAGGTCGAAGCCGGCAAGTAGCGCGACGTGCCTCGCTCCGACTTCATATGCTTAGCGGCGTTTAACTGCCACTACGGAGGGACGAGGTTTACTTGCTACAGCCATTGACCGTCGAGCAGGTCTCCGCAGCCTTTCCGGAGTTTGCACTCGCGCCAGCGCGTCTTGGTCCAAGCGGGTTCAAGTTTGTGATGCGTGGGACCAGGAATCACAAGGACGTCGTTCTGAAGATCCCGCTCACACCACTGCCCGATGGCCTCGACGATGAGGAGGTTGAGGAGTTCGAGTTGTTAATGGACGCGAGGTTCCGACATGAAATCGAAGGCATGCGGCGTGTCGATAACCCTCACGTCGCGAAGATTCTGTTGGGCCCGGACACGCGGATCATCGCGGACCACCGTTATGTCTGGTACCTCGAGCCCTTCTATCCGACCACCCTCGCGCTTCGGCTCGCAACATTGTGGGCATCGAACGCGACAGTTGACCTGATCACTGGCCTCCTCCGGGGGGCAGAGGCGCTTGCAACGCATGGGATCGTCCATCGAGACATAAAGCCTCCGAACGTCGCGTTCGATGACCACGATCGCCCCGTGTTACTCGATCTTGGTGCCGGACTATTCAAGACGCTTACAACGGTGACGGGGCAGGATGAGATGGCCCCGCACACACCGGGATTCTGTGCCCCT
>DASWCR010000086.1:0-4357 GCA_036389995.1 Candidatus Limnocylindria bacterium | reverse complement strand
GGCGTGGCTCATCCGGATGGTCGCGCGGACGTTCCACGACAAGCTCGGGGACGTGCTGTACGCGGATTACCTCGGTCACGGGCGCCCTGTATTCGCGTTGTATGAGCTCCTCGCGCACCCCAACGATCCGTGGTTCAGCGACGCGGGCGACCCGTCGGTGCGCGGGCGCGATGGCGTGTCAACCGTCGCGCTCGAGGACGCGACGCGTGAGCTCGTGGCGCGGCTCGGCGCCGACACAGCGAAGTGGCGCTGGGGCGACCTGCACCCGATCACGTTCGCGCACCCACTCGCGATCGGGCCGCTTGGCCTTCTTCTGAACATGGGGCCATTCCCGCGCGCCGGCGACGGCTTCTCCGTGAACAACGGCGCGTACGATGCGGCGACGCCGTACAAACAGACGACGAACGCGTCCGAGCGAATGATCGCCGACCTTGCCGATCTCGATAACTCGCTCTCGGTCACGCCGGAGGGCGAATCCGGTCAGCCGGGATCGAAGTACTGGGGAGATCAGGCGCCGCTCTGGAACTCCGGCGACTACAAGCCGATGCGTTTCTCCAGGGATCGCCTCGGGCGCATCGACGGAATGCTTGTGTTCAGGCCGCGATAGGTCGGTACCATCGGCTCGTGCCGAAGAAGAGCCGCGACCGCGCCGAATGGGAGCGAACGAAGTACGCGGAAGCGACCAAACGCGTTCCCGAGCGCGCGAAATTCGAGACGACCTACGGCGCGCCGATGCCGCCGATCTTCGACCCCGACCGCGCCGATCCGGGACTCCCGGGCGAGCCGCCGTACACCCGCGGCGTCCAGCCGACGATGTACCGCGGACGCCTCTGGACGATGCGGCAGTACGCCGGCTTTGGCACGGCCGAAGAGTCGAATGCGCGGTACCGTTACCTGCTCGAGCACGGACAGACGGGTCTCTCCGTCGCGTTCGACCTGCCGACCCAGATGGGCTACGACGCGGACGATCCGCGCGTCGCGGGCGAGGTGGGGAAGGTCGGCGTCTCGATCAGCTCGCTCGAAGATTTCGCTCGGCTCTTTGAAGGCATTCCGATGGGCGACGTGACGACGTCCATGACGATCAACGCCACGGCGGCGATTCTCCTCGCCATGTACGCCGCCATCGCGAAGCGTCAGGGCGTCGCGGCGGACCGCGTCGCCGGCACGACGCAGAACGACATCCTCAAGGAGTACATCGCTCGCGGGACGTACATCTTTCCTCCGCGGCCGTCGATGCGGCTCGCGACCGACCTCATCGCGTACTGCTCCGAGCGGCACCCGCGGTGGAATGCGATCTCGATCAGCGGCTATCACATCCGCGAGGCCGGCGCGGACGCGGTGCAGGAGCTCGCGTTCACGTTTGCGGACGCCATCGCGTACGTGGACGCCGTGGTGGAGCGCGGGCTCGACGTCGACCGATTCGCGCCGCAGCTCTCCTTCTTTTTCGCGGCGCACTCGACCCTCCTCGAGGAGGTCGCGAAGTTCCGCGCGGCGCGTCGGGTGTGGGCCGCGATCATGCGCGACCGCTACGGCGCGAAGGCGCCGGCATCGCTCGCGCTCCGGTTCCACACGCAGACCATGGGCTCGACCCTCACCGCGCAGCAGCCGCGGAACAACATCGTCCGCACCGCGATCGAGGCGCTCGCCGCGGTTCTCGGAGGAACCCAGTCGCTTCACACCAACGCGTACGACGAGGCCCTCGGGCTTCCGACCGAAGAGTCCGTGCGCGTCGCGCTTCGGACGCAGCAGATCATCGCGGAGGAATCAGGCGTCGCCGAGACCATCGACCCGCTCGGGGGAGCCCACACCATCGAGGCGCTCACGACCGACATCGAGCGCCGCACGCTCGCCGAGATCAAGAAGATCGACGGCCTGGGCGGCGCGCTCGCCGGCATCGAGCGCGGGTACCAGCAGCGCGCCATCGAGGACTCCGCCTACAAGCAGCAGCGTGCGATCGAGAGCAAGGAGAAGGTCATCGTCGGCGTCAACGCGTACCGCGACGAAGGCGACAGACCCGAGATCCCGATCACGCTGGTAACACCGGCCGTGCTCGAGCGCCAGCGCGCGCGCCTCGCGGAGCTGCGCGCACGACGCGACACTCCCCGTGCGAAGAAGGCCCGCGCCGACCTCGTCACCGCGGCGCGCGGTTCGACGAACCTGGTGCCGTTGATCGTCGCGGCGGTGGAGTCCGACGTGACGCTTGGCGAGATCTGCGCCGACCTGCGCGAGGTATTCGGCACGTACGTTCCGCCACGTCTGTGAAGCTCGGCCCGCTGCATCACGTCGCGATCGCGGTCCCGCGCATAGAAGAGGCGCTCCCGTTCTTCCGCGACACCCTCGGCCTTGCCGCCGATCGCATCCGCGAGCTTCCGGACCAGCACGTTCGCGTGGTATTCCTCGGCGACGCAAAGGGCCGGATCGAGCTGATCCAGCCGACCGACAGCGAGTCCGGAGTGGCGAAGTTCGTCGCCGAGCGCGCGAGGCCGACACTCCATCACGTGTGCTACCTCGTCGACGACCTTGCGGTCGTGCTCGAGAGCCTCGCGGGCGACGGGGTCGAGCTGATCGACCGCGCGCCGCGGCGAGGGGCCGAGGGCATGGTCGCGTTCATCCACCCGCGCGCATCCGGCGGGGTCCTCATCGAGCTCATCGACCGCGCGAGCCTTCGTGATTCCATACCATGACCAACGTGCGTCCACGTATCGCGCTCACGCTCGCACGGCCGTCCGCGTTCCACGGCGCATCACATCAGCGGTACCGGGATGCGCTCGAGAGCGCCGGCGCGGACCTCGTCGTGCTGCACCCCGGCGACGCGGTGCCGAGCGACCTCGACGGACTCTGCCTTTCGGGTGGCGGTGATATCGAGTCGGCCCGGTACGGCGAGGCAGACGTGGCGTGCTCGGACGTCGATACCGACCGCGACGCGCTCGAGATCGAGATCGCGAAAGTCGCGATCGAGCGCGACATTCCCGTCCTTGGCATCTGCCGCGGCTTCCAGATCCTCAACGTGGTGCGCGACGGCAGCCTCGTTCAGGACGTTCCAGGACACCGGCATCTGGAGCGCGAGGGTCTCGTCGAGCACCGCGACGTGATCGTGCGGCCCGGCTCGCGCCTCGCGAAGGCCACGGGCGGAGCGCCGCTCACGGTGAACTCGCGGCATCACCAGGCTGTGACAAAGGACACGCTCGGACGGGGCCTGGTCGCGACCGCCGTCGTCGACGATCTCATCGAGGCCTTCGAGCTCGACGATCGGCGGTGGGTGGTGGGCATCCAGTGGCATCCCGAGCGGACCAGCGAGGTCTCGCCAGAGGCACGCCGGATCTTCGACGCCTTCGTCCAGGAGGCGGCGCGCACCACGACGGCGTCGCGATGACGGTCTCGACCGGGACCCGTGCCCCAGGGGTAGGGGCCCCTGACGGGGTAGGGGTCCCCGTCGAGGAGACGCGTGTCGCGCTCCGCCGCGCGCTTCGCATCGCGCTCGTTCACGGGCGCGAAGAGGCGTCACGTCGCGCGGTCGCTCATCTTGCGCTCGCGTCGGGCGCCGAAATCGTCGCGCGCGTTCCCGCGACCGACCCACGATCATTCGTCGAGGCCGCGCAAGCTCTGCGCGACGCGAAACCCGATGTCGTCGTGATACAGGGTGGACCCAAAGACGAGGGCGCGCTCTCCGAGCTTCTTGAGGCCCTGCGTCTCGGTTGTGGTGCGCAGCGCCCGATGCCGCGCGTTTTTGCCCTCGTGGACATGCGCGTCGCTCATGCCCTTCGGATGCGGGCCAGCCCGTTCGAGTTCGAGCGCTTCGCGGCGGCGTCCGAGATGGTCGAGAGCCTCCGCCATCTGCGCCGCGCCGGGAACGGGGATGTCGTGTTGCGTGACGCGCTCATCGAGGACGGCGCGCGGGCTCTTGCGGCGACGAACGCGACCACCGCGCTTGCTGTCGACGTGACGGAGCGTTCGACGTCACTCGTCCTAGCGCGCCCGGACGGTCAAATTGAAGCCGCGCACCTCGTCCCTCTCGGATTGGGTATGGGCGCCGATCACGTCGTCGTACGCGCGAGCCTCGACAACGTGCGCCGCTGGCTGCCCTGGCCGATCGATGCACCGGCACTGCTCGAGCGCGTCTTCAATCGCACGCGCCAGCCGGTCGGAGGTGGCGCGACGACCGAGGCCACGGTCCTGCTCGAGATGGCGCTGGCGCGCGAGGCGATCGCGCACGCGTTGCGCGACGCGGCTGACGCCGGGCTCGACGTCGCCGCGATGCGGTCCGCGCCATCCATCCTCATCACGGGTCAGGCGGCGTCGCTCCCAAAGGCCGGGCAGAGCCTTCTCGTTCTGGTCGATGGCCTCGAGCCGAATGCGG
>DASWCR010000085.1:0-15179 GCA_036389995.1 Candidatus Limnocylindria bacterium | reverse complement strand
GGTGCGCGCGGAGGACCTCGACGCGATCATCATCGCGACCACCTCACCCGATTACTTCCTGCCTACCGCCGCCTGCCTCGTGCAAGAAAGCCTCGGCGCGCACAAAGCAGCGGTATTCGACCTCGGGGCCGCGTGCGCCGGATTTGTGTACGGGCTCACCGTCGCGCGCGGGCTCGTGATGTCGGGGGCGGCGCGCAAGATCCTGCTCGTCGGCGCCGAGACGATCTCGCGGTTCATCGATTGGACCGACCGCGCGACCTGCGTGCTCTTCGGCGACGGCGCCGGTGCCGTGGTCATCGAAGCGTCGGCAGCTGGCGCGGGGATCCAGAGCACGGCGCTCCACGGAGATGGACGCCAGAAGAAACACCTGCGCCTCGAGGGCGGTGGCGCGTTGCATCCCGCGTCGCGCCGCGACGACCTCGCCTCCGACTTCATCCAGATGAACGGGTCCGCGGTGTTCAAGCTCGCCGTTCCGGCGATGGCCGATGCGGCGAAGGAGGCGCTCGCTACGGCGGGGCTGGGCCTTGAGGACGTCGACCTCTTCGTTCCGCATCAGGCGAACGCCCGCATCATCGAGGGCGTCGCGAAGCGCCTCGGACTCGATCGCTCGAAGGTCTTCATCGACATCGACCGCTTCGGCAATACCTCGGCGGCCTCGATCCCCATCGCCCTCTGCGATGCCGTGGCCCAAGGGCGCGTGCGGCAAGGCGACACGCTGGTGTTCGCCGCGTTTGGCGGCGGGATGACCTGGGGCGCGGCGGTGGTGGACTGGTCCGCGCAAGTCCGCTGATCGCGGTGCGATCACGTCGTGTAGCAGTATCCAGCCATATGTTGACCGTCCCTCAAGCAGCGCGTCGAGTTGGCAGGGACCCGGAGACCGTCCGCCGTTGGATCCGGTCCGGGAAGCTGCGCGCGCGACGGGTCGGGACCCAGCACATCATCGAAGAGGACGATCTCCGCGCGATCCTTCCAAGGAAAGGCGCGCAATTGCCCGTCCCCGCGGAGTGGCGACGCACCTGGACTGGCGAGCCGATGCCCAATGTGGTCAGGTTGATCGAGCGAAGCCGAAAAGGTCGATAGCTGCTCGTCGTCGATGCCAGCGCGGCGTTCTTCGCGTGCTCATCACCGGATGGCTTCGCGCCGTTTGGTCGCGAACAGCTCGTTGCGCCGTCGCTCATGTGGTCCGATGTTCGGTCGTCCCTCCACGAGGTGCGCTGGCGCGGTGAGGTGTCTCTGGAGCAGGCGACACGCGCCGTCGCAGCGCTCGACGCCTCGCCGATCCGCGTGCGGACGCACAAACGCCTGGGCGTTGAGGCATGGCGGATTGCCGACGAGCTCGGCTGGGCGAAGACCTACGACGCCGAATACCTGGCGTTCGCCTCACTTCTGGGATGCCGTCTCGTCACAGTCGACATGAGACTTCGTCGCGCGACCGCCCACCTGCGTTACGTGATCGGTCCCTCCGGGCTCTAGCAGAAGGCGGCGCAGCCGTACTTCACCGTCGCTCGGCACGCTCCTCGAGCATTCCCTTCATCACAAGGCCTTTCGGGTCCTTGGGTCTCGGCATCCGCCAGAAGTCCTCCGGCAGCTTTCCAGTCCCGAGCTTTGCCAGACCCTGGCGTTCCATCTCGCGGAGCGACTCGGTGAGGGAGGGTGAGGACGCCGCTGGTCTGAGGCGAGCGATCACGCTTTGGAGCAGTCCGCTGAGAGACGCCTTTAGCTTGGACATCGTTAAGACGGTATCAGCCGGGATGCCGATAGCGCATGCGCCGCACCCCGGCGCCGAATTTCGTCGGGGCGGGTGAGGGCCGCGTGACAGGCGGCGTGCGCGCGATGAAATCAACGGCCTCGCGCGGATCCGCGAACGACCTGACGAGATCGACGTAGCCGTCGCGTCGCGCGTATGCCGTCAGGAGATCGAAGCCCGACAGGCTCCGCGGACCGAGCAGGACCATGGGACTCCGCCGGTCACCCACCCAGTAGCTGTTCTGCTCCGCGGCCTGGAAGACCTCCCGCACCGTGCCCGGCGTATCGCTCGCGATGACCACACCGTGGCTGCCGATCGCGATCAGGCCCTCCTCGCGCATGCTGTTCGAGAAGTACTTCGCGATGTGCGAGCTGAATAGGTTCACCGGCTCATCCGGATAGACCCAGGTCGGCACGCCGAGACTCGCCGCTCCATTCGCCTCATCCGCGAGCACGCGGCGCGTCGCCTCGATGTACCGGGCGGGGTCGGATTCGTAGGCCGGCGCCTGCTTCAAGATCGCGATCGCGCGATCCAGAGCGTCGCGGTCTTCGTGCTTCGAGAGGTACGCGCCGAGGTTCGCTGCCTCCATGAGCCCGGGTCCGCCGCCCGTCGCCACGAGAAAGCCGGCGCGCGCGAGTCGCCACCCGAGCTCCGCGACGAGCGCGTACTGCGGGTCATCGCGGCGTGTGGAATGGCTGCCCATCACGCCCACGACCTTCGGCGCGGTACCGCCGTCGCCGCCGAGCCATCCGGTCAGGGCGCGGTCGATGCCGAAGTCGTGCAGGCGCTGAGCGATGGCTTCCGCCGCGGACGGCGGGTTGCGGCCGCCCGCGGCGACGAAGTGGCGAGCGATCCGTCGATCGAGGGCACCATCGGGGTGTGCGGCTGTGTAGCCCTGCATGAGCTCGTCGGCGGTGTACAGGCCCTTCCGCAATGGGTCGAAGGGCTCCGGTCGCGGCAGCGGTGGCATGGCGCTGCCATGATGGCCGAGATGCGCCTGCACTTTCTCGGCGCGACGCGGACGGTGACGGGTTCGCAGTATTTGCTCGAGACCGACCGCGCGCGCGTGCTCATCGACTGCGGCATGTTCCAGGGCAGCCCGAACGATGTGATCCGCAACCGCGTGCCGTTCGCGTACGCGCCGGGCGACGTCGACGCGGTGCTGCTCACGCACGCGCATCTCGATCACTGCGGGCTCATCCCGCATCTTTCTGCGGGCGGGTTCCGCAAGCCGATCTACGCGACCAAGGGGACCGTCGACCTCACCCGACTCGTGCTCCTCGATTCGGCCAAGCTCCAGGAGGAGTTCTCACAGAGCCACCAGCGCTTTGCCAAGAGGAACCCCGATCGCGCTGCCGTCGAAGACGAGGAGACGATGGTCGAGATCGCGGCCGCGACCAAGGAAGATCCGGCAGCCGCAACTCGGAACGCGAAGCCGGCCGCGATCACCGCATTGCGCGAGCCGCTGTACACGGTCGAGGACACCAACGCCGCGCTCGCGCTCTTTCGCGGCATTGACTACGGGGCTGAGGTCCAGGTCGCGCCCGGGATCACCGCGACGTACCTCGACGCCGGCCACATACTTGGCTCGGCGATCATCCGCGTCCGCGTCGTGGAGGGCGATCAGGAGCGCGTGATCGTCTTCAGCGGCGACCTCGGCCGTCCCGGCTCGCCGATCATTCGCGACCCCACCAAGGTCACCACCGCGGACTACCTGCTCATCGAGTCGACCTACGGTGGCAAAACGCACGAGCCTCAGGAAGAGGCCATCCGATTGCTGGGCGAAGCGGTGAAGCTAGCGCGTGACGCGAAGGGGGTGCTGCTGATGCCCTCGTTCGCGATCGGCCGGACACAGGAGATCGTCTACGAGCTGAATCGCCTGCTCAGCGCCGGAACCATCCCGCACTTGCCGCTCTATCTCGATTCGCCGATGGCCCAGAAGGCCAGCGATGTGTACCGGGCATACCTCGACTACTTCGATGACGACGCTCGGGCGCTGATCGCCATGCGCGACACGATGATCGACTATCCCGACGCCATCATGACGAACAGCGTGAAGGAGTCCCTGGCCATCGAGCAGGCGGCGCGACCGTTCATGGTGGTCGCCTCAAATGGGATGATCACCGGCGGGCGGATCGTCCAGCACGTCAAATCGCTCGTCGGCGATCCGGGTATGACCCTGCTCTTCGTCGGCTATCAAGGCGACGGCACGCTCGGCGCGGACTTGCAGCAGGGCGCGAAGCAGGTGCGGATCGACGGACAGGACCTCGAGGTCCACTGCCAGGTGCGCTCGATCAGCGGATTCTCCGCACATTCCGACGAGCCCGAGCTCCTCGCCTGGCTGGGCAACTTCACCCAGAAACCGCGCACGACGTTCATCGTGCACGGCGATCCTGCCGCGCAGGCGGCGTTCGAGCCGAAAGTCCGCGCGCTCGGGTTCGCTACCGCGGTTCCGGCGTGGCGCGAGACCGTCGAGCTACCTTAGTCAATTGACGTGGCTCCGTATCGGAGCCAGAATGGTGTCATGACCAAGCGCGCGGCGGACGCGAAGCGGCGACCGAGGCTCTACGTCGACGTGCCGGAAAGCGTCGGGAGCCGGATACGGCAAACGGCCGACCGGTTTTTCCGTGGTGTCACCAACGAGGCGGTCCTGGCAGCGCTCTCTGTCTTCAACTGGATGCTCGAGCAGAAGCGGCAAGGTCGGCACGTTATTTCTGTCGAGGCAGACGCGTTGCCCGAACGCTTCAGCGAGGCTGTGCTGCCTGGGGTGGACGAGGCATTGGCAAACGAAAACTGGACTTGGCTTGTCGCGCGGCCGCACGCCTGGCGCCGGCAGCTCTCGATCAAGGGCCGGCGGATGAGCGCGGGGCAGCTCGTCGACCAGATGGCCGCGAACCACTGGACCCCGGAGGAAACCGCGCGTCAGTTCGACCTTCCGGTCGAGGCGGTGCTCGAGGCGGGCCGATACGTCGATGCCCAACCGGAGCTCATCGAAGCCGAGGCCAGAGAAGACGAGATGGCGGCCAAGAGGATGGCCAATGTCCATCCGCCGGATCGGGCGAGTGCATCTCGTCGTCGATGAGAACCTCGCCTCGGCGGAACTTCTCACCCGCCTGCGCAAGGCTGGTCACGACGTCGAGACACTACCCAAAGGGGCCTCCGATCTAGAGGTCTGGGCGCGCGCCCAAGACCAGCGGCGTGCCCTGGTCACGGCGAACCCCGCAGATTTCGATTCGCTGGCCACGGCGACTGCGCGTCACCACGGACTGCTTCTTGCCTACCGTGATCGCGAACCGGCGAAGCGAATGGACGCGTCGGACATCGCGGCGGCGATCGAGCGCGTTCGCGAGATCCACGGAGACGATTTGGCCCGGAAGCGCATCGTTCTCAATGAGTGGCGTCGCGCTCGCTAAGCCGGCACCTGCGGGAGCCGCTGTCGAAGAGCGGACCGTCTGGGCTTATCCCTTTACCGCGCTGCTCGCCGCACTCCGTATGAAGTACTTCTGGAAGAAGATCACGAGCAGGATGATCGGCAGGGCATTGAACATCGCGCCGGCGAGCACCCAGTTCCAGTTCACGCCGAACAGTCCCTGGAACGAGGCGAGGCCGAGCGGGAGCGTCAGGTGGTCCGGCGAGCGCAGCACGATGAGCGGCCACTGGAACTCGTTCCACGAGCCCTGGAATCGCAGGATCACGAGTGCGGCGAGCGCCGGATACGCGTTGGGCAGGATGATCTGCCGGAACGTGCGGAACGTGCCCGCGCCATCGATCGACGCCGCCTCCTCGAGCTCTTTCGGCAACGACTTGAAGAACTGCGTCATGAAGAACACACCGAAGACCTCGGCGAGATCCGGTAATCCGACGCCGAGCCAGTTATCGACAAGACCGAGCTGGTTCAGGATCAGGAACTTCGGTACCCAGAGCACCTGACCCGGCACCATGATGCTGCCGAGGATCGCGATGAAGAACACGGTCGCGCCGGGGAAGTTCATGCGCGCGAAGGCGTATCCCGCGAGCGAGCAGATCGCGATATAGACGACGAGGTGGAAGACCGCGAGCCAGACGCTGTTCAGGATCCATTGCGGGAAGAAGTGCGAGTTCGTCCACACGTCGACGTAGTTCTGCCACTGGATGACGGTCGGGATAATCGTCGGCGGCCAGTCGAGGATCTCGCTCTTCGTCTTGAACGACCCCGAGACCGTGAGGATGAACGGGGTGAGCGCGAGGATCGTGAAGATCACCGCGACCGTGAGGAACAGCACGCGCGAAATCTTGAAAGGGAATCGCGGGCGCTGGGCGGAGACGGTCGTGATGGCCGCCGTGCGAGTGGCCATTAGTAATCCGGCCTCACGTCGAGGAAGCGGCGCTGTACGAGCGAGATGGCGAAGATGCCCACGAAGAGGATCACGCCCAGCGCGCTCGCGTACCCCATATTCAGGTCGCGGAACCCTTGTTTCCAGATCAGATACGTGACTGTGAGCGTCGCTTCGTTCGGGCCACCGTTCGTCGCGATCTTCACCTGGTCGTACAGCTGGAAGCAGCCGATCGTGCCGAGCAGCACGACGAGGAAGATCGCAGGCCGCAGCAGGGGGATCGTGATCTGGAAGAACTGCCGGATCGGCCCGGCGCCGTCGAGGTGTGCGGCCTCGTAGATGGGACCGGGCACGTCCTGGATCGCCGCGAGGAAGATCAGCATCATCGTCGCGGCCGTCGCCCAGATGTTCATGAACATGATCGACGGCAGCGCCGTGGCCTCATCGCCGAGCCAGTTGATGCGTGCGTTGATCCCGACGAAGTTCAGCGCGGCGTTGATGAAGCCATCGGGCAGGAAGAGCCACATGAAGATGAGCGTCGTGACGACGCTCGACGCGACACATGGGAGGTACCACGCGATCCGGAAGAAGCGCCGGAACGGAAGCTTCTGGTCGAGCACCGCGGCCATCACGAGCGCGATGAACGTTTGCGACGGAACAACGACAGCCGTGTACGTAGCGACGTTGCGGATCGCGTGGAGGAAGCTCTCGTCCTGGAACGCCCGCTGATAGTTCTTGAGTCCCACGAAGACGGGGTCGGAAAGCAGGTCGTAGTCAGTGAACGAGAAGTACACGGCGAGCGCGATCGCGCCCGCGATGAAGACGAGCGGAAAGATCATGTACGGCGCGAGGAATAGATAGGCGGTGAGCCACTGGCGCCAGTAACGGAAACGAGAGGGGCGGCGCTGGGCCACCCCTCCCGCCATCACCGCCATGTGCTACTGCAGAAGCGGCTTGATCGTTGTCGCGAGCTTGTCGAGTGCGTCTTTGACGCTCGACTTCTTGAGCATGATCGACTCGAGCGACTTCGCAATTTCGTCGTTCACTTTGCCTGTGTTCGCGCTGGCGTAGTTGAACGGCTTTCCGTACGCGGTGCCATCAAAGATCGCCTTGGAGTTCGCGTTCGTGATCTGGCTCGAGAGCGCCTGCCGCGTCGGCAGCGCGAACCCGGCCTTCAGGACCTTGGTCTGGTTGTCGGTACCGGTGAGGTAGTTCGCGAGCGCCCAAGCGGCGTTCGGGTTCTTCGACTTCGCGGAGATCGAGTAGGACACGGTGAAGATCAGGTTTGACTTCGCGGCCGTGCCCTTCGGCATCTGGACGACGCCGTAGTTCACGCTCTTGAAGTTGTTGTTGAGGTCGGCTGGGAGCCAGCCACCCTCGAAGACCATCGCGGCCTTCCCCTTCTCGAAGGCTTCGCCGGCCCAGCCCATGCCGAGCTCGGACGGAAGCTTCGAGACGTTGTCCTTGGCTTCAAAGCCCGTGTAGAAGTCGAAGGCGGCCTGGCCCGCGGCGTTGTTGATGTTCGCGAGGTCGCCGCCCGCCTGCCAGAGGAACGGGACGAAGCGCGCTGCGTCCGCAGGAAGGCTCAGCCCGACGACGCTGCCGGAGGTGAGCTTCTTCGCGGCGGCTGACAGGTCGGTCCACGTCCAGTCATTCGTGGGCTCGGCCACGCCTGCGGCTTTGAAGAGGTCCTTGTTGTACACGAGGCCGAGCGTGTTGAAGTCCTTCGGGATGCCGTAGGTCTTGCCCTGGTAGGAGAACGCGTTGATGAGCGATGGGACGAAGTCTTCTTTCTTCGTGCCGCTCTTCGCCATGAGGTCGTCAAGCGCGAGCAGCTTGCCCGTCTTCATGAGGCTGTCGATCCAGAAGATGTCGGCATAGAAAACGTCGGCTTCGGTGCCGGCCGCGAGGTTGGTCTTCAGGACCGTTTCGTAGTCCTGCGCGATCGGCTCCCACTTCACCTTGACGTTGGGATTCGCTGTCATGAACGCGTTGATCGAATCCGTGAGCAGCGCGTCCTCGGTTGGTGACGATGACCATCCGGAGATCCGGACGTCTCCCGAAAGCGGGCCGAGCGTCCCGCTCGGAGTCGCGGTGCCGCTGCATGCGCTGATGACGAGTGCAAAGAGCGCGATGACGGCGAGCAATGACCTGCGGTTTCTCATATAGGGATTCCTCCTCCCCGCGCGTGTTTGTGCATCGTACCGCCGGAAACTCAGCGAGCGCTGACTGCTAGCCCGCTCGCTCGGAGGTCAATGAGGCGCGCTCGCCCGCGTTTTCGCTCGATGCGGACCTCGAGCGTGCCGGCACCGACGCGAAGACCGGTGGCCTCGAAGCGATCGACGCCCTCGGGAAGCAGGGGATCGAGCGCGACCGTTGCGCCGTCGGCTCCGACCGATAGACCGAGCATCGTCCGGATGCAGAGGAAGGTCGCCGCAGCGGACCACGCCTGCGGGACGCACGCGACGGGATAAGTTGTCGGCGCGACATCGGGCTTTCTGGCTTGTCCACCGAAGAGCTCGGGGATGCGCCAGTCCGGAAAGGCCTTCGCCGCCGCGATCATCTCCGTGATCGTCCTCGCCGCGCCCGCCTTGTCGCCGTAGCGGGCCATTCCCGCCGCCGCGAACGCGGTGTCGTGCGGCCAGACCGAGCCGTTCTGGTAGCTCACTGGGTCGTAGTGCTTTGAGCGCGAGCTCCGCGTACGGATTCCCCAGCCGCTCGCGAGGTCCGGCTGGCGAAGGCGGCGTGCCGTGGCGCGACCGTGCGCGGTGGTGGCGGCGCCGGCCCAGAGCACGAGCCCGGGGTTCGAGACGATGTCCGGGACCAGTCGCTTTCGCCCGTCCAGCGCCTGCGCATAGAACGAGCGCCCCGGCATCCAGAAGGCGCGCTCGAATTTCTGGCGCAGCGCCTCGGCGCGAGCGCTGAGCTCCGCGGACCAGGCGGGATCGCGCGTCGCGACCACTTCGGCGAGCGAGCGCATCGCGGCGACCGCGTACGCCTGCACCTCGACCGCCGCGATCGGGCCTTCAGGTCGCTTGCCCTTCGCGTTCAGGTAGCTGTCGCCGGAGTCCTTCCAGACCTGATTCGTGATCCCGGTCGGGCGCTTGCGCTCGAATTCTATGAACAGGTCGCCGTCGAGATCGCCGCGCTTTTCCATCCATTCGAGAGCCGCACGGATGTTCGGCTCGAATTCTCCGATGAGGTCGCGCTCCGGCATCCAGCGCGCGGCCTCGGCCGCGAGCCACACGAAGAGCGGCGGCGCGTCGACGGTGCCGTAGTACGGCGTGCCGAAGGCGCCGCCCGTCCGTACGATCTCGCCCTGCCGGATCTCGTGAGGGATCCGACCCGGCTCCTCGTCGCGCTCGGGCACGTCGCGCGTGCCCTGGTTATCGGAGAGCACCCGGAGCACGGCGGGCGCGAGATCGCGGCGCAGCGGCAGCGTCATGAGCGCGGTCATGATCGAATCGCGTCCGAACGGCGCGACGAACCACGGGATGCCCCCCGACGGAAAGTATCCGTCGGCCGTCAGGTCCGACAGCATGAAGAGGTCAAGCGAGCTGCGCGAGATCCACGCGTCGAGGTCGGGCGAGTCGCTCGCGAACTTTGTCGACGTCCTTTGCCACGCGACCCAGTCGCGATCGGCGACGACGGGAGAGGGGAGCGTCGATCGGACGTGGATGTCGATCTCGATCGAGCGCCGGTCGCCGGGCGAGACCCGCACCGCGACCCGTCCGCGCGCGGGACCGTCTCCGGTGTGCCACGCGTCGACGGGCGCCAGGAGTTCCGTCGACTGCTTCACTCCGTCGATCGCCGTGTATCGAAAGACAAGGCGGTGACCGTTCGCCGCCGCCGGCTCGCGAAGTCCCTTCGTCGTGCGCTTCCGCTGTCGCACCTCGAAGAGGTCGCGGAAGTCGGCATCGACGGTTACGTCGGCTTCGAACGTGGCGGTGCCCGGCCCCGGGTTCTCGATCGACCACTGATCGGCGATCGCGTTGTCCACCCGAATGCGCCGCTCGACGCGCAGGGGACCGAGCGAATACCGCAGCTGCGCACCGTCAGGAAGGATCTCGGCGGAACGCAACCGGAGCTGGCCGGCTCGCGGACGGACCTCGTACGTCGAAATATGGCGGGTGTCCCAGGCGTATATCCCAGCGCCACGCCTTGATGGCCCGTGTATGTCCGCGCCGCGGCTCGCGACGAAGACGATCCCGGTCCCCTTCAGGGAGAGGGCAGGCTCAGCGGGCACGCTGGGTGACGATAGGTCGTCGGACGGCGCATGAGGATTCGGTCACGCCGTCCCGCGGCCGCGACGGCGCGAGTTTACGCGTGGCAAGGCGATTGCACGTCCTCTAGGCGGGCGAGCGGGCCGTTTCTTATCTTCGCGCGCTAATTTCGCGAAGGAGCAGTGACGAGGGGCATGCGCACGAGGCTCGGTTTCGCGCTTCCGCTGATCGCGGCGCTCCTCGTCGCGGGCTGCGGCGGGCTCGGCTCGAGCGGTGCGGTCTGTCCCGGCCCCACGCTGGAGCCGGTGACCAAGCCTGGCGGCGCCGGCGAATCCGTCACCTACGGCTTCCTCATCGATCGGGCGTACACCGGTGACGCGAAGCGCTCTCCTTCTTATCCCTGGCCGCAACTCCCCATGACCGCGCTCAACACGGTCGCCGGCGCGCTCACGAACCTCGATCTGCGTCCGGGCGACTCGGTCTTCGGAACGTGGATCAGCCACAACTCGAACGACATGCGGGAAATCTTCCTGCCGCTGAGCCAGGTGCCCAAGTCCTCGGCGGCCGAGTATCCGGCCGCGCCCACGCTTCCGAAGGGGCCGCTCAATCAGCTCGAGTGCAACGACTACACGGCGAAGGTTCGCACGTACAACGCCGCGGCGAAGGAGTGGCAGGTGAAGGTCAACGACATCGCGCAGGCGGCGGCCGCTCAGGATGCGCAGACGGTCGCGACGTTCATCGAGCGGACGCAGACCGCGATCCGCGCCGCGTCGCCGGTGCAGGATCCGGTCGGGACCGACATCTACGGCGGCCTCGCGGTCGCGGGCGGCGTGTTCGGCGCGAATCCGGGCAAGCACAAGCTGGTGCTCTTCTCCGACATGACCGACACAGTCGGCAACCCGGTCCGGCCCGACCTCTCGAAAAGCGACATCGTTATCGGGCTCTATCACCGTGACGACCCGAGCGATCAGGGCAAAGGGCAGCGCGATTGGGAGACGACGTTCAGAACGCTGAACGCACAAACGCCGGTGTTCCTCCCGTGGGCCGCGACGACCGTTGACAAGATCGTCGAGCAGCTCAAGGCGACCGGCCGATGAACGAGATCGTCGCCCTCCTCGAGGCGCTTCGACCGATCCTCGAGCGCTGGTACCTCGTGCTCTTCGCGATCGTCCTCGTCACGCTTCTCGGCATTCCGGCGCGCGTGTTGGTGAGCTCGATCGCGGCGCTGCTTCGCGTTCCCGCTGTGTTCACGCGCACCGAGATCGATCCGGCGCTGCGCCGCGCCACGCCGACCACGCCGTATCGCTTGCTGCGTAACCTCCGTGATTACTTCCGTCCGGTGCTCGATCGGCCCGCGCGCAATCTCGCCGGCGCGGCTGCCGGGCTCTTCTTCACTGCGCGCGACACCGCGAACTGGCCCGTCGCCGCGATCACCGGCGCGATCGTCGGACTCTTCAGCCCGCTTGTCGATCAGGCCGCGACGCACGCCGAGAACGGCAGCGACCGTCTCGGCGCGCAGGCCGGTTCCGCCGCGGTCGCGTTGCGCGGCAACTCCGATCGCTGGGCCGGCTGGCGCGTCATCGGCGGGTTCCTGTTCTTCGGCGGGCTGCTGCTGTTCCTCTACGCCGACGCGGCGCTCTCGATCGCGAGCCACGAAAAGGCGATCGGCGCGTCGGTGACGTTCCTGCCCGAGTGGTTCCGCGAGATCACGGTCGCGTACGCGATTGCGTCGTTCGTCGGCGCGCTGATGCTCGGCCTCGTGTTCTTCGACCTGATCGGCATGACGCACCTCGGTCCGTGGGACGACCTCGCACCGACGCCGCGGCGGTGGCTCACGCGGATCGCGCTCGGTCTCGCCGTGTGCTTCCTATCGCTCTCGCTGTTCCTCGCGTTCTGGCGCGCTTCGGTCGTCGTGCCCGACTTCATCCCCGCGGACCTCGCGACCAAGTTCGAGGGGATCGCGCTCACGTTCCCGATCCCGCTCATGCTCGTCGCGACCGCACTCATCGCGTGGGGGGCGATCGCGATGCCCTGGCTCGCGTGGATCCTTATCGTCGGCGCCCTCGCGATCGTGATGCTGCTCGCGGCGCTGGTGCTACGCGCCGTCAGCCGAGCGCTCCCGCCGCTGGCGGTGCTGCTCGGCGGCGTGCTCCGCGTGCTGGGAATCGCGGGCATCGTCCTATTAATAGGAGTGATCGCCTTCGCGGCGGGCGTCTACTTCGTCCTGAGCGTCGTCGCCGTAGGCGTCGTGTTCCTCGCCGCGTTCGCTGGGTTACTGGTGTGGGCGGTCGCGTGGCTGGCCGCCGAGGCCATCGTCTACGCGTTCCGCCTGCTCGCGAAGATCTCGGATGCGCTCGAGGTCGTACTGCAGCGGCTCATCGACGCGGTGATGTATCCCGGCCGAGTGCTCTGGAACTGGATCGCGAGCTTCGACCGCTCCCGAGCGATCCATCTGCAGCCGATCCGCCCCATCGAGCCGCGCACGTTGCGACTTGCGCCCGGCGAGCAACCGCCAGCGCTCGAGGAAGCCGCTCGCTAACCTCCCGTGGCGTGCCGGATGCGCTGAGGGCTTAGAGAAGAACCGGCGCTAGTTCTTGGCGTTCTCGGCTTTGCCGTTCGCCTTGCCCTGAGGGCCGTGCGCCTTGCCGTTGGCGCTCGCCGCGGCGCTCACGGCCTTGCGGTGGCCCTTCGCCGCGGCGCTGATGATCGCGCCCTTGCCCTTGCCACCAGGAGTCGAACGAGCGAGAGCCGAGATCTTGTCGCCCTGACCCTTGCCCTTCCCATCCTTGTCGCTGGGGCCCTTCTGCGTTGAGGCTGCGGCAGTCGCCTGCGCCGTGGAGCTGTGGCTGTCGGACGCCGTGCTCGCGACGGCGGCCGCGCCGCTCGTTGCCATCGCGGCGCCCGCGATGACCACCGCGGCTACCTTCGCGCTGATGATTTCACCAAGCATCCCAAATACCCCCACGTCGTCTTTACATGCCTATCGCGGTAAGCCGGCCGAACGTTGACCGCTTCCGGGGATGACCTTCGTACCAGAGAGAACACCCCGGCGGGTTTCGCCGGGGTGTTCCAGAAAAAGGGGACGTTGCCTACGGGGTCGGGTGCGGTGGCGGGGTCGGGGCGGTTGCGGGCTTCCCCGCGTCGTCGGGCTTGCCAGGGGCGGCCGTCGGGAGAAGCGCGACGGCGTCTTCGGCGTCCTTCTCGATCTTGTCCATGGCCGCGATCTCGTCCGTGACCCATTTGTCGAGATCCGACTGCGCAGTGAACGCGACCTTGATGTCGGGCGAGCCGGTCGGCCTCGGCGACTCACGGCCCTCGCGACCGAGCGTGAAGGTCGCGACCTTGTCGAGCGCCTTCGTGAGCTCGGCGCGGAGCGCCGCGTCGGCCTTGCCGACAGTGTCATTGAGCATCGCGCGGTCGGTAACGTGCGCGTCGTGGAGCTTCGCGAGCTTCTGCTGGTCGAGTTGGAACGCGTCGCGCAGATCCGCGTCCGCCTTGTTGCGGGCGGTCACGACGGCCGGTTGATTCGAGTCAGCGCTATGAGTGACGTTCTGGATCGTCGTGGTGACGGCGGTCTGCACATCCTCGTTGGTTGCGACGACGCCGGTGCCGATCGCGGCTGCAACGACAACCGTGGCGGCAGCCGCTCCCTTGAGGGTGCTGAGGATCGCGAGGGCTTTGCCAAGCAACATGAGCGGTCCCGTCCTTTCTTCTGTGCCTGTTTCCTGCCTATCGCTCGGTCGGCCCCAAGCGTTGAATGCGGATGGATAGGACCTTGGTACCCCGCGGGCGCCTAATACCTGGGCATTTCGTCCGTTTCGCGGGAAAAACCACACCATTTGAATCGAGGCACTCACGAAAGACCTCAACGATCCCGCCCCGCCGAGCGATAAACAGGTAGATGAACGGGATCTGCTACGTCGCGCGTCCGCGGGCGACCGTCGCGCGTTCGCCTCGCTTTATGACCGCCACGTCGACGCGGTCTACCGCTACGCGTACTTCCGGTTGCGCATCGACGCCGAGGCCGAAGACGTGACCAGCGAAGTGTTCCACCGAGCGCTCGTCGCGATGCCGCGCTTCGAGCCGCGCCGTCCGTTCCTTGCGTTCCTCTACACGATCGCGCGCAACGTCGTCGCGGACCGGATGCGGCGCGAGCGTCCACAGGCCAGCTTCGAGGACGCGCGCGCGCACCCGAGCGACGCGCCCGGTCCCGACGAGCTCGCAAGTACCGGCGACGATGTGCGTCGGCTGCGCTCGGCGATCGCGCGGCTCACACCGCTCCAGCAGGAAGTGATCGTGTTGCGCTATCTCGAGGGCCGCTCGACGAAGGAGACCGCCGTCGTCACCGGGAAGCCCGAGAGCACCATCCGCGGTATCCAGATGCGCGCACTCGCCGCGCTCCGAGAGTTGCTGGGAGACCTGCCGCTATGAGTGCACCGAACGAGCGCGAGCTCCTCGAGTTCGGAGAGCGGCTCTCCCGCTACGGCAAGGTCGCCCCACGACCGGAGTTCCGCTCGCGGCTGCGGTCGTCCCTTCTTGCCGCGCCCGTCGTGCTCGAGTCGCCGCGGCGTTCGCCACTCGGGTGGTCGCGGGTACCGGCACTCCGTCCCGCTCTCGCAGCCATTCTCGTGCTCGTGCTGCTCGCCGCGGCCGGTGGTGGGGCGGCGGCAGCCACGAGCCTTCCGGGCGATCCCGCGTTCGCTCTTAAGCGCGCCGTCGAGGACGTGCAAGTCACGCTCGCGACCGACGATGTCGCGCGCCTGAACACGCTCGTGACGCAGTCGGATCGCCGGCTGATGGACCTTGAAACGCTTGTGTCGCGCCGGTCGGCGGCGGTCGGAACGGGAACCGATGAGTACGCCGCGGCGGTCACGCGCATCGATGAGGCTGTAAGCC
>DASWCR010000084.1:0-18179 GCA_036389995.1 Candidatus Limnocylindria bacterium | reverse complement strand
CTGGTCGCGGCTCGCCTCTATGACGTACTCGGGGTGATTGACGATGATCCGCGTGACGCCGGCCTTGCGCGCCGCGTCGAGCAGTATCTGGATGCGATCCGGCGCCAGGTGGCCGGCGGCGACTACCGCGCCCGCCTCGGCGATCTGCTGAAGGATCGCGGGCACCTCAGGCCGCACGTCGCCGGACTCCGTCAGGATGTCGACCACATCCGGCTTCCGCAGCGGCACTGAGGGCTTCGGGAACTTCAGGCCGGGATGTGTCTGCTGGTGCTCCTGGTGGTGGCGCGACGAGATGGTCGGGAACCACACGACGCGCGCGCCCATCTTGAGCGCGACATCGACCGCCGACGGGTTCAACCCGCCGACCATCGAGTTGAGGGCGATGCTGCCGAAGACCTGCGTCTTGACCTTCGACAGCTGCGGCGCCATCGCGCGAACGTCCATGACCGTCGGGTGGTGATGCGATTTCACGACGATCGCGCGCATTCCGGCCGACTCGGCCTGGCGCGCGGCCTCGACGTGGTCCATCTTTCGCGGGAATGGCGAGGGACCCGAGTGGCAGTGCATGTCGATCGCGCCCTCGAGGATCCGGTCGAGCGCGCCCGTCGAGCTCACGCAGGCACCGGGGCGACGACACCGAGGGCTTTGGCGATGTCCTCGGTCGAGGTCACCACGCCGTGGAAGCGATCGACGCTCGCGAGCACGGCGTCGTGCGCGGCCTGGTCCGTGTCCGACACGCATTCGGCGGGGACGAGCACGTCGTAGTCGCGCATGTACGCGTCGCGGATCGTCGAGTCGATGCAGAACGACGTCGTGGTGCCGGTCACGATGAGCACCTGGATGCCCTTGATGCGCAGTTCGGCCTCGAGCGGCGTGTTGTAGAACGCGCTCGCCCGGTGCTTGATGATGACGTCGTCCTCCGGCCGCACCTCCGCCTTGATCTCGTCGATGAGCTCGGAGTCCCAGGTGCCGCGCCAGCAGAGCTCGAGCTTCACGCCGCGGCGGTCGAGGTGCGACGGGATGCGCCGACGCTTGCGCGCTTGATCGTCCGGGTAATGGACCTGGCGCGTGAGCGTGATGCGCACGCCGGCCGACCGGCACATCCGCATCATGTCGATGACGTTCGGGATGATCGCGCGCGGCATGGCGATCGCGTCGACGCCGAACGCCTTCGCGCGCGCGCCGTCCGGATGGCAGAAGCCGTTCTGCATGTCGACGACGAGCAGCCCGACCTCCTTCGGGTCCAATCGCGGCAGCTCGATCTTGCGGACTTTGTCCTCTGGCATCGCCCTAGCTCCTCCTATGGCGCGTGGTGGCGCCCCATTGTGCGGTGACGCGCGAACGCGAGGGTCCTTGTCATGCCGACTGCGCCGCGTTGTTGACAACGCCGTGCTGTTGGGCGATGGCCGCGGCGGTCCGGTAAGCGAGCGCGAAGATCGTGCCGGTCGGGTTGACGCCGGCAGAGGTCACGAAGAGACCGCTGCCCGGAAGGAAGAGGTTCGGCACATCGTGGGAGCGCCCGTCCGCGTCCGCGACGCTCGTGAGCGGATCCTTCCCCATCCGCGCCGTGCCCATGTGATGGCCTGCGAACATACCCGCGGGCAAGGACGAGCGCTGCGCGATCACCTCGCGCGCACCGGCCTCGCGAACGACCTCGGCCACCTTGATCACCATGAACTCCTCCATCGCGATGGTGTTCGGGTGATACCGGTAATGGATGCGAAGGCCTGGCCCGCCGTCGGCGAGACGGATCGTCCGATCGAGCTCCAGGCGGTTCTCTTCCATCGGAAGGTCCTCGCACAGCGCGAACGCGGCGAAGTGCCGGGAGTACGCGGAGGCGACGAAATCCCGGAACCCGGCACCCCAGGGCGGCACGCCCTCGGGCAACCGCGCCGTCTGACCAGCGGCGTTCGCGAACGCCAACGGTCCGCCCGCGAAGGTGAGCGGGAGACCGCCGACGACCGCGGCGCCGCGCACGAACGAAGCGCCATATCGCGTTCTCGGCCGATCCTCGTCCAGATCGTCGAAGGCGGTGCCGGTCTGCGGCCCGCGGTCGGCGTAGATCGGCTCGTCGAAAAGACCCCACGCCATGACGTTCGTATGGAACATGAGGTTTCGCCCGACGAGACCGCTCGAGTTCGCGAGGCCGCGCGGATGCGCTCGCGACGCCGAAAGCAGGAGGAGACGAGCCTGGTACGCGGCGCCGGTCGCGAGGACCACCGTGCGCGCCGTGACTTCGCGCCGGCCTCGCGGACCGACGTAGCGCACGCCGATAGCTTCGCCGGTCCGCGGATCCACGGACACGCGCTCGGCGCGGCACCGCGCACGGATCTCCAACCGGCCGGTGCGTGCCGCGCGGGCGAGGACCGTGTCCCGGGTGTTGCCTTTGGCGCGCCGGATGCATTCGTAATGGGAGCAGCGACCACAGAGGTTGCACGCGCTCCTCGAGCCGCGCCGCCCCGTCGCGATCGCGGCCGGGGTCGGGTACGGCGTGTGGCCGAGCCGCCGCGCCGCGTCCGCGAAGAGCGTGGCCGCGCGGGATGGGGGCACCGGCGCGAAGGGAAATGGGGCGCTGCGTGCGCCTTCGTACGGATTGCCGCCCGCGTGTCCGGCGATGCCGATCTCGAGCTCAGCGCGCGCGTAGGAAGGCTCGAGCTCCGCGTAGCTGATCGGCCAATCGGCGAGGGTCGTCCCGGGGACGGCGCCCACCTCTGAGCGCACGCGGAAATCCGAAGGATGGAGGCGGTACGTGATCGTGGTCCAATGAAGCGGCCCGCCGACGCCGATGTTGCGAGCGAGCCAGGCGCCATGCTTCGGCGGCCCATCGTTGACCGAGAGCGTTTCCGGCTCTCTCCAAAAAAGCGCGCGGCCGACATTGAACTCGCGCTCGTCGGTGCTTGCGCGCACCGACGACGGACCCGCCTCGAGCGCGATAACGCGCAGGCCCGCCTCGGCGAGCTCGGCCGCGATAACGCCACCGGCGGCACCGAGACCAACGACGCACACGTCCGCATCGTTGCCGGGGGCGCTGCCCTTCGCGGCGAGCCCTGCGTTCCATCGCGCAGGCGCCACGACCTTTCGCGTCACGGGCGCCGCTGTCGCGACCTCCTGCGCGGTGAACCCACGCGGCTGCGGATCCCCTACCGCACCGACGAGGCGCCAGCCCCATCCGTTCTTGTTGCCGCCGTGAATCGGATGCGCGAGCGCAGCCTCGAGAGCCAGCGAGCGGAGGAACCAGAACGTGTCCGCATCGCCGCTGTGCTCCCTCAGCGCCGTGATCAGGCCGTCGATGTCCGTGGGATCGAGGCTGGCGATCGCCCGCCCGTAGCGCGCGCGAGCCGCACGCGCGAGGACGACGCCCGTCTTACGAAGACGCGCGCGCTCCTCTGATGACGACCGCGCGAGCCTCCGCCTGAGATAACCGGTGGCGCCGGCCCCGGCCGCGCCTGGGAACAGCCCGTCGAGCACGGGGACAAGACGCGCGACCAGCGCGTCGCGCTCGCGGGAAGATGCGCGGACGGCCTGGCGGCTCAGACGGCGCGGTCCACGAGGACGGACATCCCGTCGGCCATGTTCGTCATCTTCCCGAGGAAGAGGCTGCCCTTCGCGATGAGGAACGCGTTGCGGAGCGACCCGTCGCGGAGGCGCGGCAGCGCGTGCGCGAGGTACGGGAGCGCCGCGGGGATGTGACCCTGCGTCGGGACGAACCCCGGCATGCCGTGCGTGCGCTCGAACGCCTCGACCTCGTCGCGCTTGATCTCGCCGCGCATCACCGCGAGGCCCGCGATGATCCGGTAGTTCGTGCGCGGGACATTCCCACTCCCCGCTGGAACCGTGATCTCGGGGTTGTGCAGCTCGACGGCGTACTTGTCGACGTCGGTGATGCGGAGGCCGAGCTGATCGAGGGGCTTCGTCAAGAGAGCTTCGTAGATCGCGCCGGCCGATCCGCCGGACACGACCGTGTGGCGGCCGACGGCATCGAGCCGCAGGCGCACGCCGCTTCCGTCCGCGGGGCCGACGAGGATCGCGACCGCGGCGAGGCAGTCCTCCAGAAGAGGCATGTCCTTGGCGAGGTGTCCCAGCATCTTCATGCCGAGCTTCGCGAGCGAGGCGCCGCCGACCACGACGACGTTCCGGTAGATGCCGCTCTGGACGAGCGCGCCGGCGAGCACGAGAGCGTGCACCGGAGCGCAGCAGAACGCCTTCACGTCCGAGCCGGTCGCCTGGGTGCATCCCGCCATCTCGGCCATGGCCTTCGAGATGCTTCCGCCCCCGCGCTGGTAGCGATCACCGACGGCCTCTTCGCCGCAACCAAGGAGGTACTCCACCTCGGTCGGAGCCATGCCCACCTGACAGAGAAGCTGCTTGATCGCGAGCGCGCCCGAGGCCTTGCACGCGAGGTTCTCGAGAAGGATGTCGGCGGTCTGGCTCGAGTCGTCGGGGTAGCCGCGCGCGACGCGTCCCACCTGGGACCCGTCGGCCGCCACAAGCGCGAGCGCCGCCTCCGACCCACTCGTCGCCGTCGCCGGACGGACGACGCGCTCGAGATCGGCGTCGCTCCAGAGCTCCGTCGCCCGCAGCAACTTGGCCGACCGATCGAGCCGCGAGCGCTCGATATCGACGAGGCCGAAGTCATCGGACATGCGCAGGAGTCCCCAGAAGGCGTCCTCGGACACGATCTGACCGAAGGGCCCGCGCGGGTTCGCGTTGGGCTCGCGGTATCCCCACCAGGGTTCGGGCACATCCCATAGCGACTCGGGCGTGCGATTACCGATGAACACCTGGTTCGGGGGATACGCGAGCGCATCCTCGAAGCTTCGAAGATGCTGCTGCATCCTGGGGAGGAGGGCCGTGCCGTTTTTCGCGAGCTCGCGCGTCGGCTTCGAGCCGTATCGCAGAAGGCCGGGCGTATGGGCGAGGACGCACGACACGCCACGTATGGTGGGGAGCGCGCCGGCCGGTTCGGTGTTCACGCGTGAGAGTTCCTGCTGCGCACGGCGCGGATCGATTCCCAGATCTTGTCCGTCTCCATCGCGATCTCGGACAGCGCGATCTGGTCCTGGTACACGGAGGCGTCCGTGATCGCCCGAACCTCAGGTTCGGTCACGTGATAAACGGGGAGTCCCAACGAGACTCCGGCCAACGGACCTGTGTAGGTGGGGTCACCGGCGGTGACCGTCTCAGCCATCATCTCGACGTAGACGGGCTCCGCGGCGCCGAGGATCACTACGAGCCCCTCTTTGCCTTGCTCGTCGAAGATGCGCTTGATCTCGGTCTGCTCATCCAGCTCCGTGGCACCGGCCGAGGTTCAGACAAAGCACTGATTCAGCTCGAGCAGCACCTCGGCCCCGGCGCTCCGCGCCACGGCCGCGATCGCTGTCGCTTGCACTCCGTCTCTCTCGCCGATCGCGATGACTTTCTTGCCTTGGAGATCCACGTGCATCACCTCCCTTCCAGGACCATCGTATTCGAGTATCGCATCGTGAGGTGGCGTCACGCGGACCGAGACGGCGCGATCAGGTCTCGACGGACCCCGTGCGCCCGAACCCCAGCGGATTCGCCGCACCGGCGTAGAGCGTGCGCCGCTCCAGGCGGATCGCGCCGTCGACCGGGAATGGCACGCCGCCGATCTCGGGACGGACGCGGATCGCGGGATCGCCGACGACGTGGTCCATCGCCGGTAGGTCGAGTGGCTCGTCGAGGTTGCCCGTGCTCACGATTGCGACGGCCTCCGCGACGCCGAAGGGCAACGGATAGTCCGAGCCGTCCGGGCCGGCGTGCTCCCACGTAAGAAGCACCGTCTTGATGCCCCGGCGTTCGCATTCCTGGATCGCGAGCATGACCTCGGTGGTGTTGTTGCCCGCGCCCCCGAGCGTGAAGACCGCGCCCGCCGCGCCCAGCAGGGTCGCGGTCTCCGCGATCCGCAGCGCGACCCGCTGCTTGTCCTCGTACAGATAGAAGTGCCCGCGGTGGAGGACGACACCCGCGAAGTCCCAACGCGTTCCATGGCCCGCCATGAGCCGCTCGACCACCGCGTTGTTCTGGTGCATCCACGTATGCATCTTCGCGCCGTGACCGCCGAGCCCGCCGCTCGTCAGCGCGCCGTCGGCAAGCTCGTTCGGATGCACGAGCGTGGGAACGAGCTCGTCGAGGATGCGGCCGTAGAGGCGGCTTCGGAGGAAGACGCCCTGCGACTGCACCTGGTAGGCGTAGACGACGCGCGGCAGCGGCGTCGCGGGCAGGACGAGGTCGCGGGTCTCGACGTGCGACGGCTCCGCGTCGTGCGCCGCGAGCGCAAGCGTCCGCGCGACTTTCTCGCCGGCGAGGAGGACCGCGCGCTCCAAACCTTCGTGGTCCACGCCGTCCGCGAACGAGAGTCGGAACACGAGCAGGTGGAGTCCCGCGTACGGATGGAGGTCGGCTCCGGGACCCGCGGTATCGAGGACGCTGTCGTGCGCGACGAAGAGGCCCTTCGAGCCGAGCCACGGCACTTCACCGGACGTCACCACCGCGACGCCGCGTAAGCGATCGGTGCGGCCGCCGCCCGCGGGCTCGACCGGCGAGAGCAGCCCCGGAAAGACGCCACCCGTCCCGCCCGACTTCGCGCGCGGCTCGACGACGTCGGTGATCTGCGTGATGCGCGCGGCATCGCCGGGACGCACGAGCTGGATGTCCACCGATGAGAACGCCGGGTCCGCGAGCACGAGCGAGCGGAGGTCGTCCTTCGAGACGGTGAGCGCGCGGCCCGAGAGCGCGGTGCGGTCGCCGAACGCGACGCTGTCGACGTCGAAGGTCCGAAGCTCGAGCTTCGACATCAGGCCGCAACCCCGTCGAAGATCGCCGCCTGCTCGAGAGCGGTCGAGATCGCCTTGAGCGATCCGCGTACGAGTCGCAGGCGGAGATCGTGATCGCCCGACGGATCGAGGCTCGGGTCGCCGCACGGATGCGGGATCTTCACGCCGCGGACGACCCGGTTCGCGCCGAGCTCGGAGGCGACGGGCCCGAGCGCGCTGATCATCGCTGTGGGCAGCCCCGCCCGCTCGAGCTCCGCGCTTATCGCTGCACCGCAGCGATTGCAGGTCCCTCAGGTCGCCGTCAGGATGACGGCATCGACCTCGTTCGCACGCAGGTCGGCCGCGATCTCGCGTCCGATGCGTCGGGATTCCGTGACGGCCGTACCCACCCCGACCGTGACGTAATAGCGGGAGTACACCGAACCGAAGGCATGCGCGCGTTCGAGCTCGCGCAACGCGTCGAGCGGAACGACGTAGTTCGGATTCGCGTTCGCCGCGCTCGTGTCATAGCCCGCGTGGATCGATTCGTACTTCCCCGCCTCGAGCGAATCGAGCCCTTCGATCGGATACGTCCGCCATTCCGTCGAGTTCGACTGCTTCAGCTTGTCGGGGTTTCCTTTGGGAACGATGCCGCCGGTCGTGATGATGGCGATCCGCGCGCGACCGATGTCCTTCACCGGCGCCGCCGGTGTGGCGCGCTCCACCGGCGGTAGCACCAGCTCGCTGGTGAAGGGCGCACCCTGAATTCGCGCGCTGAGCATGTCCAGCGCGCGGTCGACGGCGGGCCGTTCGAGCAGCTGGGTCTTGCGAACGCCCCGGCCGTAGAAACCCTCGACGGCCGGAGAACCGATCGTCTCGCCGCGGCCCAAGCGCAGGGCGAAGCGCGCGAGACGCCCGAGCGTCTCGGGCATGCCGAGCGCCGTGGCCGGCGCCGGAAGGATGTAGGTCGTCCGGCGATAGAGCTCGACGCCGGGGTTCTCGATGTTCATCGCGGTGACCGCCGGGATGCCCATGGCGGCGGCGCGCGCGCAGGCCTCACCGCACGCGAGCCCGTACCGTCCCGCGTTGAAGGCGGGACCGGCGACGAGCAGATCGGCTTTCTGCGCGCGGAGCGCGGATTCCACATCGGCGCCGAACGACTCGAGATCGGTCGCGGCGCGGTTGTCGCCGCAAATGAACGTCGCCACGACGCGGCCCGCGTCGCCGAGCTCCTTCGCCAGACCGATGCCCGGGCCGATGGGACCTTCACGCACGGTGAACGGGAAGTCGCCGGCCTCCTCGCCGCCAACACGACCGAAGAACTGGTTCAAGTACTGGACGACGCGAAGCTCGGTCAGGGGCTCACACCTTCCTGGCTCGTTGCGCGAACTGCCGTCTCACGATACGGGATGGCGCCGGAACCGGGGAGCGGTCACCGCGCTGCCGTCGCTGGACCTCCGGCGCACCGTGCGGGACCATCCACATATCGTGGGTCGAGGAGTTCGCTCGCTGGGGTTGACGACGCCTTGATGTATCTCTTCCAACGCCTCGTGCAGGGCCTCCTCGTGCTCCTCGGCGTGACGACGATCGTCTTCGCGCTCACCTTCGTCGCCGGCGACCCCGCCTCGACGCTCGCGCCGCTCGACACGACGCCGGCCGAGCTCGAGCAGTTCCGCCACAACATGGGCCTCGACCGGCCGGTCCCGGTGCAGTACCTCGATTTCCTCGTGCACGCGGTCCGCGGCGACTTCGGAATGTCGTACAGCAGTCACGAGCCCGCGATGGGCGTCGTGCTCGAACGGCTTCCGGCAACGCTGCGGCTCACAGGCGCCGCCGTCCTGTTCGCGCTCGTCGTCGCGATCCCGCTCGGACTGCTCGCGGCGATGAACCACGATCGCTGGATCGACTCCGCCGCACGCTTCTTCGCGTTCCTCGGCCAGTCGATACCCGTGTTCCTGCTGGGCATGGTGCTCATCCTCGTCTTCGCGGTGGGACTGCGGTGGCTGCCGTCCTCCGGAGGAGAATCGTGGAAGAGCCTGATCCTGCCGGCCATCTCGATCGGCTCGTTTTCCGCCGCGGTGCTCGCGCGCCTGCTGCGGTCGAGCCTGCTCGAGGTGCTCTCGCAGGAGTACATCCGCACCGCATACGCGAAGGGCCTCGCCGGCCGCAGCGTCGTCGTCCGCCATGCGCTGAAGAACGCGGCGCTGCCCTTCGTGACGATGCTCGGGCTGCAGGTCGGCTTTCTGCTTTCGGGCGCGGTCGTGGCCGAGACGATCTTCGCGTATCCGGGGATGGGAAGGCTGGCGGTGGAGGCGATCTCGAGGAAGGACGTCCCCGTGATCCAGTCGTTCGTGACGATCGCCGCGGTCATCGTGATCGCCGCGAACCTGTTCGTCGACCTCGTCTACACGCGGATCGATCCCCGCATCCGACTCAGTTGAGGCGCCGAGTCGGCTCGCGCCTGCCGAGCGGACCCGCCCTGCTCGGCCTCGCGATCCTCGCGGCGCTCGTGCTCGCGGCGGTCTTCGCCGACCAGATCGCGCCCAACCCGGACACGCAGCAGCTGCTCCAGCGTCTCGACGCGCCGTCGCTGGCCGGCGGCGAGCACGGCCATCTGCTGGGCACGGACAGCCTCGGGCGCGACCTCCTCGCCCGCGTGATCCACGGAGCGCGCGTGTCGCTCACCGTGGGCCTCGTGGGCGTCGCGCTCTCGGGCGGGGTCGGCATCACGCTCGGGCTCATCGCGGGATACCTCGGCCGGCGTTGGGATCGCATCATCATGCGCGTCGCGGACGTCCAGCAGGCGATCCCGGCATTGGTCCTCGCCGTCGCGGTCGCGGCCATCGTGAGGCCGAGCATCACGAATCTCATCGTCGTCCTCGCGGTCACGACGTGGTTCACCTTCGCGCGCGTGGTGCGCTCCGAGGTGCTGTCCCTGCGCGAGATGCTCTTCGTCGAGTCCGCGCGCGTGGTCGGCGCGAGCGACGCCCGCATCATCGGGCGGCACATCCTCCCCAACGCCGCGGCGTCGATCATCGTCATCGCGACGCTCATGGTCGGAAACCTCATCCTGTTCGAGGCGAGCCTGTCGTTCCTCGGCGTGGGTGTCCCGCTCACGACGCCGACGTGGGGACGCATGGTCTTCGACGGAATCGAATATGTCGCGACCGCGTGGTGGATCGCGCTCTTCCCCGGCCTCGCCGTGATGCTCACCGTGCTGTCGACGAACCTCGTCGGCGACTGGCTGCGCGACGCGCTCGACCCGCGCCAGCGGCGTCGCTAGCCGGCGTTCGCCAGCGAGATCATCCGGCCCATGGCCTTCGACATCTCCACGTAGCCGCCGTACCACGACTCCGAGGGTGGCGGGAGGGCGTACAGACGCACGCCGGTGACATCGGGCAGCGTGGCGCCCAGGTCGCGCAGGCGCTCGGCGCATTCTTCGGGCGTACCGGCGAGCGCGAACTGATCGAGCACGTCGTCGGTGATGAGATCGGCGAGCTCCAAGGGTAAATACGGCTGCGTCCAGAAGTCCCACTTCGCCAGCGCCGTAATGACGTGATCGGGCACGTCGAACTCGGTGGGGCGGCGCCAGTCGGCGCGCTGTCGCGAGTACTTCTCAGCGCCCGCCATCCAGAGAATGCCCTGCGCCGCCGGGCGCTTCGCCGCGCGCCGCGCCGCCGCGCGATCGTCGGAGATCGAGCAGGGCATCGAGATATCGATCTCGAACGAGCCCATCGGGCGGCCGCCGCGTGCGGCACCGGCCCGGACGTGCTCGAGCTGCTCGCGGTGGTGCGCGACGTTCACGAAGAACGCCGCCAGGTGGACGATGTCCGCGACCTCACCGGCGAGCTCGATCATCCGCCTGCCCCGAGCCGCGACGAGGATGGGGAGGTCCGCACGGAACGGCTTGAAGTTGAGCTTCGCGCGCTCGACGCTGACGACCTTTCCTTGGTAGCTCACCTCCTCGCCGCGGAAGAGGCGCCGGCAGATCTCGACCGCGTCGCGCACCGCCTCGAGCGGATGGACTCGCTCGCCCGGCCAGAATGCCGGCTGCTCGAGGCCGCCGCCCAGACCGAGCACGACGCGACCGTGCGACAGGTCGTCCATCGTCGCGTGCGCGAGCGCCGTGAGCGCGGGATGGCGGACGAACGGATCGGTCACCAGGCTCTCGAGCCCGAGGCGCTCGGTCGCGACGAGGCACGCCGTCATGTGGACGTACAGATCGGGGTAGTAGCGCCAGTCGGCGACGCCGAAGCGGTCGAAGCCCGCCGCCTCCAGGTGTCCCGCGAGGTCGACAAAGCGCGCCGAGGGCTCCCGCCACAGCGATGTCGGGAGATCGAACGTGAATTTCATGCGGAAAGAGGAGCGGCTGCCGGACCCGCGCCGGCATCGCCGCCGGCGCGGGCCGCCTGAAACGTCGCTATTTTGCCGCCGTCGTGTTCGTACCGAGGATGACGGTGATGCCGTGGGCCTTCCAGCCCGTGACCTTGCTGTTCACGCCATAGAGCGCGTTGTCCGCGCTGATGTAGATGCCGAACGGATCGGTCGCCAGGACCTTGGCGGCCTGCGTGTAGGCCGTGGTCTGCGCGGCCTGATCGAGCGTCGCGCCACCCTGATCGAGGAACTTCTGCGCGTCCTGGTTGCAGAAGCTCGAGATGAACCCCTTGCAACCGGCGAGCAGATCGAGCAGCGCGGGATGCGTGAACGTGTTCCATGTCACGAAGTACAGCGGGTCGAGGCCCTTCTTGATCCAGCGGTCGTTGAAGACGTCTGTCGGCAGCGCGTTCAGGTTGACCTTGATGCCCACCTGGCCGAGCTGGGCGATGACCGCCTGCGCGACGTCGGGCTTCGCGGTGTTCGAGATGTCGGCGTCGATCGAGAAGCCGTTCGGGTAGCCGGCCTCGGCGAGCAGCGACTTTGCCTTCGCCTGGTCGAACGCGAACGGTTTCAGATCGGACGTGTAGCCGTCGGTGAGGTCGGTGATACCGGCGGCGAGCTGGCGGGCGTGCCCGCCGAGCACGGTCTTGATGATGGTCGCCGTGTCGACCGCCATGTTCATCGCCTGCCGCACCTTCGTGTCCTTCAGCGGCTTCGCGGCGTCGGACGTGCTGGCGGTGTTGAAGAACGCCCAGTTGTAGACGGGACTCTTGCTCTCGACCACGTTGAATCCGGCCGACTTTAGCGGATCGACCTGATCGGTCGGCAGGTCCTGGACGAGGTCCGCGGAACCGGCTTTGAGCTCGGCGACGCGCGTCGCCGCGGTCGGGATCGCACGGAAGACGAGCGTCTTCGCGAGCGGCTTGCCCTTATAGCTACCGGTCCAGTAGTCGGTGTTCGCTTCCATCGTGACCCGGTCGTCCTTTGCCCAGCTCACGAACTTGTAGGGGCCGGTGCCAATCGGCTTGGCGATGAAGCCCGCCTGGCCAACGCTCTGGTAGTACTTCATCGGAAGGATCGACAGGTTGTTCGCGGTCGTGTCGAAGATGCGCGCGTCGATCCGGCTGAGCTTGAACTGCACGGTGTTGGGGTCGACGACGACCGCCGAGTCGACTGCCGCGAAGTTCGACGCCGAGCCCGAGTTCAGGTCCTTGCTCTTCATCGTGTCCAGCGAGAACTTCACGTCGTCGGCGGTGAGCGCGTCACCGTTGTGGAACTTCACGCCCTTGCGGATGTTGAACGTGATCGTCGTACCTTCGACCTTCCACGATTCGGCGATGCCGGGGACGATCTTGCCGTCATAGCCCCACTCGACGAGTGCGTCGAAGACGTTCTCGCGATACGAGATGCCGACGATGTCGTAGCTCAGGTACGGGTGCGGGCTTTGTATGTCGCCCCGCATCGCCATCGTTAGCGTGCCCGCCGGGCCGGTGGCCGTCGCGGCCACGGTCGCCGTCGGAGCGTTCGAGGCGCCGGGCGTCTGGGTGCACGCAGCCACCAGCGACACGACGAGGGGCAGGACCACCAGTCTCGCGAGGTGTCGAATATGCCCGAATGTCATCGTTTCGTTTCCTCCTTCACTCTGTTCGCGTCGCTCGCGTCGTCTTCCAACCCGTCATCTACCTCCCGACCTCCCTAGGCGACCGCCGACCGTGCGGGTGCGCCGGCGGATGCCACGCCCGCGTTCACGAGACGCGCGACGCGACCGAAGCCCTTGACCATGTCGACGTAGCCGTCGAAGAGCGGCTTGCCAGCGGGCGGTACGGCGTAGATCCGTACGCCCGTGACCTCCGGCAGTTCGCGCTGGAGCGCGCGCAGGCGCTCCGCGCACTCCTCGGGCGTCCCCGCGAGCGCGAACTGGTCGAGCACGTCGTCGCTGATGAGGTCGGCGAGCCGGTCCGGGAAATGCGCCTGCGTCCAGAAGTCCCATGAGGCGAGCGCCTCGATCACGTGCTCGGGCACGTCGAACTGCTTCGGCCGCACCCAGTCCTTGCGGTCGCGCGAATAGCGCTCCGCCGCGGCCGTCCACAGGATCCCCTGCGCTGCAGGACGCTTCGCGGCACGCCGCGCGGCATCTCGGTCCAGAGATACGGAGCAGGGCATCGAGATGTCGATCTCAAAGGCACCCATGCGACGGCCGGCGCGTTCAGCGCCGCGCTTGACGTGCGCGAGGTTCTCGCGGTGGTGGCCCGCGTTCACGAAGAACGAGGCCAGGTGCACGATGTCCGCGAGCTCGCCCGCGAGCTCGAGCATGCGGGTCCCGCGCGCCGCGATGAGGATCGGCAGGTCGCGGCGAAATGGAGTGAAGTCGAGCTTCGCGCCCTCGACGCTGATCTCACGCCCTTGGAATGTCACCGTCTCGCCGGCGAGCATGCGCCGGCAGATCTCGACGGCCTCGCGCACCGCGGTCATCGGAAGCTTGCGCTCGTACTCCCAGAACGTGGGCTGCTCGACACCGGCCCCGATGCCGAGGATCGCCCGCCCGTGCGAGAGGTCGTCCATCGTCGCGTGCGCGAGCGCCGTGAGCGACGGATGCCGGACGTATGGATCGGTGACCAGGCTCTCGACCTCGAGCTTCGTCGTGGCCTGCAGGCATGCGGTCATCACGACGAAACAGTCGTGGTAGAAGCGCCAGTCGCTCACACCAAAGCGATCCAGGCCCTCCTCCTCGCAGAGCTGCGCGAGTTCGACGAGCTTCCCGACCGGATCCACCCACCCGATGGACGGCAGGTTGCCGAAGGTGAACTTCATCGCTTCTCGATCCCCAAGCCCGGATGTCTCGCTTCGCGAGGCAGTGTCTCTCCCCGCGAGACACTGCGCCGGGCGGGATGGGCTGTCAACGTCGTGACGTCGCAGTGAGTCCTGCTGTCATGCGGTCGCGGTCTTGCGGCGTGCCGCCTGCAGCGCCGCGGTGGCCGCGGAGGCCATGAACGAGATGTCGAAGCCGACCGCGACGAACTGGTAGCCCTTTTCGAGCATCGCCGTGACCCGTCCGGGCGATGCGTGAATGCCGCCGGGGACGCCGAGCTCTGTGGCGACGCGCCGCACTTTCTCGAGGGCGGCCCAGTACTCCGGAAAATCCGGATCCCAGGTGTTCGGCAGGCCCATGCTCGCGCAGAGGTCGCCGGGTCCGATGAAGTAGCCGTCGATGCCCGGGACGGACAGGATCTCGCGGGCGTTCTCGACGGCGGTGATGTGCTCGATCTGGACCATGAGAAGGATTTCCTCGTTGGCGTGCTCGACGTAGTCGGGGCCACCGTACAGGCGCGTGCGTGAGCCGCCGATGCTTCGCGCACCGAGCGGTGGGTAACGCGTCGCGCGGACCGCCGCCTCCGCGTCAGCGCGGTCGTTGACCATCGGCACGACGAGCCCGTATGCGCCCGCGTCGAGCGCGCGCTTGATCCAGTCGACGCCGTTCTCCGGTACGCGCACGAGTGGGACGGTCTCGGTCGTGCTGATCGCCTGCAGAAGTGATTGCGTGAGCGTGGCGTCGATCGCGCCGTGCTCCTGATCGATGACCAGCCAGTCGAAGCCAATCTGAGCGAGCTGCTCCGCGCCGAGCGTGCTTCCGAGCGCCATGAACGTCCCGAGCGCCGGTTCGCCGGCCCCCAGGAGCTGCTTCACCCGATTGGTGCGCATCTATCGGCCCGCCCCGACCGCCGCGGGCTCCGGCGCGCGGCGGCAGATGGCCATGACCTCGCCAAGTGCTTCGACGTCGCCGACGTAGTCCGCGAGCGTCCGCGATCGGAGCGGCAGCGGGAGCTTCACGCGGAAGCCCGTCGCGCCCGGCGCTTCTTCCGCCAGGGATCGGAGACGGCGCGCGCACTCGAGCGGCTCGCCCCACACCGTGAACTGGTCGAGCACGTCATCGGTGATGAGCGCGCCGAGATCCGCCGGCAGATCAGGGTCCTTCCACATGTCCCAACCCGCTGCGAGCGCCTCGACAGTCGCGGAGGGGACCGCGAAACCTCGCGGCACGGACCACTCGCGCTGGCGCCCGTATTGATCGGCGCCTGCATACCAAAGGATGCTCTGCGCGGCATTGCGAAGCGCCGCGCGCCGCGCGCGCTCGCGGTCGTGCGATGCGCTGACGGTGACGGAGATGTCTATCTCATAGCTGCCCGCAGCCCGCCCGGCCCGCTCCGCGCCCTCCGCGACGCGCCGGAGCTCTTCGGCGCGGTTCTCGCGGCCGAGGAACAGCGACGCCAGGTGCACGATGTCGGCGATCTCGCCGGCCAGTGCGAGCATGCGTGGCCCGCGCGCGGCGATGAGGACGGGGATCGGCGGCGGGAGCGGACAGTCCAGCGCGACGTCATGCACGTGCACGACGCTTCCATCGAACGTGACGCGCTCGCCGCGCCACATCGCGCGCACGACGTCGATGCATTCGCGGACGGCATCGACGGCGTGTGGCCGGTCGTGACCGAACGGAGCGATCCAGACCCGCTTCGGGACCTCGACGCCGCCGCCGATGCCGAAGATCGCGCGCCCGCCCGACACATCGGCGATGGCCGCCCAGGCGCACGCGATGAGGGCGGCGTCGCGCGTGAACGGATTCGTCACGAGGCTCTCGATCTCGATGCGCCGCGTCCCGGTCGCGCACGCGGTCATGACGGCGACGCAGTCGAAGTGGAACTGCAGGTCCGCGACGGCGAACCGGTCGAACCCGACCTCCTCGCAGCGTTGGGCGACGGTCACGATGTCGCGCATCGGGAGCTTCCAACCGACGGCGGGCAAGTTGCTGAACGTGAACCTCAAAACGCCCTCCGTCCCCCTTCTCGCGTTGCGATACGCCGTCTCGCGATAGTATCCACCCCCTCGACATGCGGAACTACGACGAGACACGCCGTGACTTCCGATGGCCCGCCCCGGAGCACTTCAACTTCGCCGACGATGTCGTCGGTCGTTGGGCATCGACAAAGAACGGCGAGGCGGTCGCGATGCGGTGGATCGGTGACAGCGGGGAACGCACGCTCACCTTCCGCCACTTCGCCGAGCGCTCCGACCGTCTGGCGAACGCGTTGGAAGGCCTCGGTCTGGTCGCCGGCGACCGCGTGCTGCTGATGCTCCCCCGTGTCGTCGAATGGTGGGAGGCGATGCTCGGTCTCGAGAAAGCGCGTCTCGTGGCCATGCCCGCGACGACCCTGCTCACGCCGAAGGACATCGACTACCGGTTGGGCGCGGCCGAGGCGAGCGCGGTGATCACCGACGCCGCGAACGCCGAAAAGGTGGAGGCCGTGTCACGTTCGTCCGCGCTCAAGGCGAAGATCGTGGTGGGAACCGCGCGGGCGGGTTGGAGCGGGTACGACGCCCTCGTCGAGCGCGGTGCGCCGGCGCGAACACGATCGCTCACCCCCGCGAACGAGCCGTCGCTCCTGTACTTCACCTCGGGCACGACCGGCTACCCGAAGATGGTCCTGCACACGCACGCCTCGATCGGCCTGGGACACGAGGTCACCGGCCGCTACTGGCTGGACCTCCGGCCCGGCGACCTGCACTGGAATATCTCCGACACCGGCTGGGCCAAGGCCGCGTGGTCGAGCTTCTTCGGACCGTGGCAGTGCGGCGCGACGCTGCTCGTCCAGTACAGCACCGGGAAGTTCGCCGCCCCTGAGATCCTCCGCTTCCTCGCGACCTACCCGGTGACGACGCTCTGCGGCCCGCCGACTGTGTACCGGATGCTCGTGCAGGAAGACCTGAGCGACGTCCGCTCTCGATGCCCGACCCTTCGCCACTGCGTCGCCGCGGGCGAGCCCCTCAATCCCGAGGTGATAGAGACCTGGAAGGAGTCGACCGGCCTCACCATCCGCGACGGTTACGGGCAGACAGAGACGGTGATCCTTTGCGGGAACTTTCCGCCGATCGAGGTGCGCCCCGGTTCGATGGGCAAGCCGACGCCGGGCTTCGACCTCGCCGTCGTCGACGACGAGGGACACCGCGTGGCGCCGGGCAAGGAGGGCGACATCGCGATCCGCGTGGAGCCCGACCGGCCGCTCGGACTCTTCAAGGAGTACTGGAAGAACCCCGAGGCGATGGCGGCCTCCTTCCGTCACGGGTGGTACGCGACAGGCGATCGCGGCATGACCGACGACGACGGGTACTTCTGGTTCGTCGGCCGCGCGGACGACGTGATCATCTCGGCCGGCTATCGCATCGGTCCGTTCGAGGTCGAGAGCGCGCTCATCGAACACCCCGCGGTCGCCGAAGCGGCGGCGGTCGCGAGTCCCGATGCGTTGCGCGGCGCGATCGTGAAGGCGTTCGTCGTGCTCGCGCCCGGGCACGAGGGTTCCGACGCGCTCGCCACCGAGCTGCAGGAGCACGTGAAGCGCGTGACGGCGCCGTACAAGTACCCGCGCGAGATCGAGTTCGTGACAGATCTGCCGAAGACCATCAGCGGCAAGATCCGGCGGCTCGAGCTGCGCGAGCGCGAGGCGAAGCGCAAGGCCGGATGACCCCGCCGTCGCGGTTCGACACGATCATCGTCGGGGCGGGAAGCGCCGGCGCCGTGCTCGCCTCACGGCTCTCCGAAGATCCCTCGCGTTCGGTCTGCCTCGTCGAGGCTGGCGACGATCCCTCGCCGCAGGCGCTGCCGCCCGAGCTGCGATTCGCGTCCATGATCGACGCGCGGCACGACCGCTATCTCTGGCATCACACCGCGCGCGCGACGGATCTCCGGCCGATCGTCGATATCCCCAGCGGGCGCGTCGTCGGTGGGAGCTCCGCGATCAACACGACGGTCTTCCTGTGGGCGCTACGCGGGGACCTCGACGCGTGGGCCGAGGTCGCCGGGCCGGACTGGGGCTACGAGGCGTGCGTCCCCTACTTCCAGCGCCTCGAGTCCGACCGCGATTTCCCCGCGCCCCCGCATGGGCGGGATGGCCCGATCCCGGTCGAGCGACCGCCCCGCGCGAGCTGGTCGCCCGCGGCCGTCGCGTATGAGGAGGCATGCCTCCTCGCCGGATACGCGGC
>DASWCR010000083.1:0-11823 GCA_036389995.1 Candidatus Limnocylindria bacterium | reverse complement strand
ATGCGCAGGGAAGCCGCGTCGCTCCCGGAGGTGGGCTCGGTCAGCGCGAATGCTCCGAGCCCCGTGCCGTCCATCAGCTTGGGTAGCCAGCGCTTGCGCTGCTGCGCGGTCCCGTGGCGCACGATCGACCCCGCGACGATGCCGCTGTTGACGGCGACGCCGACGGCAAGCGAAGGCCACGCGGCGGAGAGCTCCTCGAGCACGAGCGCGAACGCGACCGCTGAGGCGCCGAGCCCGCCGTCGGCCTCCGGGATCGTCATGCCGAGCACGCCGAGGCGCCTGATGCCCAGTTCGGCGATCAGGTCGCGCGGGAGCGCTCCTTCTTTCTCCGCTGCTGGGATGCGCTCGGTAACGCCTTTGCTCGATGCCCAGTCGGCGACCGCGCCCGCCAGCTCTCGCTCGGTCTGGCCGACGAAAGGATTCATGACGCCCGCGCCTTTTTCACCGCTTCGGTGAACGCCGGTACGAACTCGAACACGTCGGCGACGACCCCGTAGTCGGCGATCTTGAAGATGTCGGCGTCGGGATCTTTGTTCACCGCGACGATCACCTTGCTCGACGTCATGCCCGCGAGGTGCTGGATCGCGCCGGAGATACCCAGCGCGACGTAGAGATCCGGCGTCACGGTTTTACCGGTCTGCCCGACCTGCTCCTCGTTCGGACGCCATCCGGCGTCCGTCACCGCGCGGGACGCACCGACGGCGCCGCCGAGCGCGTCGGCGAGCTCCTCGACGAGATGCCAGTTCTCGGGGCCCTTGAGGCCACGCCCGCCGGAGACGACCACGCGCGCCTCGGAGAGCGAGACGCGCTTCGCCGCCGTCGCCGTCGCCGCGAGCTTCACGAACGTGAGCTTCTCAGAGGATGCGTCGGCGTCGATCTTCTCAACCTGCGGTGCCTCGGCGCCTTCCTTGAGCGGCATCGCACCGGGTCGTACCGAGACGACCGCGGGAAGGTCGAGGCGGAGCTTCGCCCGAATCTTCCCCGCGTACATCGGCTTGTCGACCTCGAGGGCGTTCCCGGCGGCGCGGAGGCCGGTCACGTCGGCGGCGTATGTTCGACCGAGCCGCGCCGCGAGCCGCGCGCCGAGATCGCGTCCGTTAAGCGTCGCGCCGAGAAGGACGAGGTCCGGTTTCTCCGACTCCACCTTCTTCGCCAGCGCCGACACGAACGGCAACGGCGAGTAACGCTCGCCCGCGATCTCCACGACGGTCGCGTCGCCGAGCTCGCGTGCCTTCGCGGCGAGCTCGACCGTCACGCGGCGGAGATCGGTCCCTTTGCGCTCGGCGACGACGAGCGTCTTCACAGGACTTTCGCCTCGTCGCGGAGCGCGATCGCGAGCTGTTGCGCGATCTGTTTCGCGTCGCCGTCCTTCAGGATCTTGCCTCCGCCACGTACCGGCGGCGGCTCCATCGAGAGGACAGTCCAAGTCGGTCCGGCGGCATCGACGCCGAGCGCGCTCAGAGCACGCTCGGGTATTTCCTTCTTCTTCGCCTTCATGATCCCGGGCAGGGACGGATAGCGCGGCTCCTTCTCACTCTTGTGCACGGTCGCGAGGGCGGGGAGCGGCGCCTTCCAGACCTCGTGACCGCCTTCGACCTCGCGCCAGAGCTCGACGCCGCCGTCAGCCGGGACGACCTTCGTGATCGTGGCGACGTGCGGCCAGCCGAGGATCTCGGCGACGGCCGGGCCGACGAAGCCCTGATCATCGTCGGACGCCTGCTTCCCGCAGAGGACGAGGTCGGGCTTGGCTTCGTCCACGACCTTCGCGAGAGCACGAGCGACGGCGAGGGGCGCGGCGTGATCGGCCGTGACGAGCGACGCTTCGTCGCAGCCCATCGCGAGCGCCTGCCGCAGCGCGTCGCGCGACCGCGCCGGACCGACCGTGACGACAGCGACGACGGTCGACGGATCGGCGTCCTTGCGCTCGAGGGCCATCTCGATCGCGTATTCGTCGTACGGCGAGATCGACCAGGTGATGCCGTCGGTGACGACCGACTTTCCGTCGGGCGCGACCTTGACTCGGACGGTCGAGTCCGGCACCTGCTTCAGCGGAATGAGGATCTTCAAATTTCCTGCTGGTCCCCCGTGTACCAGAGCGCGAAGACGACGACCGCGAACGCCACGACGAGCAAGACGAGCGTGAACGCGATCGCGAAGATGGTCGTGCCGTCTGTGAGATCCACTAGCTCTCCAGCCTCCCCGCCACGAGCTCCAGGACGTCGACCGGCTTGATGACATCCTGCACGCCCTTTGCCCCGACGCCCTCCTCCAGCATGATCAAGCAGAACGGGCACCCGCTCGCGACCTTCGTGGCGCCACTATTGAGCACGAGGAGCTGCTCGATCCGGCGGTGGTTCACGCGCTGGCCGACCTTCTCCTCCATCCACATGCGTCCCCCGCCCGCGCCGCAGCAGAAGCCCCGCTCGCGGTTGTGCGGCTCGATCTCGACGCGCTGGACTCCCGGTATCGCATCCATCACCGCGCGGGGCTCGTCGTAGATTCCGTTGTGGCGCCCGAGGTAGCACGGGTCGTGGTACGCCACCGCCTCGGCCATCCCCCGGCCGACCTTCAGCTTGCCGTCCGCGATAAGCCGGTCGACGAGCTGCAGCGCGTGGATGACCTCGTAGTTCCCGCCGAGCTGCGGGTACTCGTTCGCGATCGTGTTGAAGCAGTGCGGGCAGCTCGCGATGACTTTCCGCACGCCGTACTTCTTGAAGGTCTCGATGTTCTGCTGCGCCTGCGTCTGCCAGAGGTACTCGTTGCCGATCCGCCGCGCCGGGTCGCCGTTGCAGGTCTCCTCTGACGCGAGGATCGCGAACGAGACCCCGGCGGCGCGCAGGACCTGGACGAGCGCGCGCGCAACCTTCTGGTTCCGGCGATCGACGGACGCGGCGCACCCGACGAAGTAGAGATATTCGGCGTCCGGCTTCTCTGCGAACGTCGGCACGCCGAGCTCCTTCGCCCAATCGCCGCGCGTTTCACGTGGCTCGCCCCAGGGATTGCCCGCGCGCTCGATGTTCGTCATCGCGCGCTGAGCCTCGGGCGGCGCCGATCCCTCCATCAGTGTGAGGTGACGCCGCATGTCCACGATCTTGTCGATGTGCTCGATCGTCACCGGACACGCTTCGACGCACGCCGCACACGTCGTGCAGGCCCAAAGCTCCTCAGGCTTCGACTCCACCCAGTGCGCCGGCGGCTTCGTCTCAGCCTTCGAATCTGCAAGGAGCTTCGGGCCATCGCGCAGGAGTTGGTCGCGGATGTCGAGGACGATCTTCTGCGGGTCGAGCGGCTTTCCGGTCGCGAGCGCCGGGCAGTTGTCCGAGCAGCGCCCGCACTCCGTGCAGGTATAGCCATCGAGGAGCTGCTTCCAGGAGAAGTCGCGGATGGTGGCCGCGCCGAAGGTCTCCTTGTTCTCGATGTCCTCGATCAGCGAAAGAGCACCGCGTGGCGTCTGCTTCCTGAAGAAGACGTTCGGAAGCGTCGTGACGATGTGCAGGTGCTTCGACTGCGGGAGATACGCGGCGAACGCGAGGACGGTCACGACGTGCGTCCACCACGCGACCGGGAACACGACACCCGCCACGTTGCGCGAGAAGATCGATTTCAAAATTGCGTTGGCGATCGGCGGCGAGGTGTAGCCCTTCTCCAGCAGGCCCGCCGACAGGCCGGCGCCCTCGAACACGAGGAGCGTGAGCATGAGCACCGCGATCATCCCGAGGATCAGGTAGCCATCGAGCGCGACGTGCATGCGCGGCGGCGGAACGAAGAGGCGACGGACCAAGGCGATCGCGATCGACGCGAGCACCAGGACCGCGAAGATGTCGATCGTCCACGCGAAGAGCCCGCTTCCCGTACCCGGTACGTGGAAACCGAGGATCCCGTTTACCAGGAGATCCACCGTCCCGATGGTGATCACGAGGAATCCCCAGAAGATGAACGCGTGCGCAATTCCGCGGATGTAGTACGGCCGCTTCAAGAGCTTGCGCTGACCGAGGTAGACCACGAGCTCGTCGCGCACTCGCCGCCATGGGTGGTCGAGGCGCGCCTCGTCGCGACCGAGTCGCATGTACTGATAGAGGCGCCACGCGCGCCAGAAGAAGGCCCCGAAGCCAAGGGCGGCGAGCACGAGCAGCACCGCGCCCCACGGAACAAACGCGCCTGTTGGCGCGATCACTATTTCAAGATCTCTTCCGCGATGACGAGCTTCATGATCTCGCTGGTTCCCTCATAGATCTCCGTGATCTTCGCGTCGCGGTAGTGGCGCTCGGCGGGAAAGTCTTTCAGGTATCCGTAGCCGCCGAAGATCTGGACGCAATCGCGGCTGGCCTTGACGGCGGCATCGCTCGCAAAGAGCTTCGCCTCCGCCGCCGCGAGGATGTAATCCTCGCCCGCGTCCTTCATGGCCGCCGCGCGCCACGTGAGGAGGCGGGCCGCGTCGATCTCGGTGGCCATGTCCGCGAGCATCCACTGAATCGCCTGGAAGTCCGCGACCTTCTTTCCGAAGGCCTCGCGCTGCTTGGCGTACGCGAGGGCATCTTCGAGGCACGCGCGAGCAATGCCGACCGCCTGCGCCGCGATCGAGATCCGGCCGCCGTCGAGCGTCGATAGCGCGATCTTGTATCCCTCGTTGACTTCGCCGAGGAGATTCGCGGCCGGCACGCGCGCGTCCTGAAAAATGAGCTGGGCGGTGTCCGATCCGCGGATCCCAAGCTTTTTCTCGAGCTTGCCGACGGAGAACCCCGGCGTGCCCTTTTCGACGATGAACGCCGCGATCCCTTTTCTCTTCTGCGCCGGGTCTGTTTGCGCGAAGACGATGGCCACATTGGAGAGCGATCCGTTCGTGATGAAGTTTTTGGTCCCATTCAGGATCCAGTCGTCGCCGTCCCGTCGGGCGGACGTTCGCATCGCCGCGGCGTCGCTGCCCGAAGCCGGCTCAGAGAGCGCGAAGCAGCCGATCCACTCGCCGCGGGCGAGCTTCGGCAGGTACGTCTCCTTCTGCACGTCGTTCCCGTGATGCAGGATCGGGTCGACCGCGAGGGATACGTGCGTGCAGAGCACCACGCCGGTCGAAGCACACGCGCGGTTGATCTCCTCGACGATCAGCGCGTTGGCGACCGCGTCCAGGCCTGCGCCACCGTACCGCTCCGGCACGTACGTCCCCATGAAGCCGAGCGCACCCATCTCGCTGAGAATCTCGGGTGGGATCTTCCCCTGCTCGTCGATCTCGGCAGCGCGCGGGAGGACCTTCTCGGTCGCGAAGTCGCGCGCCGCGCGTTGCGTCAGCTCCTGCTCTTCCGAGAGCGTGAGATCGAAAGCTGTGTCCGAGGTGGTCATCGCCACTTTCGGACTCCGAAGACCCGACCGTCCGGGTCGCGGACCAAGAAGTAACCGTCGTGGATCTCGCCGATGTTCGCGCCTCTGGCTCGCGCTCGGTCGAACGTCGCGGTTAGGTCATCGACCTGGAACCACGGCAGGAAACCAGGCGCCACTGCTTCGTCCTCACGATCGTGAACGGTGAACGTTGCGCCGTCCTCCGGCTCGAACCACACCGAATCGTCACGCTTCGACTGACGGCGAAGGCCGAGGACATCTTCGAAGAATCGCGCGACCTGCTCGCGATCCTCGGTAAAGCTAAACACGTTTGTGAGAGCAGACGGGCGGGTCACGCGAGCTCCACCGCGAGCGCGACGGCCTCGCCACCGCCAAGGCAGAGCGACACGACGCCCCGCTTCTTCGAGCGCGCGCGCAACGCGTAGAGCAGCGTGACCAGAAGACGCGCGCCGGACGCTCCGATGGGATGACCAAGGGCAACCGCACCGCCGTTTACATTGAACTTCGCTTCGGGGATGTCGAGCTCGCGGCGCACGCACTCGATCCCGCTGAACGCTTCGTTCACCTCGAAGAGGTCGACATCGTCTATCGACCAGCCGGCCTTCGCGAGACAGCGCTCGATCGCGCCCTTCGGCGCCGCGAGGAAACGCTCGGGCTCGTGAGCGAACTGGCCCTGCGCGACGATCCGCGCGATGGGCTTTGCTCCGAGCTCACGCGCCCTTTCCTGTGACGCGACGATGACCGCGGCACCACCGTCGTTCAGCTTCGACGCGTTGCCCGCGGTGATGGTGCCGCCGGGCTTGAACGCGGGCTGCAGCTTGGCGAGCGCTTCGAGGCTCGTCTCGCGGGGGGTCTCATCTTTGTTGACGAGGGTGACCGCGCCTTTTCGGCCGGGGACCTCCACGGGCACGATCTCGTCGTCGAACGCGCCCTGGCGCTGGGCGCGCATCGCCTTTTCGTACGAGCCGAGCGCGAAGCGATCCTGGTCCTCGCGGCCGAGGCCGCACTGCTCGGCGACAAGTTCGCCTCCGAGGCCCATGTGCCCGTGACCGTAGGCATCCATGAGACCGTCGACGAGATTCGCGTCTTCGAGCTTGTGCTCGCCGAGCGGGAGGCCCGTACGGAGACCGCGAGCGAGGTACGGCGCGTTCGACATGGACTCCATCCCGCCCGCCACGATGAGCCGCGCCTCACCGGCCGCGATCTGCGATGCCGCGAGCATCACAGATTTCAGACCCGAGCCGCAGACCTTGTTGATGGTCGTGCACGGGACCGAGTTCGGGATCCCGGCCCCGAGCGAGGCCTGACGGGCCGGCGCCTGACCGACGCCCGCCTGCACAACATTTCCCATGAAGACTTCGTCGACCTGATCCGCCTTGACGCCGGCGCGCTCGAGCGCGCATTTGATGGCGATCGCGCCGAGCCTCGGTGCGGAAAGCGGCGCGAGGCCCCCGAGAAACGCACCGATCGGAGTGCGCGCCGCGCCGAGAATGACGGCGCTCACTTGGCTTCCTCGAGTCTTTTCGTCACGTGATGGCGATACGAACGGATCTCATCGCGCAGCGCCGCCAGCTCACCAAGGCGCTCGCTCACTGTGGCGAGATGGGAGTCGAGCAGCTCGATGAGGCGCGGAAGCACTTTGGCATTGGTGTGATGGCGACCGTAAAGCGTTTCGAGCTCCTGCATCTCGGCGAGCGAGAGACCGAGCACTTTGAGCTTCTGGATGAACTTGAGCCTGCGCAGGTCGTCGTCCGTGTAGACGCGCTGACCGCCGTCCAGGCGTTTCACCGATTCGAGAAGGCCGCGCTCCTCGTAGTAGCGGATGGTCCGCTCGGTCACCCCGACCTTCGCGGCCAGCTCGCCGATCCGGTAGGTTGTCGGCGCCGCCGTCGCCACGTCCGCCAGTTTACGTCAACTGGCAAAGAGTAGCGAGAACGGGGTCAGGAGATCCGTTTCCGGAGCCGCGCGGCGATGTCGTCGAGGGTTTTCCGATCAGCCGCCGCGCCGTAGTGCGGCGGGAACTTGATGCCGAAGCCGTCGCCCTGCCAGCGGGGGATCACGTGCAGGTGCGAATGAAAGACTTCCTGACCGGCGGCGGCACCGTCCGCGAGGAACAGATTGATGGCCTCGCAGCGCAGCCCGGAGACGCGCAGGCCGGCGGCGATGCGCCGGGCGAGCGACCACATCGCGACAGCCGCGACCTCGTCCACCTCGCTGATCGACGTCGTGTGCTTTCGCGGGACGACGAGGGTGTGGCCCTCGTTGATCGGATGCAGATCGAGGAACGCGACGGCGTCGCTTCCCTGCGCCACGAAGCTCGCCTTGTCGTGACCTTCGAGGATCCGGCAAAAGACGCAGGCCGCGTTCTCGCTCATGTCGCGAGCTCCTTTATCGCGTTCGCGAGCGCTTGCGCGCCGAGCGCGGCGTCTTCGATGGAAGCGAACTCACGCGGCGTGTGCGAGCCGCCGGTCGAGCGCACGAAGATCATGCCGGTCGGCACGCCGGAGAGCGCGGGGTTCTGCGCGTCGTGGCCGGCGCCACTCACGAGCAGAGGCGCCTCGACGCCTACGCTTGTGGTCGCCCGCTTGAGGACCTCACGGGTCGTCGGATCGAGCGGCGTGACCGGCACGCGCGTGAGGTCGTCGACCGACGCCTCGACGCCGCGTGCGCTCACGATGCCCGTCACCGCTTCGAGTACGTCGCGCACCAGACCATCGTGATCGCGCGCCGCCCGCAGGTCGAGTGTGAAGACGCACTCGCCAGGTACGACGTTCTTCGCGCCCGGCCGGACCGCGATCTCCCCCACCGTCCCGACCGAGTCGGGCCGGCCGCGAGCGATGCGCTCCACCGCCAGGACGATCTCCGACGCGGCGGCGAGCGCATCGGCCCGTGCGGTCATCACGGTCGCGCCGGCGTGGTCGGCGCGGCCGCGGATCGCGACGCGAGCGTGATAGATGCCCACGATGTCGCTCACTATGCCGAGCGGCAGGCCAGCGGTCTCGAGGCGCGGTCCTTGCTCGATGTGCAGCTCGAGGTACGCGGCGATCTCCTTCGGATCGCGCCGGGCGGCGGCAGGGTCACCTTGCTCGCCAAGCGCGCGCAAGGCCTCGGCGATCGAGATGCCGTCACGGTCCGTGCGGTCGCCGACGCCGCGTGCAAGGCGACCGAACGCCGCCGTCGAACCGAAGAGGCCTACTCCGAAACGCGCACCCTCCTCGTCTGCCCACGCGACGACCTCGATCGGGCGCCGCAGCTTGATCTTCGCCTCGACAAGCGCCGCGACGGCTTCGACCGCGCAAAGCACTCCGAGCGCGCCGTCGAAGCGGCCGCCCTCCGGCACCGAGTCGAGATGAGATCCGACGAGGACCGCTTCGCCTTGGCCCCCGAATCGGGCGAAGAGGTTCGCGGCCGCGTCGCGGCGGACCTTCGCGCCCCGGGCCGCAAGCCAGCCGCCCACGAGCTCCCGCGCCTGCTGCTCGTCGGCCGAGAGCCCGAGACGCGATACCGACGTCCCACGCCCGGCGATACGCGAGAGCTCGTCGGTCCGGCGCTCGAGCCGGTCCGCATCGATCATCGCGCCTTCTCGGCGAGCTCATCGGGTCCGAACGAGGTATCGGCGAACACCTCGCGTTCCAAGGCCTTTGCGAGCGGGATCGCTCGGGCGATCTCGGCCGCGTACCTCGGGTTGCGCCTCGCGGTGTCCCGAGCGCGTGCCTCGAGTGGCTCGATGCGCTGGCCGCCGCGGCGGTCGGCAACGTACACGAGCTTCTCCTCGGCCGTGCGAGGCGCGAGATCCGGGTCGAGCACTGTGTAGATCGCGTGCCGCCGTGCAAGCTCGACGCAGGCGCCCTCGCCTTCGGCCGCGAGGACGAGCCCCGAGAGGATGTTGTGGTCGCGCGGGTCACCGGCGAGCAGCGGACTCCTCCCGATGTCGTGGAGATACCCCGCGAGGACGACGGCCTCGGAGTCGATCAGCGCGGCATCCCTACGCCGGGCCGCGACCAGGGCCTCGGCGATGGCGCCGACGACCCGGCTGTGCGTCTGTAGCCAGTCGGGGTACCGGTAACGCTTGAAGAATTCGCCCGCTTTCGTGGACAACTCTGTCAATCCGCTATTGACACGCTGTGAAGGCCTACGTACGGTCCGCGCCGCAGGGGAGGTGCGTCGTGGCTGATTCGGCACTTGTTGTTGGAGATGACCGCATCATCGCGCACCTTCAGTTCGCACGAGCGGTCGCCTCCCGTTCCATCGATCCGCGCTGCCGTGGCGCCGACCGCGAGGACCTCATCGCCTGGGGCCTTGTGGGCCTGGTGCAGGCTGCCCGCCGCTATCGCGGCGACCGTGGCGCCTCGTTCGGCGCGTACGCCGCCCGGCGCGTGCGCGGCCAGATCCTCGACGCGCTTCGCGAGCGCGACCCGCTCACCCGCAGCGCGCGCCGCGCCTTCCGGGCGGCGCAGCGCGCTAACGAAGACGGCGGAGCGGCCTCGCCCGTGACTCCGCCGTACGTCGAGGTCTCGCTCGATCGCATCGGCGACGTGGCCGAGGTGCATCGCGCACCCGAACATCGGGACGAGCGCTGGCCCCAAGTGGCGAGCGCGCTTCGCGATCTCACTCCCCTCGAGCGTCGCGTCCTCGTGCTCTCGTACGGACGCGGACTGACCTTGCGGGAGATCGGCGGCGAGATCGGCCTGTCCGAGTCCGGCGTGTGCCGCTTGCGAGCTCGGGCGATCGCCCGCGTGCGGACATCGTGCGCGGCCTGAGGTTTAGCTCCGGGGGCCCCTACCCCCCCTGCCCCCGCTTCCCTGCCTTGCGTAGATTGGTTCCGTGTCGGATCTTCGACGTGCGCGCTTCGCGCGCCTCGTGCGTAACGCTTTAGACGAGCTCCCGGCGGAGTTCCGCGAGCGGATTCGGAATCTGGAAATCGTGATCGAGGACGAGCCCGCGCCTGAACAGGTCCCGGAAGGCGGGACGCTCCTCGGTCTGTACGAAGGCGTACCCCTCACCTCGCGTGGCGCGCAGGAGCCCTACCTTCCCGACCGCATCTGCATTTTTCGTGGACCCATCGAGCGGATGACCGTCTCTCCGCGGCGCCAAGCAGCGATCGTCCGCGACACCGTGGTGCACGAGGTCGCGCATCACTTCGGAATCACCGACGCGCGACTTGGTGAATTGGGTTTGGGGGACGCGGACTAGGCAGCGCCGGCGTCGTCGGCGGACCGGCGGCGCATCTCACCCACGGTCCGCCGAAGTAGATCCATCTCAGCCCAGAGTGCCTCATGCGGATACCCGTACTCGGGCGCGCCCGCGCGGATCTCGGACTCGATCATCCGATAGCCGATGGCCACGGTCCCGAGGAGGACAACCGGCGGGATCTGCTCGCCAGCGTCAGCGTCCGCTCGCAGCAGACGCCGGATGGCGGTCGGGCGCTCCCGATCGTCGGCCTCGAGGGCCTGGACCCACAGAGGTATTCGTCGTTCGAGGTATGCCGTCAGCCGGCGTTCCAGCTCGAATCTGTCGTCTGTTTTCCGATCCCCTGCGGTGGCGTCGGCGACGACCCGCGGAACCATCGCGGCGGCGCGCGCGCGGACCAGAGCCGCCGCGGCAGCCCGTGGAGTTGAGCTCATTCGGGACAATGAACGCACGGATCAGGTCGAGCTGCCGAATCTCGTCTCACCTAACCGCGTACGGCCTGCTTGAACTTGCGCAGGGCCGCAACGGGACCGTCCGGGTCCTCGAAGATCGCGGAGCCGGCAACGAGCACGGAAGCCCCCGCCGCAGCGACGCGCGCGGCGTTCTCCGGCTTGATCCCTCCATCGACTTCGAGCTCCGCGGCGAGGTGCCGCGCGTCCAGCGCCTCGCGGATGGCCTTGACCTTGCCGAGCGCGCCCTCGATGAATTTCTGCCCACCGAATCCGGGATGGACGCTCATCACGAGCGCGAGGTCGAACGAGGCGAGATGCGGCAGCACCGCTTCGACCGGCGTCTCGGGATTGAGCGTCAGCCCGGGCCGGACGCCGCGAGCGCGGATCGCGGCGAGCGTCCCCGGGACGTCACCGGACGCTTCGACGTGGATGGTGAGGTAGGTCGCGCCGGCGTCGGCATAGCGGTCTACCCAGTCCTCGGGGCGCTCGATCATCAGGTGGACGTCGAGCGGCAGACGGGTCGCCTTGCGCAGATCAGCCACCATCTTCGGGCCAAACGTGAGGTTCGGAACGAAATGACCGTCCATCACGTCCACGTGGATCCAGTCGGCGCCTGCCCGCTCGACCGCGATTACCGCGTCGGCCAGGCGCGCGAAGTCCGCAGAAAGGATGGACGGAGCGAACTTCGGTTCAGTCATGTCTGACTTTCGCCTTGTGGCCGCGATGAGCGGCTGGCATCATCAACACCGGGAGGGCGCTCAATGTACCGTCCGCAGAACCTCCGCATTCCTGGTCCCACGTTCGTTCCTCAGGCGGTGCTCGCCGCGTCGGCGAGACCCCTGATAAATCA
>DASWCR010000082.1:0-26234 GCA_036389995.1 Candidatus Limnocylindria bacterium | reverse complement strand
GCCGAGCTCGCGCTCGAGCGCGCGAAGCGTCTCGTCGAGACCGGCCGCGACGTGGTCATCCTTCTCGACTCCATCACCCGCCTCGCACGCGCGTACAACCTCGCGGTCCCGCCGTCCGGCCGGACGCTCTCCGGTGGAATGGACCCCGTCGCGCTCTACCCGCCGAAGCGTTTCTTCGGCGCGGCGCGAAACATCGAAGGCGGTGGCTCGCTCTCGATCTTCGCGACGTGCCTCGTCGACACCGGCTCCCGCATGGACGACGTGATCTACGAAGAGTTCAAAGGGACCGGAAACTCCGAGATGATCCTTGACCGCAAGCTCCAGGAGCGCCGCACGTTCCCCGCGATCAACATCCCCGCTTCAGGCACACGCCGCGAGGAGATGCTCCTCGCGCCCGAGGTCATGCGTCAGGTCATCCTGCTGCGAAAGATGCTCTCGGCCGTCGGTCAGATCGAAGGCACGGAGCTCCTCCTGCAGCGACTCGGCAAGACCAAGACGAACAAGGAGTTCCTGGCCGCCATCGCGAAGTCGATGGAGGAGAAATAACAAGCGAAGCGAGTTAGGGACGACAGCACCCAGGTCCGAAACACCGCGTTCCTTCTCTGGATCTTCGCGTTCCTCGTCTGTCTGGCGATCCTCGGCTTTATCGGATTCGGCTACGTCGGGCACGCGCTTGACGCCCTTCCGAAGCTCGGCTGAGCTTGCGGTTTACGTGACCGATTCGTCCTCCAGCCAGGGTAGCGAGCGAACTTACCGGGAGCGACGACGTACGAAAAGTCATCGACCTCCTCGCTTTCGCCGGGGGCGACGACGTGGAGCGCGTCCCGGCCTGACTTTCGCCCGCGGCACACGAACTGCCGCACACTCGCGATGTATGGACCGCATCCGTCTCGACATGCACATGCACACCGAGTACTCGCGCGACAGCCGCGTCGCCCTCGCCGAGTTCGCGGAGCTCGCGCGCAAGGCGCAGCTCGGTGCGGTGTGCATCACCGATCACGACACCATCGAGGGCGGCCTCCGCCTCCGCGAGATGGAGACCGGCCTTCAGGTGATCGTCGGCGAGGAGGTCACGACCGCCGACGGCGAGCTCGTGGGTCTCTACCTCAAGGCGAAAGTGCCGCCGGGGCTCACCGCCGACCGTAGCGTCGATCTCATTCACGAGCAGGGCGGGCTCGCGTACGTCCCGCATCCGTTCAGCCGGAACCGCCGCCGCCACCTGCGCCGGGCCGCGCTCGAGCGCGTGGCGCCGAAGCTGGACATCGTCGAGGTGTTCAATGCTCGCGAGGTCGCGTCGTCGAGCAACGTGCGCGCACTCGCATTCGCACGCGCCCACGATCTCCCGGGAGGGGTCGGAAGCGACTCGCATCGCCCGATCGAGATCGGCCGCGCTTACGTGGACGTCGCGCCCTTCGTGACTCCGCAGGAGCTCCTGATCGCGCTGCGCGAGGGCAAGGTGACCGGAACCCTCTCAGGCATCACCATCCACATGCGCACGTGGGTCGACATCGGCCGCAAGTTCATGCGAACACGCGTAGCGCGCCTTCGCAACAGCGCACGGTGACCGGGAGGCGCCCCGCGATCTGACCGTCGGCGTGGACCGGAACGGCCTCCGACGACGCGATCTCGATGACCTTCCCTCGCAGCAACCGGGGCGGCTTGCCCGGACGGCCCGTGTGCCAGATCCTCGCCATCCATCCCAACAGCTGAAGTCTTCCCTTGCGCGGGAAGATCGCCACGTCGAGCAACCCGTCGGTCATGTCGGCGTTTGGCACGATCGGCAGCGCCCAGCCGTAATACGGACTGTTCACGACCAGGATCTGCAGAACGCGGTGGCTCTCGGTCTTCCCGTCGACGGTGATCTCCACGCGATGCGACCTTGCCGTCGCCCAGCGCACGATCCGCCGGAACGCGGGACCCCAGCGTCCGCGTTCTGCCAGACGCGCCGCGCCGAACGCGTCGGCGTCGAGACCGATTCCGCACGTCTCGAAGAACACCTTTCCCGCGACCTCGCCCACGTCCGAGCGCTTGACCTTCCGTTCCGCGATGACGCGCGCCGCGTCGATCGGCTTGAGCGGGATTCCGAGACCGTTCGCGATGTTCATGTAGCTACCGAACGGGAGGATCCCGACGGTCACAGCCGTCTCGAGCAGGGCGATCGCGGCTGGCGCGACCGTGCCGTCGCCGCCCGCGACGAGCACGACGCGGAAGCCTTCGGCCAGCGCGGCCTTCGCGAGGTCGGCGGAGGTCGGACCGTCCGTCCCGGTCTCGCGCCGATCGATCTCGAAGCCGGCGGCACCCAGGAGGCGCACGCACTCCGCGAGGTCGCCTTCCTCGGCCTGCCGCATGCCGGCCGCTGGATTGACGATCAGAAGCGCGCGCTCCGTGACGCCCATCTCGCAAGCTTCAGTGGCACGTCGCGGGCCACCTCAAGTTCAGGTCGCTTTTTGTGTCACCACCATCGGAGGAATCCACGGTTCGCCCGACCGCCACCGGACTCGCCACGGCGTTCTTCCGTCTGTATCTGCTCGAGAGCCTCGCCGCCGGCCAGGCTCGCCCTGCCGCGCTGCTCGCCGCGATCGCGGCGGAGCGGCTGCCTTTCGCGGCAGGTGCGTTCGGTCGCGCCCTGCAGTCGCTGGTCGAAGGCGGATACCTCGCGCCAGGCGCCGCCGCGACCGTCTGTCTCACCTCGCTCGGCGCGGCCGAGCGGATGACCGAGCGCGAGCGATGGTCGGTGATGTTGCCGACGCTCGTCCGTCTCTTGGGAGACGCCGAGCCCCGTCCGTTTCCGGTGGTCGGACAGGCGCCACCGCCCCGCGAGCGCCCGGTGGCTGAGGCATACCTCGATCGGGTCCTCGTGGCTTCGGTCCGCGAACGGATCGCCGCGGCGCGCGACGGTGGACCGGCCTTCGCGGTCGTCCTGGCGCAGATCGACGTCGATGCGGTCGGCGAGGCGACGCGCCGCGCGATGGTCCACCGAGCGATCCGCGCGACCCTCGGCGCGACCGCGACGCTGTTCGGGGGTGACGTGAGCGCCTATCGCTACGGCGATTCGGGTGTCGCCGCGGTGGCGCCGGACGGACGCGACGGTGCGCGCGCGGAGCGACTGTGCATGCTCGTGCGCGCCCGGCTTGACGAGCTCATGCGCACGATGACATCGACCGTGCGCGCATTTGGAAGCGCTCGTTGGAATGTTCGCGCCGGCGCCGCCGCGTGGAGCGAGGAGATCGGGACAACGACGCTCTTGCTCCGACGCGCGGAGCAGGCTCTGTCGCTGGACGGTGAGCGACGCGATGCCGCCTGACACCTCGAGGTACGATACCTAGGCATTCATGCCAGCAAAGCGTCAAGAACGTACAGATACGTCGGTTCGGGTCGGTGAGGCGGCCGAGCTCCTCGGTATCTCGGTCGACACGCTTCGTCGTTGGACTGCATCCGGCCGCCTGCGCGTGAGGCGATCCGCGGGCGGCCAGCGTCTCGTCGCCCTCGCGGACCTGCGCCGGCTGCAGGAGGATCGGCGCAAGCGCGAGCGGCCGCTGGTCGCACAATCCGCGCGGAACCGATTCCCCGGCGTCGTGACGCGTGTAGAGAAGGATCGCGTGGCCGCCGTGGTCGAGGTGCAGGCGGGACCGCACCGACTCGTGAGCCTGATGACAGCCGAGGCCGCGACCGAGCTCGCGCTCGCGCCTGGTAGCGCCGTGGTGTGCGTGGTCAAGGCTACGAACGTCGTGGTCGAGATCGCGCGGCGCGGCCGCGGGTCGATGTGAGGCTCCGCGCTGGCTGCGCGCTTGCCCTCACGGCGGCGCTCGTCGCTGGTGCCTGTTCCAGCAGCTCGACCGGCGTCGATGCGCCGGTCGCGGGCGACGTGACGGTATTCGCGGGCTCCTCGCTCGCCGACGCGTTCGGAAGGATCGGGGACGAGGTGAAGAAGACGAACCCCAACGCGCGTTTCACCTTCAACTTCGGCTCCTCGTCGACCCTCGCGACGCAGATCACGAATGGCGCGCCCGCGGATGTGTTTGCCTCCGCCGATGAGGCGAACATGCAGAAGATCGTCGATGCGGACCTGACCGACGGGACGCCGACCGAGTTCGCATCCAATCGGCTCGAGATCGCGGTGGCCGCGGGCAACCCGAAGAAGATCGCCGGCCTCACGGATCTCGCGCGGCCCGACGTCGTGCTCGTCCTCGCGGCGCCGACGGTGCCGGCGGGGAAGTACGCCCTTGATGCGCTGAGCAAAGCCGGCGTGACGGCGAAGCCGGTGAGCCAGGAAGTCGACGCACGCGCTGTATTGAACAAAGTGAGCCTCGGTGAAGCCGACGCGGGCATTGTCTACGTGACCGACGTGAAGTCCGCGGCGGGTCGCGTGACCGGCGTCGTCATACCGGAGCAGCACCAGGTCGTGGCGCGGTACCCGGTCGCCGTGGTGAAGGACTCGAAGAACGCGCGGCTCGCGCATCGGTTCATCGAGTACCTCGTCTCGCCCGCGGGTCAAGCGATCCTCGCGGAGTTCGGATTCTCGAAGCCGTGAGATCCGAGCGACCGCCCGTCGTACTCGCCGCGCTCGCGACCGTCGGCGTCGCCTTCTTCCTGCTGCCGCTCGTCGGGCTGCTGTACCGCGCGCCGTGGCAGACCGCGCTGAGCGACCTGACCGCGCCCGAGGCGCTTACCGCGCTCCGGCTCTCGTTCGTCGTCTCGCTCGCGGCGACCGCGGTCGCGCTGCTGCTCGGCGTCCCACTGGCGTGGATCTATGCGCGCGTTCCGTTCCGCGGGCGCGACCTAGTTCGCGCTCTGACGACGCTGCCGATGATCCTGCCTCCCGTCGTAGGCGGGGTCGCCCTCCTCTTCGCCTTCGGACGCCGCGGCGTTTTCGGTCAGGTGCTCGACACGATGTTCGGGATCCGCCTCCCGTTCACGACCGCCGGCGCGATCCTCGCGGCGACGTTCGTCGCGATGCCATTCCTCGTCCTGACAGTAGAGGCGGGACTCCGATCGATGGATCGCCGCTACGAGGACGCCGCGCGAACGCTCGGCGCGGGACGATGGGTCGTGTTCCGGCGCGTGACCCTGCCGCTCATCGCGCCGTCGGTCTTCGCCGGCGCCGTGCTCTGCTGGGCGCGCGCCCTCGGAGAATTCGGGGCGACGATCACATTCGCAGGTAATCTGCCGGGAACGACCCAGACGCTTCCACTCGCGGTGTACATCGCCCTCGAGACGCGGCCCGAAGTCGCGATCATGTTGAGTCTCGTCCTGCTCGCCGTCTCGCTCGCGATCCTGGTCGCGATGCGCGATCGGTATCTGCGCACGTTCTGATGCTCACGGCTCACGTCACGGTCCGGCTCGGAACCCTCGATCTCGACGTCGCGATCGAGGCCGCGCCCGGAGAGATCGTCGCGGTGCTTGGGCCGAACGGCGCCGGTAAGTCCACGTTCCTGCGCGCCGTCGCTGGACTCGTTCCGCTGGAGCGAGGACGGGTGGAGCTCGACGAGGTCGTCCTCGAAGACGTGGCGCAGCGCATCCAGCTCTCTCCGGAGCGCCGCCCGATCGGTGTGGTCTTTCAGGACTACTTGTTGTTCCCGCACTTGTCGGCGCTCGAGAACGTCGCGTTCGGTCTGCGCGCGCGCGGCGTCGCGGCGCGCGAGGCTCGCGACCGAGCTCGATCCTGGCTCGATCGGCTAGGGGTCGGCGAGTACGCCGACGTGAGGCCGCGCGCGCTCTCGGGCGGGCGGGCGCAGCGCGTGGCCCTGGCGCGCGCACTCGCGATCGACCCGCGCCTCCTGCTTCTCGACGAGCCGCTCTCCGCCCTCGACGCGTCCGCGCGCGGCGCGGTCAGGCGCGACCTCAAGCGACATCTCGCGTCGTTCGCCGGCATCCGCATCGTCATCACGCACGATCCACTTGAAGCGGTCGCGCTCGCCGATCGCCTGGTGATCCTCGAACGCGGACGAGTCGTGCAGACCGGCTCGCCTGCGGACGTCACGCAGCGGCCGCGGTCGCGCTATGTCGCGGATCTCGTGGGCGTGAACCTCCTGCGCGGCACCGCGGCCGCGGGACAGGTCGCGTTGCCCAGCGGCGCGTCGCTTCAGTCGGCGGACGGCGTCGACGGCGAGGTCTTCGCGGTGATCCATCCGCGAGCCGTCGCGCTGCACCGCACGCGGCCGGAGGGCTCGCCGCGAAACGTGTGGCGCGGTCGCGCCTCGGCGCTCGACTTTCAGGGCGACCGAGTCCGGGTGGGCGTCGAAGGCGAGATGCCGATCATCGCCGAGGTCACGCCGGCAGCGGTGAGGGAGCTCGATCTCGTCGACGGCCGCGAGGTCTGGGTGAGCGTGAAGGCGACCGAGATCACCGTCTACCCGGCCTAAACTCGCGCCATGCCGATCAGCGCGACCTCGGCGAGGCCGGCGCAGAAGCTCATGAGCGCCGACGACGCGCTCGCGCGCATCCTCGCGGGCGTGCCGGCGCTTCCAGAGGTGGAGGTGCCCCTACTCGACGCGCTCGGCCTCGTGCTCGCCGAGGACGTCGCGGCGGATCGTGACGTGCCGCCGTTCCGCAATTCCGCGATGGACGGCTACGCCGTGCGCGGTGACGACGTCGCGTCGGCTCCGGTCGAGCTGCGGGTCGTCGGCGAGGTCGCCGCCGGAGGTTTTCCCGATCGAGCCGTCGGGTCCGGCGAGGCGATGCGGATCATGACCGGCGCGCCGATGCCCGAGGGCGCCGACACCGTCGTCCGCGTCGAGGACACCGACAACGCGAGCGATGTCGTGACGATCGCGGCAGCCACCCCGAAGGGCACCTCGATCCGTCAGGCCGGCGAAGATTTGAAGGCAGGCGAGGTCATCCTGGCGAAAGGCACGGTGCTTCGCGCCGCCGAGATCGGTCTTCTCGCATCGGACGGCCGTGCTCGCATACGGGTGCGGAAGCGTCCCAGGGTCGCGGTGTTCTCGACAGGGGACGAGATCGTCGACCTCGATGCGCCGCTCGGGCGCGGGCAGATCCGCGACTCAAACCGCTACACGCTCGCGTCGGCGATCCGCGCGGCGGGCGCAGAGCCGTGGGTCCGAGGCATCGTGCGCGACTCGCCTGATGCGCTGCGCGCGGCCTTCCGCGAGGTCGTCGCGGCCGACGCGATCGTGACGAGCGGCGGCGTGTCGGTCGGCGACCACGACTTCATGAAGCCCGTGCTCTCCGAGCTCGGGACGATCGACTTCTGGGCCATTGCCATCCGGCCGGGCCGCCCCCTCGCCTTCGGCGAGCTCAACGACGGGGACCGCCGCGTTCCGATCTTCGGGCTCCCTGGTAACACCGTGTCCGCGCTCGTGACCTTCGAGATCTTCGTACGTCCGGCGCTTCTTCGGATGCAGGGACGCGCGAACGTCTCGCGGCCGCGCGCGAAGGCGCGCCTCGCCGAGCCGGTCGACAAGATCGGAACACTGCGCTTCTTCGCACGAGGGATCCACGATCCCGACGCCGGCACCGTCCGGCTCACCGGACCGCAGGGCTCCGGGATCCTGCGATCGATGTCGCTCGCGAATTGCCTGATCGATCTGCCGGTCGGGCCGTCACGGATCGAGAAGGGCGAGCTCGTCGACGTGATCCTGACCGAACAGCCGCCCGCATGAGTCCAGCGCGCAAGAAGCTCACGCATATCGACGGCAAAGGTGCCGCACGCATGGTCGACGTCGGCGCGAAGGCCGTGACCGAGCGGCGCGCGGTCGCCCGCGGCATGCTGCGCGTCTCGCCGTCGACGATCGAGCTCGTGCGCGACGGCGCGACACCGAAGGGCGACGTGCTCGCCGCGGCGCGCCTTGCCGGCATCATGGCGGCGAAGCGCACGAGCGACCTCATCCCGCTCGCGCATCCCCTGCCGCTCACGCACGCCTCGGTCGATCTCGTCCTCGGTGCGGAGGGCATCGAGATCGAAGCGACGGTCGCCACGAGCGCGCGGACCGGCGTCGAGATGGAGGCCCTGACCGCGGTCTCGGTCGCCGGGCTCACGCTCTACGACATGCTCAAGTCCGTCGAGCGTGGCGCGACGCTCACGGACGTTCGCCTCGTCGAGAAGACCGGTGGGAAGTCAGGGACGTACCGCCGCTCGTGAACGTGAGGGCGGGCGTGATCACGGTGAGCACCAGGGGTGCGGCCGGCTCGCGTATCGATGAAAGCGGCCCGGCGCTGCGGGATGGTCTCATCGCGGCTGGCGCGGAAGTGGTCCACGAATCTCTCGTCCCCGACGACGTCGACCGCGTCGCCACGGCGATCCTGGGCGCGGTCCGCGCGGGCGCCAACGTGGTCCTCACGACCGGAGGCACCGGGCTGTCGCCGAACGATGTGACGCCCGAGGCGACACGGCGGGTGATCGATCGCGAGGTCCCCGGAATCGCTGAGGCGCTTCGTGCCAGGTCGCTCGAGCAGACCCCGCACGGGATGCTTTCGCGTGGCGTCGCGGGCGCGGTCGGATCCGCACTCGTGGTGAACCTCCCCGGCTCGCCACGCGCTGTCCGCGAATCGCTCGACGTCCTCCTGCCCGTGCTCCCCCACGCCGTCGAGCTCCTCGCGGGGCAGAGCGGCGAGCAATCTCATCGGACGCCGGGGGGTACGAGGGGGGCGAAGCCCCCTTCGACCGCATGAACCTCTCGATCGCGCCCGAGGTCGCGAAGGCGCTCGCCGCCAACGAACCGGTCGTCGCGCTCGAATCGACGGTCATCGCGCATGGTCTGCCGCGCCCCCGGAACCTGGTGACCGCGAAGGCGCTCGAAGCCGAGATCCGCGCGCTAGGCGTGGTGCCCGCCACGATCGCGCTGCATGACGGTGTCGCCGTCGTCGGGGCCGGAGACGTGCTCCTCGAGCGACTGGCGAACGAGAACGGCGTCGCCAAAGTGTCGATCCGCGATATCGCGGCCGTCCTCGCGGCGCGTTCCCTCGGCGGCACGACCGTGGCAGCGACCGTCGAGATCGCCGCGGCCGCGGGCATCCAGGTCGTGTCGACGGGCGGCATCGGCGGCGTGCATCGCGGCGCCGAGCGAAGCTTCGACGAATCCGCTGACCTCGAAGCGATCGCCAGGCATCCCGTCGTGGTCGTGAGCGCCGGCGCGAAGTTCGTGCTCGATCTCGCGCTCACCCTCGAGCGTCTGGAGACGCTCGGCGTGCCCGTCCTCGGCTACGGAACGGACGAGTTCCCGGCGTTCTACGTGCGCTCAAGCGGTCTCCGTCTTCAGTACCGCGTGAACGACGCGCTCGGCGCGGCGCGCATCGCCAGGGAGCAGCTCGCGCGAGGCGCGGGGATGCTCCTCTGCGTTCCCGTGTCTGCCGAATCGGCGCTGGCACGGGAGGAGGTCGAGGGGCAGGTCCGTAAAGCGATCACCGCATCAGAACGCGACGGCATCCGCGGCGCGGACCTCACGCCGTACCTCTTGCGCGCCCTTGGCGAGGCGACCAACTACCGCGCGCTCGACGCGAACATCGCGCTCTTGCGCGCGAACGCCCAGGTCGCCGCGCAGCTCGCGCTCACTCTCTGCGCGTAGGCCGCGACGCCGCTAGATTCGTCGCGGCCATGCGCACGCTCACCGTCCCGCCCTCGCAGGACGAGGTCGCCCAGGCGGCCGACGAGATCTCCGGCGGCGCGCTCGCCCGAGTGCGCGTCGAGCCGTGGCTGCGCGGACGATCGCACCACGCGTACCTGCTCACGACGCCGGTCGGCGAGCAGTTCCTGTTCAAGGTCCATCGCCGTCCCCACCCCGGCAGGATGCGTCGCTTTCTGCATCTCGCGGAGCTTCTCCAGGCGAAGCGCGTGCCGCACCCGGCGGTGCGCTGGTACGACGTCGACAAACGCACGCTCGAGGTTCCGTATTACATCCAGGACTTCATCTCGGGCGAGGACGCGGCGCGCTCGCTCAGCTCGCTGTCGTTCACCGACCAGCACCGCGTGGGCGAAGAGCTTGGAACTGGGCTTCGCATCATGCACCGAGTCGAGTACATCGACACGCCGATGCCGTGGTCGACCGAGCTCGACGACCGACTGCGGACGCGCGCCGCGGAGTGCCGCTTCCTCGACGCGCTCGATCAGGAATCGCACGCGACGGTGATCAAACACTACGAAGAGAGGCGCGACGCTCTCGACGGTGTCGAGCGCCGCCTCACCCACGACGACCTTAACCTCGCGAACCTCCTACTGCAGCGGCGATCCGACGGTTGGCACTTCGTCGCGTTCCTCGACTTCGAGCGCGCGCGGGGTCGCGATCCGCTGCTCGACCTCGTGCGGATCGAGAGCTGGACCCTGCCCGCCTGCCCCGCGATGATCGCGCCTTTCCGCGACACCTACGCGCACGTCGACGACGAGGGGGCACGGCGACGGAGGGAGATCTACGAGGTCTACCTACTCCTGGCCGGGATCGTGTGGTACCGCTCGAACGAGCTGCCGGAACGCGAGCGCTTCTGCCGGGAGCGGCTCGAAGAATGGCTCGCCAACCGACCCTAAGGGCCGCACCACTCGGGCGTACGCTGCGGCGAGCGCGTCGAGATGCGGCGTTTTCAGGTCGGTCGCACCCATGCAGCCAAGATCGCTGTACGCCTGATCGTCGCTGAGGATCGACGAAGTTGGGTCTGGGGCACGAGCCACCCTAGGCGAAAGCCGCCGCGAGCTTGCGCGGCGTGTTCGTGGTCACGATGTCGGCGCCGGAGGCGATCGCACGGCTGACCCGCTCGCGCCAGCGCCGCGTCCCCGCGTCGATCGTCCAGACATCGACCAACTTGCCGGCCTCATGCAGGAATTGCGCGGCGTTGAAGCCGTCGTCGAGCATTCGCTCGAAGAACCTCAGACGCAGATGGACCTCGCGCGCGTCAGGAACGAGCGCGAGGAGCATCTCGAACCGCTCGCGGAGATAATCCGCGGCCGGTCCCGTGCGGCGCAGGGCCAGCGGGTGGGTGTCCTGGTAGCCGTACGCGCCGACGCGTCCCGGAAGCTTCTCTGTCTTCGAGCTCCAGGTGAGGTAGTACTGCGGATCGAACGCAAGGGTGAGCGCGGGATCGGCGTCGCGCAGGCGCCGAAGGTTCCAGTCCGCCGGACTGCCGAAGAAGATGCGTTCGCGCACCGGCTCGACCAGCCGCACGAGCTGCGCGACGCGCTCCTTCGGCCAGGGCGCGTCGCCTTTTGCATCGAGCATGAGGACGGTCGGCCCGTCCGGCGTCGACCGAACGATCTCGAGCGCTTGCCGCAGCGTCGGCAGCTTTGCACCGCGCCGTGGCCGGTTGTGGGTCACAACGAAGTCCTCGCCGTGGAAGAGGAAGTCGATCTCGACGCGCGCGACGCGTTCGGCGTAGCACTCGCGAAGGCCGGCGAGCGAGTTCTCTCGGTGGCGTCCGCTCCAGGCCGCACGATGTGCCTTGAGCTCCACGACGCGTCGATCTCCCGTTCGGATGATCGAGAGCGGGTTCGCGTCAGCGGGAACGCGCTGCGCGATCAGACGAGCCGGTCCCCGCTCTGCGGGTCGAAGAGATGGAGGCGTTCTGGCGCAAAGCGGAGGCCGACCTTGTCGCCGATCTTGCCGCCATAGCCGGGCGGCGCGACAACACGAAGCACACGCCCGCCCACCTGGACGTCGACGATCTGCTCCCTGCCGACCGGCTCCACGACGTATACCTCACCGGCAGCCTGACCCTCGCCTGGCGCAACGATCGCGATGTGCTCCGGCCGCACACCCACGGTCGCGCCCGCCGCGTTCCCGCGCGGCCGCTGCCCGGGCAGAAGCGGGAGCTCGATATCCTGTGCGCGCGCGACGAGGTCGCCGTTACGGGCCGCGAGGTCGGCGGGGATGAAGTTCATCGGCGGCGAGCCGATGAAGCCGGCGACGAATCGATTCAGGGGGTGCGCGTAGAGCTCGTCCGGGGTCGCGTAAGCCTGAAGCCGGCCGTCGCGCATGACGGCAACGCGATCGGCCATGCTGAGCGCCTCGAGCTGGTCGTGTGTCACGAAGATAGACGTGATGCCGACCTCCTTTTGCAGCCGCTTGATCTCGCCGCGCATCTCGTGGCGAAGCCGGGCATCGAGGTTCGAGAGCGGCTCGTCGAGAAGCAGGATGTCGGGCCGTTTCACGAGCGCGCGCGCAAGTGCGACACGCTGCTGCTGTCCGCCGGAGAGCTGCGCCGGACGGCGGTCCAGGAGCTCGTCGACCTGCACTTTCGCGGCGGCCTCGCGCACGCGCAACTCGCGGTCCGGCCGGGCGACTGCGCGTTGCAGCTCCAGCGGGAACGCGATGTTCTCTGAGACGGTCATGTGCGGGTAGAGGGCGTAGCTCTGGAAGACCATGCCGATGCCGCGGTCCTTCGGGTGGAGATGATCCACGCGCCGGTCGCCGAAGACGATCGTGCCGGCCGTCGGCCGGTAGATCCCCGCGATCATGAGGAGCGTCGTCGTCTTTCCGCAGCCCGATGGCCCGAGAAGAGCGACGAACTCGCCCGACCGCACCTCGAGGTCGAGCTCCTGCACCGCAGTGACGGCGCCGAACCGCTTCGTGAGCCGCTCGAGCGCGACCCGCACCGCTAGCCCTTCACCCCACCGGCGTAGATGCGCATGAGCTGATCCTGCGCGAGAACGAACAGCACGAGGACCGGGGCGATGTAGTAGAGGCCCACCGCGGTGAGCAGCCCGTAGTCGACGAAGCGGCCCTCACCGAGGATGCCTTTCACGAGCGTCGAGAGCGTCTGCTGGCTGCCACTGGGCATGAACACGAATGGCAAGAGGAACTGGTTCCACCCTTCGACGAAGAGCAGCACCGCCAGGGCGAGGAGCCCCGGCTTCACGAGCGGCAGCATGATGCGCCACCAGGTACGGAACCGCCCCGCGCCGTCCACGAGCGCGGACATCTCGAGGTCCCAGGGGATGTTGTCAAAGAAGCCCTTCATGATCCAGATCCCGAACGGGAGCGCGAACGCGGTCTGGACGAGGATCACGCCGACGAGCTTGTCGTAGAGGCCGAGCGCGCGCAGGACGACGAAGAGCGCGATGAGGAGCGTGACGCTCGGAAAGGAGTGGAGGAGAAGAACGCTGCCCAGGAACATCCGCCGACCCGGGAAGCGGAGCCGCGAGAATGCGTAGCCCGCCATCGACGAGACGAGCAGTCCGATGGCCGAGGTCATCGCTGCGAAGATGAACGTGTTCAGGGTGAGCGGGACGATCGGCGGGCGATTGCGCATCTGCGGGACCGAGAGCGGGTCCCAGAGGAAGCGCCAGTTCTCGAGGGTGAAGCCGCCGACGGGGCGGAAGCCCTCGACCCGCGGGAAGAACGACGAGTAGAAGAGCCAGACGTAGAGGACGATGATCGGGAGCGTCCCGACCGCGAGGACGACGTACGGCAGCGCGGCGAGCCAGCGGTTCGCGCTCGGGGCCCGCTCGACGACGACCGCCGCCACTCAGTCCCCCCTCTTCGCGCTCGGCTCTGCCCGCTGCGCGGCATCGCCTCGCCGCATCGCCCTGCTCTTGTGGATTCGCTCCTCCCGGCGGAGCCGCTCGTCGCTCATTCTCAGTCCACCTCCACACGCGGCTCCGCGACGAGCTGCCCAAATCGGAACACCCGCAGCAGGACGACGCTGATGCCGAGGCCGAGGAGGACGAGGATCGCGGCCATCGCCGCGCCGTAGGCAAAGTCGAGGTTGCCGTAGTAGTTCGAGAGCGCGGTGTGGAATGCCCACAGGCTCCACGTCTCGGTGGCGTAGAGACCCGGGCCGCCGTTCGTCGTGAGGTAGATGTACTCGTACGACGCGAAGAGGCTCATCGTTTGGTAGACGAGGACGAACAGGATCGGCCACTTGATGAGAGGGAGCGTGATCCGCCGAATGATCTGCAGCGCCGACGCCCCGTCCACTTGCGCCGCGCGGAAGAGATCCTGCGGGATGGCGCTGATCGCGCTGGTGAAGATGAGCATCCCGAAGGACGCGCCGACGAAGCCGTTGATCAAGATCACGATGAGCCAGGGGTCCGACTGCAGCCAGAAGCGCGGCTCCAAGCCGAGCGGCGCCACGATGTAGTTCAGCATCCCGAACGGCGGTGAGGCCGCAGCCCACGTCCACATGAGCGCGTAGACGACCGACGGCGAGATTCGCGGAAGCAGCCAGAGCGAGCGGAACACGCCGCCGGCCTTCGCTTCCATGTGCACCGAGAGGAGCGCGATCCCCAGCCCGACGATGAGGTTGAACGCGAGGACGATCGCGACATACACGAGCGTGTTTCCGAGGATGATCAGCCAGAACTGGCTGCGGAGCATGCGCGCGTAGTTCTCGAGGCCGATCCATTGCCAGTTGGAGAGGCCGGTGGAGGTCGCGAGGTCGGTGAGGCTCATCGCGAAGGTGATGACGACCGGCGCAAGGAGGAACACGAGCACGAGCACGACCGCCGGTCCCATGAAGAGCAGCGCGGTGGCGTTCGTTCGCCACCACGCCGCCGTCCGCCGCTCCCGCGGGAGCGCTATCGCCTGCGTTCGCGCCATCGGCCTACCTAACGATGAGCTCGTCCCCCAGCTGGCCCTGCAGCTCCTTCACGGCGCTGTCCACGGCCTGCGCAGGCGTGAACTGTCCTTGCTCGACCGCGCCGAGGAACCGGTAGAGCACGTCGTCGTAGACGCCGAACTTCGCGTGGTTCGGGATGAACTTCGTGTAGTCGAGCATGTACTGCGTCGCGAGCAGGAACTTGTCCTGCTTGTACGTCGGGTCGTCCTTCTGCGTCGTGAGGACGGCGAGGTGCGCGCTCGTCACCGAGTGCTTCGAATTGAGCTCGGGTGTCGTAGCGTTGGCGATGAGCCGGAACGCGAGATCCTGGTCCTTCGCGTTCGATGTCACGGCGTATGCGAGCGGGTGCGAGACGGTGATGGGCTTGCCGCCGCGCTGCGCGGCCGGGATCAGCATGAAGCCGACGTTGTCCCACAGTGCCTGCTCGGCGACCTTGTACGTCGCCTGCCAGTCCTTCCACGTCCAGGTGCCGGCGTTGTAGAAGAGCACCTTTCCGTCGGTCACGGTCGGATGCCACTCCTTGCCGGCGTCCATGCCGTAGATCGTCTTCGTCATGATCTTGTCGTTGACGACGGCGTCAGCGTGGACCTGGAAGTGCTTCTGCAAAGCGTCCTTCACGATGACCAGCTTGGCGGTTGCGGAGTCCTGCATCTCGCCGCCGTTCTGGTAATAGAACATGTAGATGTCAGCGCCCTTGCTCGGCCGGCTGTACCAGCCCATGCCGGGACCGACGATCCCTTTGCTGACGGCCTCCTTCGCGGTCGCCACGAAGTCGGTCCACGCGAACTCGCCCTTTTTCACCGCATCGGGCAGCCCGTCGATCTTGTCCTTCGACCAGCCCATCTTCGCGAGCAGATCCTTGCGGTAGTACATCGGGCGAGCCTCGGTGTCCTGCGGGACGCCGTATGTCTTGCCCTTGAGCTTCATCGCGGTCCAGAGCGTCGGGATGACGTCCTTGATGTCGCCCTCGTTCTGGTACTTCTTGATGAGATCGTCGAGCGGCACGATGTATCCGGGTCCGACCCACGGCGCGAAGTTCTCGTGGCCTGCGAGGATGATGTCCGGCGACGTCTTCGCCTCCGCAGCCAGCGTGAACTTCTGCAGGTAGTCCCCCCACTGCCCGCCGCTCTCAAAGGTCGCGTCGACCTGGATCGAGGTCTTCGGGCTCTGGGCCGCGACCGCTTTGCCGAGCGTCTCGCCGGCGGCGATGAGGTTGTCGCGCCGGTAGTACGACGGGGCGTCCGGACCGATCGTCCACGCAGTGAGCTTCACCGTCCCTTCCGGAAGGTTCTGCGTCGCCGTCTGCGGCGGCGCGGTGCTGCATGCTGACGCCGCGATGAGTGCCCCCGTGCTGATGAGGAAGTTGCGCCGCGAGAGACGGTACGTGGAGTCCACCTCGGCGCGTCCTTCCACAGTGCGCTTCTCGATGCCCATGGACACGCCTCCCCCTACAAATTCGTGGCGAGTCTACGCCTGGGATGGAACGCTGCGTAAACGCCTTGTGAGCGCGTCGTGAAGCTCGATCGAGCCCGGCCACGCACGGTCGGACATCGCGGAGCGAGCGCCCTTGCGCCGGAGAACACGCTCCGTGCGATCGAGCTCGCGATCGAATTCGGGCTCGACCTGGTCGAGCTCGACGTCTACCTCAGTCGCGATGGAGAGCTCGTCGTGATCCACGACGAGGACCTGCGGCGGGTCGCGCGGCGGTCCGAATCGGTTGCCGAGCTCACCGCGGCCGAGCTCGCGCGCGTAGACCTCGGACAGGGCCAGGGGGTGCCGAGCCTTGCCGACGTACTCGACCTGGCGCGCGGGCGGATCGGCATCTATGTCGAGCTCAAGGGCGCCCGGACCGGCGCGGCGCTCGGCCGGCTCGCCGGATCCGGAGCTGCTGACGGAGTCGAGCTGATCTCCGGTTCATTCGACCCGACGCTCGTGCGCGAAGTGCGCGCCTCCGCGCCGGACGTCCCGAGGAGCGTGCTTTTCTCGCGGACGACGACCCTGAAGATGATCGAGGTCTGCGCCGCGGTCGGCGCGCGTTACGCCCATCCCTGCTTCCGGCCCCTCGACGGGAACGTCGTCGACGGTCTGCATGAAGCGGGACTGCTTGTCATGGCGCCCCACACCAACGACCCCGCTGAGGCGGGTGCCTTTGCCAAGATCGGAATCGATGTCCTCGCGACCGACGACCCCCGTGTGCTCGTCGCTAGATCTGATCCGCCCAGATCGGGTTCGTGATCCTCCTCGAAGTGGCCGGTCAGCGTCAGCGAACGACGCGACAGATCCGCCGCGGTCAATTCAGCGCGGCGCGCAGATAGACGCGCGTTCCCGGATCGGGGCGAACTTCCGGCGCCGTCGTCACCTTGAGCGGCTCGCGCGGGCGCCTTTTTCGCATCATACCCGCGCTGCCCGTCGGATAATCCGCGCGCATGCGCTCTGATTGGGACAAAGTCGCCGCCGATGCGCGTCGAGTACTCGAGGGCAACCGGCAGCGCGGGATCTCGGCGTGGGCGGGACAGCGGTACGACTTCGTGTGCCCATCGCCTACGACTTATCCGTTCCAGTGGTTCTGGGACAGCGCGTTCCACGCGATCGCGCTGTTGCACGTCGATCCTGAGCTCGCCAAGCAAGAGATCCGCTGCTTGATGCAGGGCGCGAGGCCTGATGGTTTCATCCCTCACATGCTCCTCTGGGAGAAGAGCGCGCACGACGCGGCGCTTCGGGAGTACTCGATCACCCTCGCCGATCCCTTCTATACCGCGACGATCCAGCCGCCGGTGGTCGCACGTGCGGTGCTGCGGATCTATCAGGCGACCGGCGACGAGGAGTTCGTGCGTGACGTCCTGCCGCCGATCCGCCGTTTCTTCCGCTGGCTCAAGGCCTACCGCGATCCCGATGACGACTCGCTCGTCGCGATCATCCAGCCCGACGAATCCGGTCTCGACGCGAGTCCGAAGTACGACCGCCTGATGGGGATTACCACCGGACCACCGGAGGAAATGCGGCCGCAGCTGCACCGATCGATGCAGCGGCTCTTCGACGCATACGCCCCGCACCGCGCCGACCCCGCGCGCATCCCGGCGCTCGACGTGTTCACCTGGGAGGACGTCATGGTGAACGCGATCTACGCGGACGGACTCCGTTGTCTCGCGAAGCTCACCGAACTCGCGCGCGAGGCCGACGAGTTCAACGCTCGCGCAAGCCGGGTTCGAGCTGCGCTCGAGGCCAAGTGTTGGGATGAGAAGGCCGGGGTCTTCTGGGATCTCGCCGGCCGGAGCGAGGAGCCGGCAAAGACGCTCACGTTCTCATCGCTTTTTCCGCTCATTCTCGACGACCTCGACCCATCGAAAGCAAGACGTCTCATCGACGAGCATCTCCTGAACGAGCGCGAGTTCTGGCTGCCGTACCCGGTCCCGAGCGTTGCCGCGACGGAGCCGTCGTTCGACCCGAAGTGGCGGACGAACACGACATGGCGCGGCCCGACGTGGATCAACGTGAACTGGTACCTCTACTGGGGCCTGCGCGCGCACGGGCGCGCCGATATCGCAAGCGAGCTCGCCGAGCGCACCGTGCGGATGATGGCATCGAGCGGGATCCGCGAGTTCTACGATCCCCTGACCGGCGAGGGCCAGGGAGCCCGCGACTTCGGATGGTCGACCCTCGTTCTCGACCTCATCGCCGCCGAGCGCGGCAGCGCCTAGTCATCGGCCACGACCTTCTCCGAGACGCAAACCCCTCACCCCGCTACCGGCTCGGCCCGGCCGCTCTTGAACGAGGCGATTCCGGCGAGGGCAGCCGCCACCGCCGCTCTACCATCTTTCCCGGTCACCGCGGGTGGGCGGCGCTCGAGGCAGCCATCCACGAAGTCGGCGAGCTCCGCGCGGTAGGCCTCGGCGAAGCGCTCGAGGAACCCCGGAAAGAGGTCACTTTTCGCTTGGCCCGGTGTATAGACGGCGAGCCCGGACCCGGAGCCCGGCTTCTGGCCGATCATCGCCGTACCGTTCGCGCAAACGACTTCACTCCGGACGTCGTACCCGTACAGCGCACCCCAGTAGGTCTCTATGTCCGCGAGCGCGCCACGCGCGAACCGCACCGCGTTCAGTGCAGCATTCGGGGCGTGCCCGTGCGAGTCGTGGGTATGACACAGCACCGACGCGGTCGTCGTGACTGCCACGATCTCGTCCCCAAAGAAGAACCGCGACAGGTCGAAGTCGTGGATGGTCGACTCGAACATCATCTCCGTCACGCCGCTCGACGCCGGCAGGGGCGTGGCCTCTCGATCGCGATGGACCGCGCGGAAGAGAAGCGGCTCCCCGAGCGCGCCCGACGTAACGAGCCGCTTCGTCTCGGCGTACGCCGGATCGAACCGCCGCATGAATCCGATCTGCAGGCGGGCAGCTCCCCGCTGCGCCGCCGCGGTGATGCGGTCGCACTCCGCGAGCGAGTGCGCCATCGGCTTCTCGAGCAGCACGTCCTTTCCCCTCAAAAGCGCGGCCACGGCTTGGTCAGCGTGGAAACGCCAGGGTGACGCGATGACCACCGCTCCGACGTCCTGCCGCGCCAGCAGCTCGTCGAGAGTCGCGCAGGTAGCTGCGTCGAGCTCTCCGGCCACGCTGGCGGCGACGGCGCGATCGGCATCGAAGACGGCGGCGAGGCGCGCCCCGGGGATCGAATGGGCCGCGTTCTCGGCGTGCCTTCGTCCCATGATCCCAACGCCGACGACGCCTACGCCAACGCGTTCGCGCGTCATCGCAGCCGGGCCGTGATGAAGGTGTAGCTCTTCGTCAGAGACGGTCTGCCCACACCGGATTTGCGAGGGCGCGGACATCGCCGCGCGCCGAAGTGAGCTGGGCGCGCACATATGCCGCGCCTCCGGGAACATCGAACGCGCCGTCCCACGCATCGCCCTCGACCATGCTCACGACCGGAGAGGCGACATCCGTGGCGAGCTCGAGCCGCCCTCCGGCGCCGCCGCGTACCTCGACCGAGACCCGTCCGGCACGGCCATGGTCGGCCTCTAGGTAGAGCTGCGGTCCGCGCGGCGACTCGGAGACGAACGACCGGCCCTCGCGGAGCGCCGCGAGGATCGCGTCGACCGTCCGACGGTCGCCGACCTGAACCCACGTCGTCGGAGTCCCGAGCGAATCGGCGTCGCGGGCGCCGAGATCGCGCCCGTGCAAGTAATGAGTGTCGCTTCCGCCGAGTGCGACGGACCGATAGCCACGACGCAAGAGGCTCTCCCAGAACGCGAGCGAAGCGGCGTTGAGCTGAGCCCACGGTCCGTTCCAGACCTCGACCGCATGAAACCCCGACACGCCCTCGTATTCCCACGCCGGCCCGAATGGTTTCGGGTGGCAGATGCTGACGACGGCGCCGCTGTCCGCGGCGGCGCGGATGGTTCGCTCGACGGCCTTCGATTCGGGATCACGAAATTCCCACCAGCGATCGGTGCCCCACGCGTTCCAGTGCCCGCCGTAGGTGGTGACCTCGATGCCGGGAACGACGATCGGAAGGCCATCGCCACCTGGCCCGTAGGCGAGCTGATGGCCGACATTGTTGTGGTCGGTCACGCCGAGGAAGTCGAGCCCAGCGTCGCTCGCGGCGCTCAGCATCTCGGGCGGCCACGAATCACCGTCCGAATAGAGCGTGTGGCAATGGAGGTCGCCGCGCAGCCAGCCGGGCCGCGCCTCGGGCAGCGGATCGGGGTCGACGCGACGCGAAAGGCCGACCCCCGTCCAGCGAGAGCGCAGACCCGGGTCGAACCAGATCTCGACGTCCCAATCGCAGCCGCGCGGGCCAACCTTGTACGGACCGAGCAGCACGTGCCAGCGGCCCGCGCGGATCTTGCCCTTGCGGTAGGGCGGAGTGGCCCACGACTCGTCGATCGTGAATTCCATCTTCTCGCTGCCGCTCCATCCGCGGAATCCGGCGCTGCTCTCAGCTATTCCTCGCTCGTCAAAGAGACCGATGTCGAGAGTGTTCCCGCCAACAAGCGTCGGGTCGGAATCGATCTGATCGTTGTACGAGTATCGGATGTGAATCTGCCGCCGGCCTGCGGGCATGTCGAACGGCACGTGCGCGTAACGACGCTCGTGATCTTTTTCGAAGTGCCCATGCAGAACGAGGTCCGCTTTCGGGAGCTTCTCCGTGGTCAATTCAGAGCGGCGCCGCTCGAGGCGTCGAAGACACGCACGCCGTCGGGTCGGGCGCGCAGGAAAACGGGTGTGCCGGGATCCGGCCGTACGTCCGGACCGGTCCGGACCTTGAGGAGCACGTCGCCGAGCTTCACGTTCACGATGACCTCGCTACCGAGCGGCTCAGAAACGAGGACCTCGGCCGGCTGCGCCCCCGAGGCGGGCGCGCGCTCGAGGTCGATCGCCTCAGGCCGCAGCCCGACCTTGATCCCATCGCTGCCAGCAATCCCCCGCGGCGCCTCCACGCGCCAGCCGCCGGTGAGCACGAGCGCTTCGCCATCGCGGCTGGCGTCGACGATGTTCATCGGGGGGCTGCCGATGAACTGCGCGACGAAGAGGTTCGCGGGCCGCTGGTAGACGTTGTCGGGTGTACCGAGCTGCTGGAGCTTACCCGCGTCGAGCACCGCGATCCGATCGCCCATCGTCATGGCCTCGGCCTGATCGTGCGTGACGAAGATCGTGGTCACGCCGAGCTGCTTCTGCAGCGCTTTGAGCTCCGTCCGCGTATGCGTGCGCAGCTTCGCGTCGAGGTTCGAAAGCGGCTCGTCCATGAGGAACACGCGCGGCTCGCGGACGATCGCGCGCGCGAGCGCGACACGCTGCTGCTCGCCGCCCGAGAGTTGGGCGGGCCGCCTTGGGAGGAGCTGCCGTATGCCGAGCAAATCCGCAACCCGGTCGACCTTGGTCAGGCGTTCCGCGGCGGTGAGCTTCCGGACGCGTAGCGGGTATTGGATGTTGTCGCGCACCGACATGTGTGGGTAAAGCGCGTAGCTCTGAAAGACGAGCGCGACATCGCGGTCCTTCGGCTCGAGCCGAACGACGCTCCGGCCGTCGATCAGGATGTCACCGCTATCGGGATACTCGAGCCCGGCGAGCATTCGCAGCGCCGTCGTCTTGCCGCACCCGGACGGACCGAGCAGCACCAGGAACTCGCCGTTCGCGACGTCGAGAGTGAGATGATCGACCGCCGGCCGGTCCTGGGTCGGGAAGCGCTTCGACACGTCGTCGTACGCGACGCGCGCCATCCTTAGAGGCCTCTCGAGCTCGCGACGAGACCACGCACCATCATTCGGCGAGTGGCCAGGAAAATGGCCATGACCGGAACTGCGTAGAGCACCCCCATCGCCGCGACGAGACCGTACTGCACTTCGGTGTAGCCACCCTGAGTCCGCAAGGTCTCGTAGAACGCGAGCGGTACGGTCTTCAGGTCCTGCGAGTCGATGAGGATGATCATCATCAGGACCTCGGCCCACGCGGCAAGGAACGAGAGACCCGCGACGACGCCGATGCCGTTGCGCGCCACGGGCAGCACGATCTCCGCGAGCGCGCGTAGCTTGGAACGTCCGTCCAACCAGGCGGCCTCCTCGAGATAGCGGGGCACGTTGTCGAAGAAGTTCTTCATCAACCAGATGAGGAACGGCAGCTCGATCGCCGCATGAATGAGGATGAGCCCGGCATACGAGTTGCGCAGGCCGAGCGCGCGCGCAAGGCCGTAGATCGGGACCATCGTCGCGGACAGGGGCATCGTCTGGAGCAACAGGACGGCGTAGGTGATCCAAGACTTGAACCGCCACTCGAGACGCGACAGGGAATAGCCGGCGAGCGCGACCGCGATGACGTCGAGGACCATCGTCGAGCCCGCGACGAAGACGGAGTTCAACAGGGCACGGCCGAAGTCATGTTCGGTGAAGATGCGAACGAAGTTGTCGAGCGTCGGCTGGGCGGGGAAACGGATATACGCCACCGCGTCGGCATCGAAAGCCGCGGTGAACAGCCAGACGAAGGGCACAAGGAAGAAGACCACGACCAGCACGAAGACGATGTGGACCGCCAGAGCCTCGACCCACGACGCGCCTCGCGGCGCGGCGGCAGTCCTAGCGACACGCGACGCCGCGCGCGTGGTCACGCCCGGGCCCTTGACCAACGCAGATAAATGATGGCGAAAGCGAAGTTCAGCGCGAGCATGACGACGGCGATCGCAGAGCCATAGCCAATGGAGAACGACTTGAACGCGGTGTGGAAGGCGAACAGCGCGATGACTTCGGTGGCGTTGCCCGGTCCGCCGTTCGTGAGCGTCTGGATCACGATAAAGGTGCCGAACGTCGACATCGTGATCGATAGCAGCGCGAGCGCCGCGATAGGCCGGAGGCTCGGGAGTGTGTGGTCCCAGAAACGACGCCACGCGTTGGCGCCGTCGATGCGGGCCGCTTCGTAGATGTCGGGTGGGATGGTCTTGAGAGCGCCGAGAAAGATGATCATGGTGAAAGCCGTCCCGCGCCAGATATTGGCGACGATCACGGCAGCCATCGGGAACGAGCCGATCCAGTCGACCGGGCCGAGACCGAACGAGCTCAGGACGACATGGTTGAGCGAGCCGAAGAAGAAGTCGTACATCGCCACCCAGAGGAATCCTGCGATCAGCGTCGGGTTCACCCACGCGAGCAGCACGGCGCCGTACGCCAGGGTTCCGAACCACCAGCGCCGGCGCTCGGCGTGGTCGATGAGGAGCGCGAGGGCGAGACCAAGGCCGAACTGCCCGATCACCGCGGAGCCCACGACGAACGTGACCGAGTTTCGGATCACGGTCCAGAAATCCGGATCCGCGAACAGCCGCGTGTAGTTATCGAGCCCGACGAAGCGCGGATTCGCGGCATCGATTCCGACAAGCGCGAGGTTCGTGAGACTGGAATACAGCGCCCACAGCGCGGGGCCGACGAAGAAGAGCGCGAGGAGCAGGGCTGCCGGCATGACTCCGGCGATGTACGTGGAGTTCCGCGCGACCACGTTCAGAGGATAGGACGGGCCCCGGAGCGGAGGCAGTCGGCCTCCGCTCCCTGGCCCCTCTCTTACTGCTCGATGACCTTGTCCGCGCCGATCGCTTGCTTCAGGTCCGCGGAGTATTGCTTCGCCGCGTCGTCCGCGCTCGAGTCGCCGTTCGCGACACGGCCGGTGGCCTTCTGGATCGCGGTCGTGATCTTGCTGAGGTTCGGGTCCGGCGGCAGGAATTTCGCCTTCTCGAGCGACTTCGTCGAGTCGACGAGGTACTGCTGTGCTTTGAACTCCGGGACGTCCGCTGAGTCACTGCGCGCGACCGGGTGCGGGTCCTCGATGTTGATCTTCGCGACTGTGTCCTTGTTGTTCCAGGTCTTGATGAACTCCCAGGCAAGGTCCTTGTTCTTGGACTTCGCCGTGATGTACCAGCAGGTGCCGAGGCCGCCGATCGTGAACGATGGCCCACCGTTTTCCGTCGGGTGCAGGATGTACCCGACGTTCTTCTGGGTTCCCGCCTGATCCTTCGAGGCCCAGCCACCGTAGACCCAGCCGCCTTCGAAGAGGAGTGCGAGGCTTCCGTCGCCGAGCTTCGCGCGCATGGCGGTCCAGGGCTTGGTCGTGGTGAGGATCTCTTTTGGCGAGAGGCCCTGCCCGTACACCTTCTGGTAGTAGGCGAGGGCCTTGCGGATCGCCGGGCTGTTGCCAACCCACTTGCCGTCGCTGGTCACGGCATCGCCCCCGTACGCCCACACCAGCGGCACGAAGGCGTGGTCGCGAGCACCGTCCGATGCCGCGGCGCCGGCGTACAGCGCGTAGGGCACGACGTTCGCCTCTTTCGCCTTGACGGCGGCCGCTGCGGCGACGACGTCATCGAGCTTCGTTGGCTTCCAGTCCGCGGGCAGGCCTGCGGTCTGGAGGTCGTCCCGCCGGAAATAGAGCCAGCGCGTGTCCATCCCGTACGGAATCGCCCAGACGTGGCCCTTATAGGTGGCGCCCTGCTTGATCGAGGCGGGGTACTGACTCCAGTCTGCCCATGCGTTCACATAACTATCGAGGGGCTCGATGTACCCCGCATCGGCAAGCTCGCCGATGCTGTCGCCGCCGAAGTGGAATACGTCTGGCACGTCACCCCCGCTCTGGAGAGCGAGAAGGAGCTTGGGGTAGTAGAGGTCGTCCGAGATCTTCTGCAGATCGACTTTCACCGTAGCGCCCGAGTTCTTGGTCTGGACCGCCGCCGCGGCCTGGTCCACGTATTTTGGCTTGACGCCAAGCTCGTCGGGATATGAAACGGTGATCGTCCCGGTCAGGCCCTTGGCCTGACTCGGAGCCGCGCCCGATGGCGAGGCGGAAGGCTGCGCCGCCGGCGCGCACGCCACGACAATCCCCGTGGCAGCCGCTACTTTGAGGAACTTTCGACGCGAGTATGTAGACATCGGTCTCCCCCTTTGACGATTCCGAGTATGCGCGCTTCGCACGACATGCGAGGCGTACAGGCGAATCTGTAGCGGGATAATCGGCGCTCATGCCCGTGGACCAGACGCGCGTCGTCGCCGAAGCCCGCCGCGTCCTCAAAGGCAATCGGCAACGTGGCGTCTCGGCGTGGGGGGGACGTCGTTATGACTTCGTCTGTCCGTCGCCAAGCACCTACCCCTTCCAATGGTTCTGGGACAGCGCGTTCCACGCGATCGCCTTGCTCCACGTCGACGCCGAGCTCGCAAAGCAGGAGATTCGTTGCCTGATGCAGGGCGCTCAGCCCGACGGTTTCATCCCACACATGATCCTGTGGGAGAAGGGCGCGCACGAAGTTGCGCTGCGAGAGGTTCAACCGATCTGGCTGGCTGACCCTTTCTTTACCGCGACGATCCAGCCACCGGTCGTCGCGCGCGCCGTGCTGCGCATCCACGAGGCGACCGGGGACGCCGACTTCGTGCGCGAGGTGCTCCCGCCGATCCGCCGCTTCTTCCGCTGGCTCAAGGCGGTGCGCGACCCTGACGACGACGGGCTCGTCGCGATCATTCAGCCCGACGAGTCAGGCCTCGATGCGAGTCCCAAGTACGACGCGCTCATGGGCATCTCGCCTGAGTCCACGGAAGAGACGCTCCCAGAGCTCGAGCGGTCGATGCAGCGACTGTACGACGCCTACGCACCGTATCGGAACGAGCCCGCGCGCATCCCCGCGCTCGACGTCTTCACGTGGGAGGACGTCATGATGAATGCGATCTACGCGGACGGTCTGCGATGTCTCGCGAAGCTCACGGCGATCGCGGGCGAGCCGCCGCGCGAGGCGGACGAGTTCTCCGCACGTGCGACGCGCGTTCGCCAAGCCCTCGAGACCAAATGCTGGGACGACGACGCGGGAGTCTTCTGGGACCTCGCGGGTTGGGCGGAGAAACCCGCCCGAACCCTCACGTTCTCCTGCTTCTTTCCACTCATCCTCGAGGATTTAGATCCGCGCAAGGCGAAACGCCTCGTGGACGATCATCTTCTCAACGAGAAAGAGTTCTGGCTTCCATACCCGATCCCGAGCGTCGCCGCCAGCGAGCGCGCCTTCGATCCGGGCTGGCGCGCGAAGACCACCTGGCGCGGGCCCACGTGGATCAACGTGAACTGGTATCTGTACTGGGGACTTCGTGCGCATGGGCGCGCCGATGTCGCGAGTCACATCATCGACCGGACCATCGCGATGATCGACCGAAGCGGCATCCGCGAGTTCTACGACCCGCGCACCGGCGACGGAGAAGGCGCGCGTGATTTCGGGTGGACCACGCTCGTCCT
>DASWCR010000081.1:0-2621 GCA_036389995.1 Candidatus Limnocylindria bacterium | reverse complement strand
CGCGACGCGCTGGAAGCCGCTGAGCGCGGCGCGCACCGCAAGCACAAGCGCCGCGAATTCCTGCGGCTGCGAGTAGCCGACCGTGTCGGGAATGTTCATCGTGCGCGCGCCCGCCCCCGCGGCGGCCTGGTACGCGGCGTTGAGGAAGTCGACGTCGGAGCGCGTCGCGTCCTCGGCCGAGAACTCGACCTCGTCCGCGAGCTCGGTCGCGCGCGCGACCGCCGCGGTGATGCGCGCGAGGCATTCGTATCGCGAGATGCGGAGCTTGCGCTCGAGGTGACGATCGCTGGTTGCGATGAACACGTGGATGCGCGAGCGGAGCGCTCCCGAGAGCGCCTTCGCGGCGGCCTCGACGTCCGAGCCGTTCGCGCGTGCGAGCGCCGCCATGGTCGGCCCGCGGACCTCGCGGGCGATCCGCGCGACGGCCTCGGCCTCGCCGACCGAGGCCGCGGGGAATCCCGCCTCGAGCACGTCGACGCCGAGGTCGGCGAGCGCCCGCGCGACGAGGAATTTCGCGTGCGGCGAGAGCGAGGCGCCCGGGGCCTGCTCGCCGTCGCGGAGCGTGGTGTCGAAGACGATGACCTTTCTCATCTTGCTGCTCCCACCGGCTCGCGCGGCTTCGCGGGTGCCGACTGCTGCGGCACATCGCGGCGCGGGAGCCACGGCATCATCTCGCGGAGCTTCCGGCCGACCTGCTCGATCGGTTGCTTCTGCTCCTTCGCGCGCTGCGCGTAGAGGTTCGGCGCGCCGTTGCGGTACTCCGCGATCCATTTCTTGGCGTGCGTGCCGTCCTTGATGTCGCGGAGCACGTTCTTCATCTCCTGACGCACGCGCGCGTCGATGATCCGCGGGCCGACGGTGTAGTCGCCGTACTCCGCGGTGTCCGACACCGAGTAGCGCATGTAGCTGAGGCCGCCTTCGTAGATGAGGTCGACGATGAGCTTCATCTCGTTCACGCACTCGAAGTACGCGACCTCGGGCTGGTACCCCGCCTCGACGAGCGTCTCGAACGACGCCTTCATGAGCTCGCTGATGCCGCCGCACAGGATCACCTGCTCGCCGAACCAGTCGGTCTCGACCTCCTCGGCGAACGTGGTCTTGATGACGCCGGCGCGCGTCGCGCCGACGCCCTGCGCGTACGCGAGCGCCGTCTGCTCGGCGTGACCAGACGCGTCCTGGTACACGGCCAGCAGCGCGGGCACGCCCTTGCCTTCCTTGAAGACCTCGCGCATGCGGTGGCCCGGCGCCTTCGGCGCGATCATCACGACGTCGATGTCAGCGCTCGGCTTCACCTCGCCGAAGTGGACCGAGAACGCGTGAGCGACGAGAAGGGTCCGGCCCTTCGTGAGGAACGGCGCGATCTTCTCGAAGGCTTCCTTGTGGTGCTGGTCCGGCACGAGGAGCGCGACTACGTCGGCGTTGCGCGCCGCGTCGGCGGTCTCGCGCACGGTGAACCCGTCGCGCTCGGCCTTCTCCCACGACTTCGAGCCGGCCGCGAGCCCGACGACCACCTGGTAGCCCGAGTCCTTCAGGTTCTGCGCATGGGCGTGGCCCTGGCTGCCGTAGCCGATGACCGCGATGGTCTTGCCCCGGAGGGCCTTGGGGTCGGCGTCCTTGTCGTAATAGATGGTTGCCATTTCTTTCTTGCCCTCCTAGAGATACGTCTTGGTCGTGAGGTTGTTGAGCCGCGGGTTGAGCCCGAGGATCTGATCCGCGTCGACCGGGAGGTCGATGAGCATCGAGCGGCCGCGGCGCTCGTACGCCGCGTCCATGGTGTCCTTGAGGTTCGAGAGATCCGGCGCGATGCGGACCCCATCCCACCCGTGCGCTTCGGCGTGCTTCACGAAGTCGATGTGCGGAAGCTTCGAGTGGTAGTTCTTCTTGTCGAAGTCGGGGATGATCACCTCGAGGCCCTTGTCGACGATGCCGAAGACCTCGTTGTTAACGACGAAGACGCGCAGATCCATGTTCGCCGCGTCGGCAAGCGCGCCGCCGAAGAGCCGGAAGCACCCGTCGCCGGTGAACACGAACGTGTGCAGGTCAGGGTTCGCGGCCTTCGCTCCGAGGCCGATGCCGAAGCCGCCGCCCATCGCCGATCCGTCGTGGGTCGTCCAGAACGGGATGTTCGGATTCGGTCGCTGCGTCGCCCACTGGCGGTCCTTGTATGCGATGCAGACGTCGTCGACGCCGAACGAGCCCGGCCGCCACATCTTGTCGATCCGCTCGTAGAACTCCTGGAAGTCGACGGTGCCGGGACGCTTGTTCGGCTCGGGCTTGCGCGTGTTGAGCGACTCCGGCGCCGGCGCCGTGTCGGGTCGGTCCGTGCACGTCGTCGCGAGGCGCGGGAGCACCTCTTCGAGCACGAGCCCGATGTCGCCGCGCACCTGCCGGTATTCGTGCGCGACGCGGTGGCGGAACTCGCCGTTCTTGTGCCCGTAGGCCTCGCGCATGTCGGTGAAGTGATAGACGTGGCCGGCCGGGATCTTCGCGAGGTTGAGCGAGTACTCGCCGGCGTCGAAACCGCGCGCGATGACGACGTCGTCCTTGCCGAGACTCCGCCAGACTTCCATCGCGCGCTCGTTGCCGCCGAAGCTGATGTGGCCGAATCCGTATTCGTTCGA
>DASWCR010000080.1:0-8994 GCA_036389995.1 Candidatus Limnocylindria bacterium | reverse complement strand
CCGATCCGGGCCTGCGCGAACATCGAGCCGTCCAGGAGGACGGCGAGACCGACGAGCGCGGGCAGGACCGCCGACGCGAACAGGCGTCGCGCGAGGAGAACGAGAAGGAACGCGAGGAGTGTCGCGAAGAGGACGCCCGGTAGGCGCCACGCGAGCGCGTGGCGGCCGGTCTCGATCAGGTCGGAGCCGCTCGCGCCGGCGACGACGAGCTTGTCACCTTCGCCGTCGACGCCGAGCATTGACCCGGTCACAGGGATCGACGCGAACGGCGAGGTCCCGTGCGTCTCGACCACGACGACGTGCCCTTCATCGAGGGCGTAGAGGAAGTCGGTACGCGGCACGACCGCGAGGGCGGATGCGCCGGACGAGAACGTCCCGGTGCGCCCGTTCGCGAGTGGGACTGAGTCGTGTGACCCCGTCTCGAGTTCGTACACGTCGAGGATCGCGGCGTCGGCGCGCGCAACGAAGAGGCGGTTCGGGCCGAGCGCGTACGCGATCGCCGTCCCGGGGCGCCCTCCGGTGAGCGCGCGTGTCTCCTGCCCGGTGTCGGCGGAGATGACGTGCACGATCCCCTGCGGATCGAGCGCGTAGACCTCGCTCCCGTCCGTCTTCGCGGTGACGGCGACGGTCGGAATGGCGATCACGACCGGGGCCGCGTCGAGCGTCGTGTAGATCGCGAGCGATCGCGCGGTCCCGACGAGGACCCGATCCCCGCTCACCACGAATGACGTCACTCTCGGCTCGGCCTCACGCGCTCGGACTTTGCTGAAGGACACGTGGCCCGGCGGGGCGGCCCGAAGCGACGGGGTCAGGTCGATCTCGTCGATCTCCTCGTCGGTCACCGCGAAGATGCGATCGCCGTCGACCGCCATCCCCCGCGGAGGCCCGAGCAGCTGGGTAACCGACTGCGGGCTCGACCCTCGCTCCGCGATCTCGATCGTGCCATCCGCAAGCGCGTAGACCCGTAGCCCGTCGTTCCCGACCGCCGCCATGACCGTGTCCGAAGGCACGGCCTCGTGCCCGACCACGCGGTCGTCGCCGAACGCGAGGATGCCGAGCGCCATGATCTCTTTCGCGAGATGCGGGTGTGTCCACTCGTACGGCTCGCGCTGGGCGAGGAGCTCGAACGCGGTGCGCGCGTGATAGACCTCGTCGAAGTACATGTCCCGCGGCCAGTCGAGGCGATAGCCGCGGGTGACGAGCACCGCGAGCGCGACGAGGACCGCGACGGTCACGTCGCGACGCGTCGGCAGGCGACCGGGACCGAGCCCGGCGGGCAGGGTCCAGCGGCCCTGGCGTAGCGAAGCGAAAGCGGGAAGACGCCACGCGCCGTCGCTCCCAAGTCGCGCATCGCCGCGGACCAGACGCCAGATCAGGTATGCGGCCGCGCCGATCATCACGAGCGCGATCCCGATCTGGCCCGCGCGGCCGAAGATCAGCGTTTCGATGATCTCTGGAACACGCAGATCGACGTACTGCTGGTAGCGCGTGAAGGCGTAGTAGAGGGACAGCGCGAAGGCGAGCGCGAGCACGACGTACGGCAACAGCACCCGCCACCGGGCCACCGCGAGCGGCAGGGCGAGCGCGAACACCGGAAAGAGATAGCGCTCGTGCGCGCGGGTCGGCAGGAAGTAGAAGGCGAGACCGGCCAGGATGGCGCAGGCCAGGAGCATCGCGGTATCCCGGCGCCACCAGAGCGGAACGACCGAGAGGACCAGCCCGGCGACGAGCAGGACTCCGCCCCAAAAGACGAGATCGGTATCCGGCTTCCAGAAGTCGAAGAAGACCGACCAGCCGTTGAAGGCGTAGAGCGAGGTGTACGGGTAGGTCTCGGATGCGCTACGCACGAGACCCGCGAGCTCGGCGGTGATGCGGGTCGGGTCGAAGCCCCAGAACGGAACGCAGAGCACGTACGCCGTCGCGGCGGCGGCGCCGAGCGTCAGCGCCACCGGGCGCCACCGCGCTTCGCGGATAAAGTCGAAGACCGCGGCCGCCACGATCACGATGAGGCCGATGCCGAACTGCGGCTTCACCAGGGCGGCGAGAGCGGCGAGCGCTCCGGCGAGCCACCACCGCCGCGATCCCGCGGCGACGAGCGAGCCGAAGAGCGGCAGCGTCCCGACCGCATCGATCTGTCCCCAGTACGGACCGGCGAAGATGGCCCCCGGCTGCAGCGACCAGATCGCGGCGGCCAGGGTCCCGGCCGTGCGGCCGGCGCTGCGCCACACCACGCGCGCTGCGAGGAGCGCGATGCCGATGTCCGCGGGGATGCTGATCGCTTTGACCGCGAGCCGCAGGAATTCGCCGTCGAAGAGACCGCCGAGAAGCCACAGCACGTAGAGGAAGGCAGGCGGGTAGTCGCTGAAGTACCCCGGTTCGTAGAAGCGGCCTGGGCCGATCTGCGCGAGCCGCTCGGCCCACGCCTCGAACGTGCCGACGTCCGTCGGGAAGCCCTGCGCGCGCACCGCGAGGAGGCGGACGATCACGCCGAGCGCGATGACTCCCGCGACGACGAGCCGCGCGCGGCGCTCGCCACGACCGAGGTCGTCGTTCATTGCCAGTACCCGAAGCGCGTGATCGCGATCGTCGCGTAGATGTTCACCGCGAGTGCAAGGACGATCGCGACGAACAAGACGACCGTCGGCCAGCGCCGCCACACCCCGCGAAAGAGACCGTCGCCCGCCAGCGCCAGCGCGACCAGGAACGGTTGCGCATCGATGCTGAAACGGTAACCGAACTGCTGGAAGCCCACGGTGCCGTGCAAGAGGTCCGGCAGGAGGGCGAGGAATGCCGCGGCTGCGGTGGCGGCCACGACGACGTCGCGGCGGATCTCGCGCAGCGCGACGAAGACCCACAGGAACACGGGCGTCGTCAGAAAGAGGCTCATGCCGATGAAGCGGGGGCGCCAAAAGAATGGCGTGTTCGGGACGATCTCGGGATCCTGAAGAAAGATCGCGTACAGCTGCCGTGGCAGGTAGAGCGGCGAGAAGAGCCCGTGGTTGAAGAACACGTCGCCCTGGGTGAGACGCGCGTACCCGTCGTCGAGCGGCGTGCCCCAGCGCAGGAGGTTGTAGCCGACGTACACGATCGCGAACGGCGCCCCGCCCGCGATCACGCCCGCGAGAGAGCGTCCGTACGGCGTTGCCGCGCGACGCGCGCAGAGGAGCGCAAGCGCCGGGGCCGCGAGCGCGACCGGCAAGCGGGCTAGAGCCGAGATCCCGATCAGCGCGCCGACTGCCACCGTGTTACCGCCGCGCGCCGCGACGGCGAAGGCCAAGGCTAAGAAGAGCATCGACGCCGAGTGCGCCGCATACCACGCGCGGCCGTCGACGCTCGAAAAGAAGAGCGTCGTCCCGAACGCCGAGAGCAATGCGCCCGCGAGCGCGTATGTGCGCGGAGCACCGTACCCGCGCAGCCCGTAGTAGAGAACGCCGGCCGACGCACCGCCGGCTATCCGTGACGCGACGACCTGCGCGACCGCCGTCGGAAAGAACGGCACGAGCGGCAGCGACAGGATCGCGGGGAGAGGCGGGTACACGACGCAGAAACGTCCGTCGCCGCATGGCAGGAGCTCGTTGAGCCACGACGGCGCCTCGGTCAACCACCACCGTCCGTGGAGAAGCGCGTCCGCCAATCGGCCGTAGTAGTCGTAGTCGGTGGAAAGTCCGATGCCGGCCGCCACGTATATCGCGGCCACGATCACACCGATCCATATCGCGGCTGCTCGGTCCGACACGGTCATGCGACACCAACACGCTAACCTTGCGGGCCTGTGCCCGCACGGCTCGATGGCCTCTCGTTCTTCTTTCCCGCACTGAACGAAGAGGACAACGTCGCCCCGATCGTTGAAGAGGCTCTCGCCGTACTGCCGCGCTTCGCCGACAACTTCGAGATCACGGTCGTGGACGACGGCAGCAGCGACCGCACCGGCGTGATCGCCGACGAGCTAGCGAGGTCCGATCCACGTGTCCGGGTGATCCATCACGGGACCCGTCGCGGCTACGGCGGTGCCGTCCGCTCCGGTCTGGCCGCCGCCACGAAGCGGTGGATCTTCTTCACCGACGGCGATCGCCAGTTCGCGCTCGAGGACCTCGCGCTGCTCATCGCGGAGAGCGATGGCGCCGACGCGGTCGTCGGCTTCCGAAAGAAGCGGGCCGACCCAGCGCGACGCCTCTTCGTAGCGTGGGTCTACAACGGCCTCATCCGCCTGTTGTTCGGCGGCGGTTGGCGCGACGTCGACTGCGCGTTCAAGCTCTTTCGCCGAGAGGTGTTCGAGCGGGTGCCGCTCGAGCGCGTGCGGTCGAACGGGGCATTCTTCTCACCGGAGCTCCTCATCACCCTGCGCCGCGCCGGCGTGCGCGTCCGCCAGGTCGGCGTGCGGCACTTCCCTCGCACCGCCCACGAGCCGAAGGGTGCGTCGCCGCGCGTCATCGCACGCGCGATCCGCGACCTCGTTCGGTTACGCGCTCGGCTCTGGCTCCACCCGCGCGATTAGCGGCGCTCGAGCCGCCAGATGTCGTCGATCGTCTCGCGCTCGCGGATGACACGCGCCCGGGCGCCATCGAGGAGGACCACGGCGGGGCGCGGGGTCTCGTTGTAGTTCGATGACATCGCCACGCTGTACGCACCTGCCGCCGGTATCGCGAGGAGGTCGCCCGAATGTGCGGTGGGCAAACGCACCGAGCGGATCAGGACATCGCCGGACTCGCAGTACCTCCCCGCGACCGCGACCTCCTCGGTCGCGGGTTCACTCGCGCGTGCCGCGAGCACTGCGCTGTACTCGGCGCCGTAGAGCGCAGGGCGGATGTTGTCCCCCATCCCTCCATCGACCGCGACGAACGTGCGCACGTCCGGCACGCGTTTGGTCCCGACGACGCGATACAGGGCGACGGCGGCGCGCCCGACGAGCCCGCGCCCTGGCTCGACGTACACCGTCGCGCCGCGCAGCGCGCGATCCTTCCGCACAGGCCCGGTGACCGCACGCGCGTACTCCTCCAGCGGAGGTGCCTCCTCGGTCGAACGCAGACGCACCGCGACGCCACCCCCCATCCCGAGCTCTGTTATCGGCGCGCCGGTCGCGGCGTGCACCTCCTTCGCGAAGGCGACGAGGGCGCGCGCCAGCTCGCCATAGGGGCGCGCGTCGCGGACCTCGGCGCCGATGTGCGCGTGGATGCCGACCAGCGCGAGACCTTTCGCACGCGCGATCTGCTGCGCCTGGGCGAGCGCTTCGCCGGTGCTGACAGGCGCGCCGAACTTGCTGTCAACCGTTCCGGTCACGAGGTGCGGGTGCGTGTCCACCTTGATGCCGGGCGCGACGCGTAGCCACACCGCCTGCGGGCGGTGCCGGCGGCCGTGCACAAGGCGAGCGAGCCGCTCGATGTCGTGAGCGCCGTCGACCACGAAGCGCCCGATGCGCGCCACCAGGGCCGCGGCGACCTCGTCGTCGGGCTTGGCGTTGCCGTGCAGCTCCATCCGCGACACGGGAAAGCCGGCCCGCCGCGCGGCCTCGAGCTCTCCGAGCGAAGCGACGCTCGCATCGACTCCCTCACGCGCGATGACCGCGCCCACCCCGATGAGGGCGCAGGCCTTCACCGAATAGGCGACCCGCACCGGCCGGTACCGGAAGAACGCGTCGACGTACTCACGCAGGCTCGCGCGGATCGTCTCGGCGTCGTAGACGTACAGAGGTGTGCCATACCGATCGGCGAGCGCCGCGAGGTCATGCGTTCCGATCCTGACGTGCCCGTCGCGGCCGACGGCCGTACGGAGGGGCCAGATCGCGTCTTCGATCACGCCGTCAGGAGTTCTGTTGCGGATCGTCGGGCAGCGATTCGATGAACTCCTTGAAGACCGAGAGCTGGTCGTCGTCGTTCGACTCGGCCGTGATCGCCGACCGATCGAGGACGGTCTCGCTCACGAGGATGCGCGCGGAACAGCGGACCGCGAGCGCGATCGCGTCGGAGGGACGGCAGTCCACCTCGATCTCGCGGTCGGCGATCTGCACGAAGACGCTGCCATGGAAAACACCGCCGCCGGAGTCGTCGGCGACGAGGTCCTTTACGACGACGCGGGTGATCTCGGCGCCGATCTTCGTGAGCATGTCGACGATGAGATCGTGCGTCAGGGGACGCTCGCTGGTGATGCCGGCGATCCGCGTGGCGATGCTGTACGCCTGATCCGGTCCGATCCAGATCGGCAGAAGACGGCGCACCCCCTCGGCCTGCAGGAGCACGACGTGTTGATTCGTGAGCACGTGGACGCGCACCGACTCGACCGAACACGGCACGAGCATCGTCACAAGCCTACCCGGTCGAACCGGCACGCAAGCCCCGTATCGGGCGTGCGTGCGCTAGCCGAAACGGAATCGACCCTGCTCGCGCCGCCGCCTCAACAGCAGAAGCAGCAGTATTCCCGCGACGAACCCAAAGATGTGCGCGAAGTACGCGATATTTTCCGCCGCTTGATGCGCGGTGAGGCGGAGCTCGGCGAGAGCATCGATCGCCTGAAGCACGATGAAGAATCCGATCACGACCAGCGCCGGCAGCTGCACGATCGTGATGAAGATCCCGAGGAAGACGAGCGTCGAGATCCGCGCGGCGGGGAACATGACGACGTACGCGCCGAGGACCCCGGCGATCGCGCCGGACGCGCCGACCATCGGTTCGGGCTGCACGAGACCCTGGCCGATCGCGGCCACGATCCCGCACAGGATGTAAAAGACGAGGTACTGGCCGCTCCCGAGTCGCTCCTCGACGTTATCGCCGAAGATCCACAGGTAGACCATGTTCCCGATCACGTGCAGCCACCCGCCGTGCACGAACATGTGGGAGAAGAGCGGCACGAAAGTCGCGAGCGCGATGTGTCCCTGCGCGATCTGGGTCACGAACTCCGTCCAGTCGAACGAGTACTGGTCGTAGAAGGCCACGATCGCGCTCGGCTGCCGCACGAGGGTGAGGACGTAGATCCACACGAGGATGTTCGCCACGATCAGCAGGCGGTTGACGATCGGCGTTTTCGTCGTCGGGTTCTGGTCGCGAAGCGGGATCACGCGCGGAGCTCCGTCGCCACCACCTTCGAACCATGGATCGTGTAGATCGTGCGTAGACCTTCGGACACGTAGAACGCGCTCGGCTCGGGCAGATTCGATGGAAGCGGGAAGCGCGCCATCTCGCCGCCGTCGCGGGTCATCTGCACGACGACCTTGTTCGCCGCGTCGAGAAAGTAGATGGCGCGCTGGATGTCGATGGCCTGTACGGCAGTGGGCTTGATGGGAACCCCCGTCCATCGCGGGACGAAGTCGACGCGCGAGGCGGTGAACGATGTCGTCAGGCGGCGGAAGCGGAGGATGTCGCCTTGCGTCGTGACGATCCAGATGTCCTGATCAACGGCGATCGATCGCCCGACTCCTGCCGGTATCGGCGCGGTGAGATACCCCACCGCGCGGAGGAATGACGTCCCCGGAAACGACTCGTGCTTCCAGACCTGACCGCTCGTGGCGTCGAGGATGTACAGGTTGGCCACGAAGACCGCGAGCGCGTCGACGCTCTTCCACGCCTCGGAGTCCTCGGGCGTGACGTCGGCGACACCGGTCCCCTCGGCCCGCCAGAGATGGTTCTGGTCGTCCAGCGAGTAGACGACCTCGCCGAGGTTTGCGACCAGGCGGGGCGCGGCGACATCGAGGGCCCCCTTCGTGAGCACGGAGGCGACCTGCGTCGGGTCGCCGAAGATCCGCCAAAGACGCCCCGCCCCGGGGTCCGCCACGTAGAGGCCATTCACTGTGCCGACGAGGGCGGTCGGTTTGGCTCCCAGGGCGATCGGAAGGCCGTTGGTTCCCGTGACGCGCGCGAGGTCGACGAGGACTCCGGTGATGCGGTCGTCGAGTGCGGCGATCTGCTCGCGCAGCGCTTCGACGCGAGACTCGACCGCCGCCGGCGAGCGAGCGGCCGCATCGAGAGCAACGCGAGCGTGATCGATCCGCTGGCGCGCCAGCTCGTTGTCGGGAGGCTTCCGGTCCGCTGCCCGCTCCGCCGCGGAGATGTCGCTCTCGATGCTCAGGATGGCGAGCGCGTAATCCCCGGTGACGCGGTTCTGCTGAAAGTCCCGATAGGCCAGGGCGCCGATCCCTCCCGCCACGAGCAGGAGGAGGACCGCGAGCAGCGACGCGGCGCGGCGCTGGCGGCGCGAACGGTCGCGCGCGGTATCCGGACGGCGTGGAAGCGGAGGCGCTCGCCTTGGCATCAGCTCGAAGCCGACCGCCACGGTCTTGCCCATCGCCTTCGCGGCGGGCACGGCCGCCGCGCCGATCGCCTCCGCGACCTTGGGACGCCGGCGCCAGATGGATTCGAGTCGCGATCGAATGCCCTCCGCGATGAGCACCTCTGTGGCCTCCGCGGACGCCGGCCGGGGGACGACCCGGCCTGCCGCGCCGGTCGCGGCGCTCACCTCGATGAAGATCGCGGCGGCGCTGCCGATGACGCCGTCCGCGACGGCGCGGTTGTTGATGTGCTCGGCCGCCGCGCGCGGGTGGAGCGTGATCGCGGCGTTCTTCAACGCTTCGGCGCCGAGGCCCTCGACGAGTGCGCCCGAAGCCAGAATGAGCGTGTCGCCAGGCTCGATGCTCTGGCGCCACACGTCGGGCAGCACATCGGCGACGCCGCCGAGTGAGTCTGCTTCCCGCGTCGTGGTGCGATGTACGAAGTCGGCGAGCTCGCCCGGTTCGTCGCCGGGAAGGAACAGGCGCGCGCGTCGCACGAGAAAGACCTGCGCGGCGCCGATCCGCGCCGCATAGAGCTCGTTGTTCACGACGACCGCGCAGGCGCAGTGGAGCGCGACACGTCCGCGTTGGTCGCGAAGGCGCTGTGCGGCCCGGCGATTCGCTTGCCGCAACGCCTTGCGGAGCGAGACCTCGATCCCCGCGGAGAGGTCGTAGTAGTACTCCTGGCGAGCGAGGTCGGCGACCTCCTTCGCCACGTCACCGCCGGCGTTACCGTGCTG
>DASWCR010000079.1:0-3309 GCA_036389995.1 Candidatus Limnocylindria bacterium | reverse complement strand
TCGGCGCCGCGCGCCTGATTTGGAAGAGAGCCGACTACGTTCGACTCGTGGATGCCTTCGGAACTGTGATCGATGAAGTCGTGGTATGGCCGGACGAGAAGATGCCTGAACCGAAGCAAGCGGAGACGAGGGCCGCCCGCTAGGCCCGCTCTGCGGGTGGCACCGGCGAGCGGGTTGTGCGCGAGCCGCGGGTGCCCCGGGGACCCGCCTCGCGGCGCGAGCGGAGCGAGCGACGCAGGAGGTGGGGAGGGTGCGGCGAGCGCACGACCCCGAGCCGGTGACAGGACCCGCAGACAGCGTGGGCTAGGTCGGGCGGAGGTCCTTGTGCTCCGTGGCGATCTTCCGGATCACATCTTCGAGGACGGTCACGCCGATGCCCGGCTCCGTCGGGACTTTCATCGTTCCGTCCTTCTCCACCGTGAATGGCTCGCCGATGATCTCGGTCTCGAAGTAGCGCGCGGAGGCGGACACGTCGCCCGGGACGCGGAAGTTTGGGAGCGACGCGAGGTGGACGTTGTGCGCGCGTCCGATCCCCATTTCCAGCATGCCGCCGCACCACACGGGTATGTCCCGCGATGCGCAGACATCGTGCACGCGCTTCGCGGACGCGAGCCCGCCGACGCGCCCCGCCTTGATGTTGATGACCTGCGTCGCACCGATCTCGATCGCCTTACGCGCGTCCTCGCTGGTGTGGATCGACTCATCAAGGCAGATCGGAGTGGCGATCTGACGCTGCAGCGTCGCGTGGTCGACAAGGTCGTCGTGCGCGAGCGGCTGCTCGATCATCGTCGGCTTGGTCGGGTCGATCCGCTTGAACAATCCGACGTCCTTGAGGGTGTAGGCGGAGTTCGCGTCGAGCATGAAGGCGAGGGCGGGAAAGTTCTTCCGCGTCGCCTCCGCGATCTCGACCTCGAGTCCCGGCTTGATCTTCAGCTTCACCCGCTGATAGCCGCCCTGCAGCTCGCGACGGATCGTCTCCATCAGCGCCTCGATCGAGGGCTGGATCCCGATCGCAACACCGCAGAGGATCCGGCTGCGAGTTCCGCCGAGAAGTGCCGAGAGCGGCTTGTTCGCGCGCTTGGCGAAGAGGTCCCAGACGGCCATCTCCACCGTCGCCTTCGCCATGCGGTGCTCGCGGATCCAGGCGAGCTTGCGGTCGACGTCGTCAGCCGACGCCAGGTCCGCTTTGAAGAGCTCCGGGAGGATGAACTTCTCGAGCGCGTACAGGACGGTTCCCCATGTCTCGCCCGAGTACCAGGGGAGCTCTCCCGCGACGCTCTCGCCCCATCCGACCGCGCCCTCGGACTCGACGCGGCACAGGACTCGCGTCATATGGGTCTCGCGCGCGCCGCTCGTCTCGTACGCGTTCTTCAACGGAAGGCGCACGACGAACAACTCGACGCGCTCGAGCTTCATGCGTCGTCCGTGTCGAGGGGGAGATCGCTGCGCGGTTGAGGCACGAGGAGGTACGCGCCGCGGCCATCGGCAGCGCGCAGGAACTCGACGGCCGCGTAGCCCTCGCCGAACGAGCGCTCGAACGCGTCGCGCCCCGCGAGTCGCCACTCGAGCGCGAGCTTCGGGTCGCGCGCTTTCAGCTCCTGGAACGCGCGCGGGATCTCGACGAGAAGATGCGACGCGCTCATCGTCTCGGCGCGGCGGCCGGGCCGCTCGCCGTCGGCGCGAAGTAGGTACGCGACACCCTCGCGCTCCGCATCTTCCAGCGACGCCGGTTTGTCCTCGCCGCGGAGGCGCTTGTAGGTGCGGTCGTGTCCGATCGGCCACTCGACGTAGATGCGATCGGACGGAAGTCCCTGATTGAGCTTGTCGGGCATCGCGCCGTAGAAGTCTCGGTAATACGTGCGCGTGTAGGCGCCGAGCTTCCCGAAGTTGAAGCGAGCGTTGCGCGCTTCGAGCGGGTCCATCGTCCACGCGATGATCTCGATGCCCTGGTCGAGGCAGTGATCGCGCTGGGCCTCCTTGAGCTGTTGCGCGAGCCCGCTCCCTCGATACGGGTCCCGGACTGCGAGCATGTGCGAATGGTGCCTGAAGTGGTAATCGTGGATCCCGAGGAATCCGAACACGAAGCCCGCGGGCTTTGGGTCCTCCGGCGCGTAGCCGAGCGCGACGAAACCGCCGTTGTGCACGACCGCGAGCATGAGCTGCGGATGGACGACCACGTCGCCGCTCCAGACCTCCTCCTGCAGCGCGACGGTGGCCGCGCAGCCAGCGATGTCGTGGGCCACGTCGATGCGGAATTCGGGCATGGATATTGAGTATCGGCTAGCATCCCGCCCGTGCCGACGAGCATCGACTTCCTGAAGCGGGTGGCCATGTTCGAGGATCTCGACCAGCGCTCGCTCGAGGCCATCGCGAATGCCGCCGTCGAGCAGCGGTACGAGCCGGGGCAGGAGATCGTTCGGCAAGGCGACACCGGCGTCGGCGCTTTCATCATCCGGTCCGGCAAGGTCGAGATCGTCCAGAACCGCGATGGCACGGAGCAGAAGATCGCCACGCTCGGTCCCGGCGATGTCTTCGGCGAGATGGCGCTCCTCGACGAATTCCCACGTTCGGCGACCGTCCGTGCGGTCGAGCCGACCACCGCGCTCGGGATCCAGCGCTGGCATTTCCGCGGGATCCTCGAGAGCCACCCACAGATCGCGCTGGCGTTGCTTCCGATGCTGACGCGTCGGATCCGCAACGCCGAGGGCAGATTGCCGGAGGCCGCCCGGCATTAGAGCGCGGCCAAGGGGAGGCACACCATGGGCGACGAGCAACGCAACAAGGACATCGTTCGCAAAGTTGAGCAAGCCTGGGTCGACGGCAAGCTCGATCAGCTCGATCAGTACTTCGCTCCGAATGATCAATCGCATGACCGGCCGCCATTCCTGCCGCAAGGCATTCAAGGCGCGAAGGTCGCGCACCAGGGCGCGATGAAGTCCTTCAAGGACCGCAAGCTCGAGATGAAGGATCTCTTCGCCGAAGGCGACAAGGTCTTCGTCCGCAGCACCTTCAGCGCTCAGTACATGGGCGGCGTGCCGGGCATCGCGGCACCGGAGGGTGGGACGCCGATCAAGGACATCGAATCGTGGTCGGTCTACCGGCTGAAGGACGGCAAGATCGTGGAGCACTGGGGCTTGAACGACGGGTTCGCGATCGCGATGCAGGCCGGCGCGCTCGAGATGCCCCGGATGGAAGCGCCAGCAGGCCGTTAGCGCGCGATAACGCTAGCCTCTCGCGCGGTGGCGAAGCTCGTCGAGTGCGTTCCGAACGTGAGCGAAGGCCGGCGCGGCGATGTCATCGACCGCCTCG
>DASWCR010000078.1:0-8667 GCA_036389995.1 Candidatus Limnocylindria bacterium | reverse complement strand
CAGCGAGCAGGATCCCCGCCGCCATGACCAGGCTCATGAACACCGCGAGCGCGCGAAGCGGCGAGGCTCCGCGGCGCGCGGCGGGCCGACGCACTCTCGTCGACATCGCGGCCCGGCGTGCGTCGGTGAGGTGCTCGGTCGCGTCGAGCTCGTGACGGTCGAGCGCGGAGATGCTCGCGAACGCCTTCATGTGCACCGACGAGGCGAGGGACCGCGCCCGCGCTTCGGGCGACACGAGGACGATGCGGCGATCTCCGGCGCGGCGCCGGAGGACCTCGAGGAAGACCGCGTTGCGGGTCAGCGGAGCGCCCGACGGAACGACGATGACGACATCCGATGACTCGGCCGCGTCAAGACGGCGCGCCGCGTCAAGGATCGTCGCGTCGCCGCCGAGGTCGATGACCGTTCGGCGAGCCGGTGCCGTCTCCACGGTCACGTGTACACCTCGGTCGCGAGCGCGGCCGCGCCGGCGGCGACGAGATCCTCGGCGTTCAGCGGGACGTCGGAGAAGACACGGCTCGTGACGCTCGGCGTGAGCGGGCCGATGCGCGCCGCGCCTCCACGCGCCTCGCCGACGATCTTCGCGAGCGCGTTCGGCAGCGCGAGCAGCGTCTCGGGCACGCCGACGAAGAGCCACCGCTCCGGCGGCTGCGCATCGTCGGAGAGCGGGAGGGCGACGATCTCGGCCCACACGCGCGCGTCTTCGTCGCGCGTCTCCTCGCGCGCCGTGAAGGCATCGCGGCCGAGGCCGAACACGCGTGTGCCGACGACCCGGCGCTCGCGCAGGATCGCGAGAGCGGTCACGTCCGCGCCGACACGGACCACGCCCGCGTCGGCGATGCCCGAGGCGGCAACGAGCCGAGCCAACGCGTAGACGCCGGGCACGGCGGTCGGATGGCGGCGCGCGGCGACGGTCGCAAGGGCGGCGCCCGAGAGGACGAGCGGCGCGACCGCAACGTCGGTGTGCACCTCGAGGGCGCGGCCGTGGTATCCCTCGATCGAGTCGAGGTCCCGTCCGTCCAGCACGAGCGCGGCGACGGCGTCGGTCAGGCGCGCGGTCGCGACGCCTCGAAGCGCGGGATCGTCGGCCACGGCGGTCTGCGCGACGCGCGCCGCCTCCTCGCGCGCCTCGCGTACCGCGCGATCCGCCTCGGCCCGGACGATCGGCGTCGCCGACTCCTCTCGGTCGAACGGCGTCTTCACGTGGTACGTGCGCAGGTCGTCGCCGTCGATCGCGATCACCGTGCGATCGGCCGGAACGCCGCGCTCCGCCGCCGTGAGCGCGGCCGCGACCGCGCCGGTCACGTCGCCGGGCTCGACGACCAGGCCCCCGGCGATCGCGTCGGCGGCGAGTGCCGTCTCGCCGCGGCCGACCACGCGAAGCCGTCCGCCCTCGGCCCGCGCGACCACGGCGCGAACCACACCCGCCGCGAGCTCGATGCCCGCGACGCGGGGCCCGCCTGCTGTCTCGCGTGCCCGGTCCCTAGCCACCGCCGTCTAAACGCTCCCGGACCGCCGTACGTGCCGCGGCGACGGCGTCTCCAAGTCGTGTCGGCGTCCCGCCGCCCGCGGAGGCGCTCTCCGGGCGCCCGCCGCCCTTGGCCTCAAAGACGCCCTGGACCTCCTTGATCACTGAGTCGGCGCTGACCCTCTGCGTCACGTCCTTGGTCACCGTGACCAGGAGAGCGGCCTTGCCGTCCCGGTGCCCGCCGAGGATGACGACGCCGGTGCCGAGTCCTTCGCGCACGCGGTCGGCGAGGGCTTGGAGGTGCTTGAGGTCGGCCTCGCCGACGTTCTCCGCGACCACCTTCACCGTCCCGAGCTGTTCCGCTTTCGCGAGGAGCGACGACGCGACCGAGTCGGCGCCACTCCGCTGAAGCGCGAGACGCTCCTTGTCGAGGCGCTCGCGCGACTCGACGAGCTGGGCGACCGCCTCGGGCAGCCGCGCCGGCGGCACGCGCAGCGCCGCCGCGGCTCTCGCGGAGCGGTCGCGCATCTCACGGACCTCGCGCAGCGCGCCCATCCCGGTCACGGCCTCGAGCCGGCGCACGCCCGCGCCGATCGACTCCTCTTTCGTGATGAGGAACAGCCCGATGTCGCCCGTGCAATGGCAGTGCGTTCCGCCACAGAGCTCGCGTGATGGGCCAGCCTCGACCACCCGCACGACGTCGCCATACGTCTCGCCGAAGAGCGCCATCGCGCCGCTCGCGAGCGCCTCCTGCAGCGGCATCTCGCGCGCGTGGACGTCGGCGTTCGCGAGGATCGCACGGTTGACCTCGTCCTCGACCCGCCGCAGCTCCTCCGGGGTGAGCGCGCGGCCGAACGTGAAATCGAACCGGAGATTCGGGGGATGGACGAGCGAACCGGCCTGATGCACGTCCTCGCCGAGCAGGTTGCGGAGCGTCGCGTGAAGGAGATGCGTCGCCGTGTGGTTGCGCATCGTGTCGCGGCGCGCCTCCGCATCGACCGCGGCGTGCGCCCGCGATCGAAGGCGCAGGACGCCGTCGACGATCTTCGCGCTCATCACGATCACGCCCGGCGCTGCGGTTTGCGTGTCCGCGACCATCGCGCGACCCTCGTCGGTGGTGATCGTCCCGCGATCGCCGACCTGACCTCCGCCCTCGGGATAGAAAGGTGTGCGGTCCAGCACGATCTCGACGTCGGTGCCCTCGTGCGCGGCTTCGACGCGCGAGCCGCCGAGGACGAGCGAGACGATCGTCCCGTCACTCTCGAGCTCGTCGTAACCGGTGAACTCGCTCCGGAGCTTCTCATTCTCGCGAAGACCCGCGTAGAACTGGCCGAAGCGCATCGCGTCCTGGCTGAACTTCGCGGTCGCGCGGCTGCGGCTCCGTTGCCCTTCGAGCAGCTCGCGGAAGCCGCGCTCGTCCACCGACAGCCCGGCCGCGGTCGCGATCTCCTTGGTCATCTCGAGCGGAAAGCCGTACGTGTCGGAAAGCCGGAACGCCGTATCGGCATCGATCCACTTCTGGCCCTGCGCGCTTGCACGAGCGATCGCCTCGTTGATCATCGTCAGGCCCTGCGCGAGCGTCCGCTCGAACTTCTCCTCTTCCTCAAGGATGACCTGGGTGATGCGATCGCGGGCGGATGTCAGCTCGTGGTAGTGGCGCTGCATCATCTTCACGACCTCGCTGCCGAGCTGCGAGAGCGAGCCCGTCTTGAGGCCAAGGCGGCGGCCGTGCATCGCCGCGCGGCGGATTATGCGGCGAAGCACATACCCCCGGAACTCGTTCGACGGCGAGATGCCGTCCGCGATGAGGAACGCCGCGGCCCGCGAGTGCTCGGCCACGATGCGTATCGACACGTCGGTCGCCGGCGCGGTGCCGTACTTCTTTCCCGAGAGCGACTCGATCTTCTTCACGAGCGGCTGGAACACGTCGCTGCGATAAACGTCGCCGGGTACACCCTGAAGCACCTGCGCCAGCCGCTCGAGACCCGCGCCGGTGTCGATGTTCTTCTTCGGGAGCGGAACGAGCGTGCCGTCGGCCTGGCGGTCGTATTGCTGGAAGACAAAGTTCCAGATCTCGAGGTACCGCCCGCAGTTCTCGGACGGGCTGCACTCGTGCTCGGGCACACCGGACTGCGGACCTCTATCGAGAAAGACCTCGCTGTCCGGGCCCGAGAGCCCGGTCAGGCCAGGCGCCCAGAAGTTCTCCGCATCGCCCTGACGGAAGACCTTCTCCGGCGGAAGAAGCTTCAGCACCTTCGTCCAGATGTCGTAGGCCTCGTCGTCGGAGTAGTGGACAGTCGCGACGAGCTTCGAGCCGTCGAACCCGAACACCCGGGTTAAGAGCTCCCAGCCCCACTCGATCGCTTCCTTCTTCCCGTAGTCGCCGATCGAAAAGTTGCCGAGCATCTCGAAGAAGGTCTGGTGATAGGCATCCTTGCCCACCTCGTCGATGTCCGTCGCCCGAAAGACCTTCTGGACTGCGACGATCCGTTTAGCAGGCGGCTGCTTCTTACCGAGGAAATAAGGCACCAGGGGCTGCATGCCGGCGCTCGTGAACAGCACGCTCGGGTCGTCCTTCAGGATGAGCGGCCAGCTGGGCATGCGGGTATGCCCCTTCTCCTCGAAGAAGGAGATGAAGCGCTCGCGGATGGTCGCGCTGTCCAGTTTGCCCTCCTCCTTTCTTATGGCAGGGGAGGTATCCCCTGCACCCCTCTCCGTCGGCGGCTTTAGCCGCCTCCTAAACGAAAACGCGGGGGCCACCTCGGCTCCCCGCGTTCCCCGCTTTGAAAAGAATACTCGTCAGTCTTGCTTGGTGGAGCCTCCGGGGGTGCTTCGCGACCCCGTAGATGCCCGTCCTGCGGCGCTCGAGTCCCACTGCTTCTTGGCTTCGTCGATCAGCTCTCGCCCCTTTACGGACGCGTCGTCGGCGAGCTTCTGAGCGATCTTTTGCAGCTCATCCGCGCGCCGCTTGAGCTCCTCGCTCCGGACCTTCAGCTCCTCGCGGGTGATGTCGCCGGTCTTCGGCGCGTACAGGAGCGCGGCGATCGCGCCCGTCAGTACGCCGATGATGAAACCCATTGCTTTAACTCCCTGTCTTTCCAGCTAAGAAGTTACCCCTTCGGGGGGCCTTCCGCGATAGCAACGATTGCAGCCGCGATGCCCGCAGCCACTGCCGCGAGTGCCAATTGGGCGTCACCCAGCACGCCGAGCGAGATGCCGCCCAGCTCACCGACCGCCTGGGCAGCGAGAGCGAGCGCCGCCGCGAGAAGCCACGCCCGACCGAGTGAGCGCGGCCGGCCGAACGCGGCGCGGACCCCCGCCGGGACGCCGAGCGCGACGAGCCCCAAAACCACGACTGCCGGGGGCACCGAGACCTAAGACCGCGAGGGCGCCGCGAAGATCGTGAGGCCTCCGAGCTTTCGCGCTCGCTCGAACGCGAGCTGGCCAAGGGGCATGCGCGCGACGGCCGCAAGGGCGAAGAGCGGCAGCAGGAAGAAGTAGGAGAAGAGGCTTCGCCACGCGAAGAAGAGCGGAACGATCGCCAGGACGGCGCCGAGCTCGGGACTCGTCCGCCGGGTCCGCCACGCGACCACGAGACAGATGATGCCTGCGACCGCCTCGGCCGCGGAGTACGCGACGGCCGGCAGGAGCGGCAGTCCACCATTCGTGAAGAGGAAGATGAGCCCGGCCCCGCGAGCGAACATCGGCTCGACCAAAGGCGTGAGGATCCCGGCGAGCCACGCCTGCGGGTCGTGCACGATGAAGGGGAGGTTCGTCAGCGCGAAGACGCCCGCGGCGATCGCCGTGTCGCGGGCCGCGGCGCGCCAGCCGCGCTCCGTGCCGACGGCGATGATCCAAAACGGCGCGAAGAACCATGCGATCTGTTTCGTCGCGAGCGCGATGCCGAACGGGACCGCCGCCCATTTCCTCTCGCGGTACATCCACGCGACGACGAGCGGCAGCGCGTAGAGCAGGTCCGAGCTTCCGCCGACCGTGAATGCAACGAGGCTCGCCGCGCCGAACAACGCCGTGAGAAAGAACGGCCGCAGCGTGCGCGGGGCCCGCGCGACGACCAGCGCCATCGCGACGAGAAGGCACGCCACATAGAGGTAGTTCGTGTCCCACCCCAGCGCCACCACAGGGAGAAGGGCGAGGAATGAGACCGCCGGATACGACGGGCGCCACACGAACTCTTCGTTCGTCCCGATCCCGTTCACGCGCTCGTCCCACACCTGGTCCAGCTGGTCGTCGCTCGGATAGATCGCGACGTTCGCGAATGCGCCGCTCCGCAGCGGTGTCGTGCGGTCCGGGCCGATGCCGAGGCTCTGGTAGCACGCGAACACATCGAGGTCCGTGTATGGATCGCGGCCCTGAAGCACCAGACGCGCGGCGCACTCGTTCAGCGCGATCGCGTCGTTGTGGTATGGCGTCCAGTCGAGCGAGTGCTGCCGCGGCATGCCCGCGAGCCATGCAAAACTGACGAGCGCCATCAGGCACACGAAACCCCAGGTGCCGCGGACGAACCAGGTCCGCCCAGGCATCGGCGCGGCCGCATCGTCCCGACCGGTCCCGATGAGAGCTGCGAGCAGGATCGCGATCGCGATGGCGATCGCGAGCACTACCACGCCGACGCCGCCACGGCCGGGATGCTCGAGGATGATGCTGTTCACGATCCCGGCGAAGTAGAGCGCGGCGCCGGCGACGGCCGCCGCCGCTATGCGAAAGAGTGCGCGCACGGGTCTAGAGCGCTTGCCGTGCTACGACGCCGCCCCCGATCACCTCGTCGCCGTCGTAGAACACGGCGGCCTGGCCCGGCGCCACGAGGGCCGGAGACTCGAGATCGAGCGTCGCGCGCGTTTGATCCACCTCGACCGATGCGGCAAGCGGGATGCCGCGGTACCGCAGAACGACACTCGTGGCGAAATGAGTTGACGGCGCCACGCCGGAGACGAAGCGCACGTCGGTCAGGGTGTAGTTCGTCCGCGCGATCTCGGCACGCGTACCCACGACCGCCGCGCGCCTCTCCGTGTCGAGGTGAAGCACGTACAAACGCTCGCCCGTTGCGATCCCTACCCCGGATCGCTGGCCGACCGTCAGCGCGCCGATCCCCGCGTGCGTCCCCACGACGGTGCCGTCGGCCCGCTCGACCGGACCAGGGACGAAGGCCTCGGGTGCGCGCTCGCGCACGAGGTCGCGGTAGTCGCCGGGCGCGAAGCAGATGTCCATGCTCTCGGCTTTGTTCGCGGTCGGGAGGGCGAAGCGCGACGCGATCGCCCGCGTCTCGAACTTGTCGCGCAGCTCGCCGATCGGGAACTCGATCCGCGCGAGCTCGCGCTGGCCGAGCATGTAGAGCGCGTAGGACTGGTCCTTCGAAGCATCGCGTGCGCGAAGCAGATGTCGACGACCGTCGTCACCTGTCGCGGCCCGGGCGTAATGGCCGGTCGCGAGTCGGTCGCCGCCAAACTTCCGGACGACGTCGTGGAGCAGCGCGTCGAACTTCACATGCTGGTTGCACGAGACGCACGGATTCGGCGTCTCGCCGCTCGCGTACGCGTTCACGAAACGGTCGACGACCCTTTCGCCGAACACGTCGGCGTAGTCGAGCGCATAGAAAGGAATGCCGAGCGCGGCCGCGGCCCTGCGCGCATCCTCACCTGCCTCGTCCGTTCCGCAGCACCGCGGCGCGTCGACGTCGCCACCGGACGGAACGAGCCGCATCCACACGCCGACAACGTCCTCGCCGCGGTCGGCGAGGATCGCCGCCGCCACCGACGAGTCCACACCGCCGCTCATTGCGACGAAGACCCGACTCATGCGATCGCCCTCACGTGCGCATCGACGATGGCTGCGCGCAGCGCGCCGATCGCGGTGAGCACGCAGCGCTCGTGGTCTTCGTCGATGGGACCGATCTGGCCGGTCACGTCGGCGACGCTGATCGAGAGGGCTTCGCCTCGGCTCCGGCCGCGAGCGAGACGCGTCAATGCCGACGATGCCTTCGTCGAGACCTCGCAGCCGGATCCGGTGACGCGCGCCGCCATCACGACGCCGCCCTCGAGGTCCACCTCGATCTTCACGCGGTCGCCATCGCGAGGATTCGCGTCGCTGCCGAAGCCTCGGGTCAAACCGCCACCGCGGCGGAATCCCGGAGTCGTGTCACGACCCGCGAGAGCGCGTCGACGAATCGGTCGACGTGCTCCTCGGTCGTCGAGCGGCCTACGGTGACGCGAAGCGAGCCCTTCGCGAGCTCCCGATCGAGCCCGAGGGCGAGAAGCACCTGCGAGGGCTCTGTCTCACCCGAGGTGCAGGCCGATCCGCTCGACACAGCGAAACCCTCGAGGTCGAGCGCGACGATGAGCGACTCTCCCTCGGTGCCGGGGATGCAGAACGACGCATTGTTCGGCAGACGGTGCGTCCGGTGTCCATTCAGCACGGCGTCGGGAACGCGCGCCCGCACGCCGGTGATGAGCCGATCGCGGAGCGCCGTCTGCCGCGGCGACTCGGTCGCGCGGCGCTCGCGCGCGATGCGCATCGCCACCCCAAGGCCGACGATTCCCGCCACATTCTCTGTCCCGGTCCGCCGGCCCTTCTCCTGCCCGCCGCCGGTCTGCATCGTCGCGATGCGCGTTCCGCGGCGCACGTACAACGCGCCGACGCCCTTCGGCCCGTAGAACTTGTGGGCGTTGATCGACAAGAGATCGACCGGGATCTTGCGCACGTCGACCTCGAGAGCGCCGACCGTCTGGACCGCGTCGCTGTGGAAGGTCACGCCCTCTTCGCGGCAGATCGCGCCTATCTCGGCGATCGGCTCGACCGTCCCGATCTCGTTGTTGGCGTGCATGACCGAGACGAGCGACGTGCGCTCGTCGATCGCATCGCGGATCGCCTCGGGGTCGACGACCCCGTAGCGGTCCACTCCGACGACATCGACGCGGACGTGCGCATGCAGCTCAAGGTCGCGCGCCGTGTCGATCACCGCGTGATGCTCGATGGCGGTCGTGACCAGGCCGTCGCGCTCCTCGCGTCGCGCCTTGAGCCCGCCGCGGAGCGCCAGGTTGTCGGCTTCGGTGCCGCCGCTCGTGAAAACGATCTCGCTCGGATCGGCGTTGATCGCCGCCGCCACTTCATCGCGGGCGCGATCCACGGCGGCGCGCGCGGCTCTTCCCTCGGCGTAGATGCTCGACGGATTGCCGTGCGTTTCG
>DASWCR010000077.1:0-2450 GCA_036389995.1 Candidatus Limnocylindria bacterium | reverse complement strand
AGGCAGCCGCAACCGATGCAGCTCGTCAGACGCGTCTGCAGCGTTTCGAGCTCCTCGATGCGTGACCGCAGCAGGTCCTTCCAGGATCGCGAGAGCAGAGCCCAGTCGGCTTTCGTGGGCGTTCGTCGCTCGGGAAGCGTGTGCAGCGCGGTCGCGATCTCGTCTAGCGAAAGCCCCACGCGCTGGGCCGCCTGAATGAAGGCGACTCGTCGCAGCGTCGGACGCGCGAAGCGGCGCTGCCCGCCGGTCGTCCGCACCGACGAGATGAGCCCGCGCGATTCGTAGAAGCGCAGCGCGGAGGTCGCCACGCCGCTGCGCTGCGCGAGCTCGCCGATGGTGATCTCCGTGTCCAGGGCGGGCATGTCGGGAGGATAAAGCAGTTGACTTAAAGGGCACTTGAAGTTCTAACGTCCGGCCGTGACCGTGACGATCCCGGCGCTCGGATACGCCGACCTCCGCCGCCTGATGGACCTTCAGCTCGGCGACGAGAAGCACACGCCGAGCGCTACGTCGACCCTCGACGTCATCTGGGTCCTGTATGACCGAATACTTCGCATCGACCCGGATCGCACAGGCGATCCCGACCGGGACCGCTTCGTCCTATCGAAGGGGCACGGACCGATGGCGTACTACGCCGTTCTCGCCGCGAAGGGCTTCTTCGATGTCGAGACGCTCCGCTCGTTCGGCCGCTACGCCTCCGCGCTCGGTCATCACCCCGACCGCAATCTCGTGCCGGGCGTCGAGATCTCGAGCGGGTCGCTCGGGCACGGGCTCGGGATCGCCGTCGGTATGGCGGTCGGGCTCCGCGCTCGACGCAGTCCCGCGCGCGTGTTCTGTCTCGTCGGTGACGCGGAGCTCGATGAGGGGAGCAATCACGAAGCGATCGCCTTCGCTGGCCGCGCACGTCTCGACAACCTCTCCGTCGTCGCTGTGGACAACCAGTCGTCGTCGTACGGGTGGCCGGGCGGGCTTGCCGCGCGGTTCTCGCTCGAAGGTTGGTCGAGCACGACGGTCGACGGGCGCGATCACGCCGCGCTGGAGCGGGCGTTCGACGTCGCGCACGCAGGACGACCGCGCGCGGTGATCGCCATGGTCGAGTCGAAGGCATGAGCGTCTCGATGCGCGACCGCTTTTACGCCACCGCGGAGGAGCTCGTCGGAGCCGATGAACGGATCGCGGTGGTGCTCGCAGACATCGGTACGGGACGAATGCCGGCCGCCGAACGCGCGCACCCCGATCGCGTCATTAACGTCGGCATCCGCGAGCAGCTCATGGTCGGCGTCGCCGCCGGTCTCGCGATGACCGGGTTTCGGCCGATCGTGCATTCGTATGCGCCGTTCGCGGTGGAGCGACCGTTCGAGATGCTCAAGCTCGATCTGAGTCACAACGACGTCGGTGCGATCGTCGTGAGCGTCGGCGCGTCGTACGACGCCGCGGCGAACGGCAGGACGCACCAAACGCCGGAGGACGTCGCGCTTCTTTCGGCGCTGCCGGGCTGGCGGATCTACGTGCCTGGCCACCCCACAGAGGCGGATCAGCTGCTCCGCGCCGCCGCGCGAACCGATGACCGCGTCTACCTGCGGCTCTCCGACCAATCGAACCAGCTCGCCCGTCCGATCAAACCCGGACGTCTCCACCTGGAGCGGCGCGGGCGCGACGCGACGGTGATCGCGACAGGCCCCCTACTCGACGCGACCCTCGAGGCGACCGCCGACCTGGACGTCACCGTTCTCTACATGACGACTGCGCAGCCGTTCGATGCGGACACGCTCCGCGCCTCGCTCACCGGAGATCTCGTGGTTCTGGTGGAGCCGTACCTCGCCGGCACGTCCTCCGCCGAGGTGGCGACGGCCCTCGCCGACGAGCCGCATCGCATCGCCGCGATCGGCGTGCCGAATGTCGAGCATCGCAAATACGGCACCTGGCGGGAACACAACGCGGCGCATGGTCTCGATGCACGCGGGATCCGCGCTCGCATCCTGCGCGCGCTCTCGCGCACGACATGAAGGTCGGGCTCCAGCTCGTCTCGTTCACCTGGCCCGGTGGCGCGCCCCAGATCGCGCGGCGGCTCACCGAGATCGCGCGCACCGCGGAGGAAGCGGGCTTCCACTCGCTCTGGGTCATGGACCATTACTTCCAGATCCCGCCTTGGGGCAAGCCCGAGGACCATCCGATGCTCGAGGCGTACTCGACGCTCGGATATCTCGCGGCGGCGACCGAGCGCATCCATCTCGGCGTCCTCGTCTCCGGCGTCATCTATCGCCCGCCCGCAGTGCTCATCAAGGCGGCGACCACAGTCGACGTGCTCTCCGGCGGGCGCATGTACTTCGGCGTCGGTGCCGCCTGGTTCAAGGGTGAAGCCGACGCGCTGGGCATCGCGTTCCCTGAGCTCCGCGAGCGCTACGCGCTCCTCGAGGACACGCTCCGCCTCGCGAGGCAGACCTGGGCCG
>DASWCR010000076.1:0-9613 GCA_036389995.1 Candidatus Limnocylindria bacterium | reverse complement strand
GGCGTTGCGCGGAGTCTCCAGGCGCGGCGAGAGGAACGTCCCAAGCGCCCAGGAGAGCGTCGCGCCGAACAGCATCAGCGTCCCAACCGGATCGATCGTTCCGTTGAGGCCACCCGGCACGACGAGGATCGCGACGCCGACAAGCCCCAGCAACACGACGGCGAGCAGGTCGCGCCCGACGCGCTCTCCAGCGATCATCCGGTAGATCACGATCCAGAGCGGGATCGACGCGACGATGAGCGCGGCCAACCCCGAGGGAACGGTGCGTTCGGCTAGGACCACCAAACCGTTGGCGATAGAGAGCAAGAGGATCCCCACCACCGCGGCACCGGCGAGCTCTCGCCGCGAGATACGGAGATCGACACCTCGGAAAGCCAGCCACGCGGAGAGCAGGACCCCGGCGAGCAAGAAGCGGAGGCCCGCATAGAGCAGGGGCGGCAGCGTCTCGACGGCGATCGCAATCGCGAGGTACGTTGAGCCCCAGACGACGTAAACGATGCCGAGGGCAAACCAGACGTTGAGCGTGCGACTACGCCGAGATGAGGGCATGTCGGTAGAACGTAACGTCTGAGCACCCTGTGAGATGCCCGCCGGGCGGTCTTTCAAGGCCTTCTGTAGCGAAAGAGGCACGATGGAGGCGATGACACCCGACGACGTCATCCCTCTCCATCTCGCGGATGTCACCTATCCCGCGTCCCACCCGCTCGCCGGGCAGGACGGACCCGTTCTCGCGTTCGCCATCCGGCACCCGGATGGGATCGTCCTCGTCGATACGGGGATCGGCGAGGGCAACGAGTGGATCGAGGCCAACTACCGTCCGCGCTCCCGCGACGTGCGCGAGGCCCTCGTCAGCGCGAAGCTCGATCCCGACCGTGTGCGCGCGATCGTCAACAGCCATCTGCACTTCGATCACTGCGGCCAGAACCGAGCGTTCCCGGGCGTGCCAATTCACGTCCAGCAGGCCGAGCTCGACCTCGCCCTACGCGAAGGCCACACGATCGTCGAGTGGGTCGACTTCCCTGACGCGCGCTACGAAGCCGTCGAAGGCGATCGCGAGATCGTGGATGGCATCAGCGTTCTCGCGACGCCGGGCCATACGCCCGGGCATCAGTCGGTGACGGTCCGCACCGGCGACGGTCTCGTGCTCATCGTGGGTCAGGCGGCGGAGGACGCGCGCTCGTTCGCCACGGGTCCCGCCGACCCCAGCATTGAGCGCCTGCGCGAGCTGAACGCCGACCGAATCCACTTCTCGCATGATCGGGCGGTGCTGCGCCGGCGCAAATAGTTGACGGAGTCAACTATCCTTTCGCCGTGGGGAGCACGCTGGCACGGCGCGTCGCCGCGGTGCGCGAGTTCAACCGTTTCTACACGAGCCGCATCGGAGTGCTCGACGAGGGCTATCTGTCGAGCCGCTTCTCGGTGACCGAGGTACGGGTCCTCTACGAGCTGGCGCACCGAGGATCGGTGACGGCCAGCGAGCTGGGTCGCGATCTCGGGATCGACGCCGGATACCTCTCGCGGATCCTCCGCGGCTTCGCGCGACGGGGCGTCCTTGCGCGGACGGCGGCAAGGGACGACGCCCGCAAGTCGATCCTCCGCCTGACCACGCGCGGCAAGGCCACCGTCGCGCTACTCGAGGCGAGGGCGCGCGACCAGATCGGCTTGATGCTCGAAAAAGTCCCTGCGGCCGAGCAGGAAAGACTCGTCGCGTCGATGCGCGCGATCGAGCGAGGGCTGAAGCCGGGACCGCGCGCGACGCCGAAGGTCACTCTCCGCTCGCACCGCCCCGGTGAGATGGGTTGGGTCGTCGAGCGGCACGGCGCGCTCTACTGGCAGGAATACGGGTGGGACGAAACGTTCGAGGCGCTCGTCGCGGACATCGTCGCGAAGTTCATCACCCACCTCGACCGCAAGCGCGAGCGATGTTGGATCGCCGAAGTCGACGGGGAGCGTGTCGGCTGCGTGTTCTGCGTCAACAAGTCGAAGACCGTGGCGAAGCTGCGCCTCCTGCTCGTCGAGCCAGGGGCACGTGGCCTGGGCGTCGGGTCGCGACTCGTCGCCGAATGCATCCGTTTCGCGCGCGCAGCGGGATATCGCGAGCTCACCCTTTGGACGAACGACGTCCTCGTCGCGGCGCGTCGCATCTACGAGCGCGCGGGGTTTGAGCTCGTCGAAAGCGAGCGCCATCGTTCATTCGGAAAGGCCCTGGTCGGCCAGAACTGGGTGCTTCGGCTTTAGCGGCGCCCTCGGGCTCCCCCACCGAGCACTCCGATGTCCGCGAGGAGGCCGAGCACGATGACGAGCAGACCGATGCCGTTCGTTCCGCCGAGCTCGTTTTGTGCGATCGCCCAGGCGATCGTCGTCCACGGCAGGAACAGGAAGCCAAGTAACGGAAGCAGCAATCCGTCGAACGCGCGGCTGAGGTAGGTCGTGAAGAGCCACAACAGGAAGATGACGAGGCGCGGGCCGAGGAACGCGAGGAGCGCCAGTACGCAGCACATCGGTGCTGCATGGTGTCACAAACGGGCGTGACACCATTGAGGCATGCAGGCGATCGAGGGAGCGCGCATCATCCCGGGCGCCCACGTCGACGAGTCACCGGCCGAGGGACCGCGGAACGCCGCCGAACGCAAGGTCATCCGCGGCAAGGCGCTCATCTTCTGGGATCCCAAAGTCCCGGGAAAGAAGCTCGACGCCATCGACACGGATCAGATCACACCGGCGGATGACTGCGTGTCGGAAAGTCTCGACACCCTCGACGCGCGCTGGAAAGCGGGCTCCTTCCGCTATCTCATGCCGAACTTCCGCGAGCGCGTGCATCGAGGCGAGACGTTCGTCATCGCGGGCGACCGCTTCGCCATCGGAAGCTCGCGCGAGATGAGTCCCGCCGGCCTCAAGGGTGTCGCCGACGAAGCCGGACTCGAGATGGTCATCGTCTGCGGGGCGGCGATGGGCGACATCTTCCGACGCAATGCGTTGAACCTCGGCCTCACCGTGATCCAGAGCCGCCAGGCCGTCGAGGACGCGCAGGAAGGCGACACGTTCTCGTTCGACCCCGAGACACGGACGCTGAAGAACGAGACGCGCGGCAAGAGCTATGAACCTGCCGAGCTCTCGCCGCAGGAAGAGGAGATCCGCCGCTCGGGCGGGATCATCAAGATCGGACGGCGCGAGTTCCCCGATTCCGTTCGTCGTGCGCCCGATGTGAAGTGGCCGGACACCGCGGCAGCGCGACGCCTCACCTCCACCGAGCAAATCCTCTGGGCGCACCGCGTCGACAAAGACGCCGAGGTCCGGCCGGGCGCGACGCTTCGCGTCTACGCCGATCTTCTGCCCGCCTCGGATGGGACCGCGCCGTTCTCGATCCATACCTTCAACGAGATCACCAGCGGCGACACGATCCGGCCGCGCCAGATCGCGATCGCGAACGACCACTTCGTCTTCAACCATCGCGATGCCGACGACAAGCAGACCGGTATTGGCCGCGAGTTCGCGGAGCGGCACGGCATCGGGAAGCCGCACTACGCCACCCCGGGCGACGGGATCTTCCACTTCTACTTCCCCGAGCAGAAGCTCGTCCTTCCCGGCGCGCTCATACCCGGCGCCGATTCGCACAGCCGCGCGTACGGCGCGTACGGCGCGCTCGGGTACGGCGTGGGCTCGACCACGCTTGGCTTCGGCTGGGCGACGGGCTACGTCTACTTCACCGTCGCGAAGCAGCGCCGCGTGGTGTTCACGGGAAAGCTCCAGCCCTGGGTGAGCGGCAAGGACGTCGTGCTCGCGCTGCTCGCGCGCTGGGGCCAAAAGCAGGCGCAGGGCATGAGCGTCGAGTTCGTCGATGCCCACATGCAGCTCCCCATGAGCTACCGCAACACGATCGCGAACATGATGGCCGAGGGCGAGGCGCTTAACGGGATCTTCGCGCCCGACGACCTCACGTATGCGTGGTACCGCGAGAAAGGCGCGACCGAGTTTCCCTACCCGCGATTCGCGCCGGGCGGGAACGCGGTCTACGAGATCGACGAAACGCTCGATCTCTCCGAGGTCGTGCCGCTCATCGCCAAGCCGTTCAGTCCCGCGAACGCATTCCCGGCGACGGAGATCGCGCGCGAGCGGATCACCTTTGACAAGGCGTTCATCGGATCGTGCACGAACGGCGGATACAGCGATCTCCTGGAGGCGGCGCTCGTCATCCGCGCGGCGCGCGCGAAGGGAACGACGCGCGCCGCCAAAGAGTTCGTCGTCTTCCCGGGATCTGGCGCCGTGAAACGCGACATCGAGAAGACGGATCCGCGCCTCGACGGCGAGTCGATCGCCGACGTCTTCCGTGCCGCCGGCGCCGATATCCGCGAGTCGTGGTGCGGGCCGTGCTTCGGCCAGGGACCCGACGCGCTAAAGAAAGGCGAGAGCGCGATCACCTCGTTCAACCGCAACTGGACCAACCGCATGGGCGTCGGTGGCCTCGGCTACCTCGCGAGCCCCGCGGTCGTCGCATCATCCGCGCTGCTCGGCTACATGGGTCCGCCGAGCGAGCTCGGCATCGAGTGGCGCGCGGAGCGCTTTGTCTAGGTCGGGATCCCCCGTTCGGGGGAGACCCGCGGCGCGCGAATCATTCGTTCCTTCGACATGGAGAGAAACAAAGAGCTCGCCGACTATCTCGTAGGCGTGACGTTCATCGCGATCGTCCTCGTCGTCGGTCTCGCCGTCTTGGGGAACCAGCTCGTGAACGTCCTGCATCACTCGTAGCGGCCGACCTGTCGAGCGTCCGACCGTTCGGCACGGCTCGTGCGGTCGCGCTGCCGCATGCAGGAAAAACCGCCGGTCGATCCCGACGCGACGGCACAGCTGGAACGGCCCCCCGCGGGCGCGAACGTCGCGCCACCGCCGTCCGGCCCTAAGCCGGCGCGACGGCCCGCGGACCGCTGGTCCACCGTGTTCACCGTCTTCGCGGCGGTCGCGCTGGTCGCGCTGCTCCTCCTCGGTGCCGCGGTGATCTCGTCTCAGCAGGTCGTGGCACCGTCGGCGAGCCCGTCGTCGTCCGCATCGTCGTCGCCGAGCTCGTCGCCGTCGGCGTCAGCCACGCCGGTCCCGCGGACGGCCACGCCGACCGAAGCTTCACCGAGCCCGACGCCCGCGCCGACGGCAACGCTCCCGCCGGTCACGCCGGTGCCGACGATCCTCCCCTCCGTGCCCGTCAGCTCTCCGCCGCTGCCGACGAAGTCGCCTTAGCTACCGGCGGCTGTCGTTCGGCGGATCGGGCGCGACGTGGTCGCCGCCCTTCTTGCTGGTGAGATGAAGTCGGTCGGTGTGCTCCTCTAGCTCGGCCGGCGTTTTGAAGCTCTGGCCGCATTCGCGGCACTTCAGATCCAACATGACTCCGATCGCTGCAGAGCGGATGCCGCGCCATCTCACTTCCCTCGCAGAGCGGCAACGACGGGCCCAAACGCGCGCATCGCTCGGCCCGGGAGCGCGATATAGCTGATCCCCAGGCGCTCCCGCCGGGCGAGAAGATCCTCGACGAGCGAGGCGCGCGAGCCGTACATGAAGAACGGCGTCTCGACCACCGCGGTGAGCGCCGCCTTGAGGCGCGCGGTGAGCGCGTCGACGATCGACCGCGCCGCATCGGTGACCTGCGCATCGAAGACAATGACGTTGAGTTCAAGCTCCGAGAAGCGTGACGAGCGGCGGACTGTCGCGATCCGTTGCGCGACCGATCCGACGGTGATCGATCGCAACTTCGGACCGCCGCTGGAGTTGAGAGTCGGCGCGATGGCGACGATCTGCGCCTCGCGCGCCGCGATCCGAAGCATGCGCGGACCGCCGCCCCCGATCATGATCGGCGGGTGAGGGCGTTGCGTCGGTCGCGGCAAGACCGACGCGTCTCGCACGCGGTAGTACGGTCCCTCGTGCGTCACCTTCTCTTCGGTCCAGAGACGTTTGATCAGCGTGACCGCCTCTTCCATGCGATCGACGCGCACTTTCGGCGTGTCGTACGGAATGCCGAGCTGCCGGTAGTCGCGCGTGTTCCACCCGGCTCCGATCCCGAACTCGAGCCGTCCGCCGGAAAGCAGGTCGAGCGTCGTCGCCTCTTTCGCGAGCATCACCGGATTGCGGTAGTCGTTGTCGAACACGAAGCTTCCGACGCGCAGCGCCGTCGTCGCGTCGGCGATCGCGGTGAGCGCCGCCACCGGCGCGAGCTGATCGGTGATGTGGTCCGGCATGAGAAGGGTGTCGTAGCCGAGCCCCTCGGCGCGCTGCGCGACCTCGCGCCAGTGCTTAGCGCTCCGGCCTCGTTCGGCCATGGCTGCGAAACGAAACGGGCGCACGGCAGGACGCTATCGCAGTGCCGCTATCGCACGCGCGGCAGCCACTCCGGTCGCTTCACCTCGAACGCGCCGATATCGCGCTCGTGGCGCAGCGTGACCGCGATGTCGTCGAGCCCTTCGAGGAGCCGCGTGCGCGAGAACTCGTCGAGGGCGAATGTCGCCCGAAGACCAGGGGCTTCAACGGTCGAGCGCTCGACGTCGATCGCGATGCTCGTCGTTGGATCGCGGCGCACCGTGTCGACGAGCTTCGCGACCGTGTCCGCGTCGGTCTCGACCGGCACGAGCCCGTTGCGGAGTGCGTTGCTCCGGAAGATATCCGCGAGCCGCGGGGCGATGACGGCGCGAAAGCCCGCGTCGAGAAGCGCCCACACCGCGTGCTCGCGCGACGAGCCGCAGCCGAAGTTCGCCCCGGCGAGCAGAACGACCGCACCGTCATAGCGCGGATCGTTCAGCACGAACGCGGGATCCTTGCGCCACGCCTCGAAGAGCCCCGGGCCGTACCCGGTGCGCTCGAGACGCTTGAGCCACTGGCTCGGGATGATCTGGTCGGTGTCGACGTCGGCGCGCACCAGGGGCAGCGCTCGTCCGACGATGCGGCGGACCGGTTCCATCAGCGGAGATCCGACGGAAGGGCGAAGTGTCCCGCGATCGCGGTGGCCGCGGCGACGGCGGGCGAGACCAGATGCGTGCGGCCGCCGGGGCCTTGCCGGCCCTCGAAGTTGCGGTTCGATGTGGAGGCGCACCGCTCGCCCGGCCGCAGGATGTCGGGATTCATGCCGAGACACATCGAGCAGCCCGCGTCGCGCCACTCGAATCCCGCGTCCGTGAAGATGCGGTCGAGCCCCTCTCGTTCGGCGTCGGCCTTCACACCCATCGATCCAGGCACGACGAGTCCGCGGATGCCCGAGCGCACGTGCCGGCCGCGAACGACCTCCGCGGCCGACCGCAGATCCTCGAGACGTGCGTTCGAGCACGACCCGATGAACACGGCGTCGACCGAGATCTCACGCATCGGGGTCCCTGGCGTGAGGTCCTGGTAGCGAAGCGCGCGGCGGGCGCTCTCACGGGTCGCTGGGGGGAGCGCGTCGGGATCGGGGACGTCTCCGTCGATCGTCACCGACTGCGCCGGGTTCGTGCCCCAGGTGACGTACGGGCGGAGCAGGCTCGCGTCGATCGCGACTTCGCTGTCGAACCTCGCGTCGGCGTCGGTGGCGAGGGCGCGCCAATCGTCGAGAGCCTGCTGCCACCGCACGCCCTTCGGCGCGAACGGCCGGCCCTCGAGCCACGCGAACGTCACCTCGTCCGGCGCGACCATGCCCGCGCGAGCGCCAGCCTCGATCGACATGTTGCAAATCGTCAGGCGGCCTTCCATCGAGAGCGCGCGGATCGCCGCACCCCGGTACTCGATCACGTTGCCGGTCCCGCCCGCCGTGCCGATGCGCGCGATGATGCCGAGGATCACGTCCTTCGCCCCGCAGTCCGCCCCAAGGACGCCCTCGACGATGACGGCCATCGTGCCTGGCTTCGTCTGCGCGATGGTCTGCGTCGCGAGCACGTGCTCGATCTCGCTCGTGCCGATCCCCCATGCGAGCGCGCCGAGAGCGCCGTGCGTTGAGGTGTGGCTGTCGCCGCACACGATCGTCATGCCGGGCTGCGTGAGCCCGAGCTGCGGCGAGATGACATGGACGATGCCCTGGTTGGGATCGCCCGTCGGGTAGCAGCGGATGCCGAACTCGCGTGCGTTGCGCGCCATCGCTTCGATTTGGCGCGCGGAGATCTCCTCCGCCGGCTGGTCGTTCGTCGGGACGTTGTGGTCCATCGTCGCGAGGGTGAGCTCGGGCCTGCGAACGCGCCGTTTCGCGAGGCGCAGGCCTTCGAAGGCCTGCGGGCTCGTCACCTCATGGACGAGGTGGAGATCCACGTAAAGCAGGTCCGGCTCGCCCGGGGCACGCCGGACGACGTGCCGCTCCCAGACCTTTTCGCTGAGAGTGCTCCCCACGCGAAAAGTATGGAGCTACGCGAGCCGGTCGAAGGCGCGACGTAGCCGCCGCACGCCTTCGTCGATGCGATCTGGGGTCGGCGCGCTGATCGAGAACCGGAGCGCGCTTCTGTGATCGGCGTCGATCGCGAAGGCGTCGCCGGGAACGAACGCGACGCCTTCCTCCAGCGCGACGTCGAGCAGGGCTCGCGCGCTCACCCTTCGGGGCAGGCGCACCCAGAAATAGAAGCCGCCCTCGGGATCGTTCCACGTGATTCCGGACCCGGCGAGCTCTCGCGCGAGGGCGGCGCGCGCTCGGTCCTGCTTCTCGCGATAGAGCTCGCGCAGCCGTCCGATGTGCGCGTCCGCACCGCCGCGCCGGTGGAACTCCAGGACGATCCGCTGGGCGAGCGTGCCGGTGCTCGAGTCCATCGTCTGCTTGGCACGGGCCATCCGCGCGATGACCTCTGAGTGAGCGATGACCCAGCCGACGCGCAGGCCCGGTAGAAAGGTCTTCGAGAACGTGCCGATGGACACCACCTCGGCGCCGCCGAGCGCGGCGAGCGACGGCACGTCGTCACCGCGATAGCGCAGCGCTCCGTACGGATCGTCCTCGACCACCACCGCGTCATGGCTCTCGGCGAGCGCGAGGAGCGCCTCGCGGCGCGCGAGCGAGAGCGTCTCCCCGGTGGGGTTCTGAAAGTTCGGGACGACGAAGAACATCCGTGGCCGCACCCCAAGCTTCCGGATGCGACGCGCCGCTTCCGCCACGTCGAGGCCTTCGCTGTCGACAGGGACCTCGAGCACGCGAGCGCCGTGGTTGCGGAACGCGGAGAGCGCGTTCGCGAAAGCTGGCGACTCCGCGACAACGACGTCTCCGGCTCGCAGGTAGACACGGCACGCGAGGTCGATGGCCTGGAGCGCGCCGGCGCTCACGAGCACCACGCTCGCGTCGGCCGCGACACCGCGGTCGCGCGCGGCCGAGGCGATGACGTCGCGGAGCTCGGGCTCCCCTTCCGTGATGCCGTAGCCGAGTGCCTTCGCACCCTCGCGGCGGATCACGGTGGCGACGAGATCGTCCGCGCCGACGAGATCGAGCGCCTCACGCGACGGCGACCCGACCGCGAATGACACCGTGTCGCGCGTCTGCCGCGCGACGATGCCGATGGTCTCGTCGATGAACGAGCCGAATACCTCGTGATCTTCCCGGCGCGCGCGTTCCGGCAGCGGCGCGACCGCGCCCCCGCTCATCGCGGGCATGATCTCGATCGTGCGCTTGCCCTCCAGGTCGGTCTGGGCGAGGAAGCGC
>DASWCR010000075.1:0-7776 GCA_036389995.1 Candidatus Limnocylindria bacterium | reverse complement strand
TCGATGGGCGCGACCGGAGACGCGTACGACAACGCGATGTGCGAGAGCTTCTTCGCCTCGCTCGAATGCGAGGTCCTCGATCGCACGCGCTTCACGACCCGCGAGTCTGCGGTCTGGTGATCTTCGAGTGGCCCGAGACCTGGTACAAGCTCGCCGGCGCCACTCCGCGCTCGCGTACCTCGCGCCGCTCGAATACGAACGGAGGTGGCAGATGACCTACGACTACCTAGGTGCGAAGAACACAAAAGCGGGTCACTCCAACTCGATCACCGGCTAGTCTTCCCACTCGATTCGGACTTTCCCGGTCTTTGCCAGTAGTTCGGAGAGCTCGAGCAGGAGTCGCCACCGACGGCGATAAGGCTCAATGAGGCCCTGCTGCGCCTCAGCCGGAAGCGATGTCGAAAACGTGGCGGCGAGCTTCCGGCTGAGCGGAATTCGGTCGTAACGGAGCTTCGCATTCTCAAGGTAAGTGGACACGAGACCGGCAACGAAACCATCCAGTTCCGCCAGATCAACATCCGCGTCACCAATGCTCGAGATTCGGGCGGCGCCTGTGGGCCACTTGGCCGAGCGGAGTGACTTGAAGCGCAATGCAATTTGCTCTTTCAATTCATCTCGGCCCAAAACTCACGACCATTCCTGCACGCGCATAGATTCCGAAGAACTCAGGAGTAATTGATCTTTATTCCTTCTTAGCCAGTCGTCAGCGTCTTTGTAAACGCCTTCACGATCACCGAGACCATTTGCGCTCGACCACTGCGCTGGTCGAGCACAAGTCTCCAAACACTCGAGCGCCGATTGTTGGCCGAATGAGAAGACGTGACTCTCGCCGACTCAGCGGAGGCCATGATTATTGCGCCAACAGGCAAGGTCATCGGCTTGCACACCGCCACGTGTTCAGACGACTACGCAACGCAGATATCGTGTGGGAATCGACGTGGGCGCTCGCCCATGGCTTCGAGAGGAAATCGACAATACCTTTAGCGAATGTCGACGCTGCGCGCGTATCACGGCGGCAGATTTGGTCAAGAAGCTCCATCAGTGGTGCCCCGTCGTCGTCGCTGAGTTGCCCCACATATACGGGTAGCAGACCAGCGACCTGCCGACTATCGCCATTTCTTAGTGTCTGCGTGAGATAAGGAACAGCCAGATCGTAGAACGCCTTCGGGTCGATGCGGTGAAGATAGCCGAGTTCGGTCGCACCGGATGCGTGAGCGTCATTCAAGACGCGGGCGATGTGTTCAGCGAGAGGCCCGGCGAGGTGCCCCGGACCCAATCTCATAAGGGCAAGCGCCAGTTGGTCTCGCCACTCGTCGGTTCGCGCCTGGCTAAACATCTCATACAAAAGATCGACATTCTTTGTCCCTTCCCGTACGAGCACCTCTAGCGCGACGCCAGCCAAGTCGCCCAAGCCGTTGCACGCAATCGTTGTGAGCTCAGCCTCGAGAGTCCGCCTCTCACGTTCCGAAAAGCGGTGAAGTCGCAGTCGAAGATCCTCGACGAGTGACTCGCCCGAGTCTTTGTCATCGCGGTGGGCGCGCGCCAGTTCTTCTATCAGTTCCATCGACATTCCTACCTAAGCCGGCGAATGAATCGCAGGTCCACGATGCCTCGGTAGACGACCTCGCTGCCACCGCCGCCGCGCCCATTGACGTTCCCGACCACTCGACCGACCTTCGAGATGAGAGAGGGTTGCAATCCGGCGCTGTCGACCTCAAATAGCGCCATGCCAGTGTTTCTCGCAGGCAAGGCCAATTCAATTTCAGACCATTTGCCACGAACGGGCCCAAAGACTTGACGTCGGGGATGCTGCAGGCTACCCGAGACCGTCCAGGGCGCCCGCCCGCCGCGCTCGCTCTTGCGCGTCGATCCAGGTCTTCTCAATAACGAACGGCTGCCAGAGGCTCGCGGCGACGCGCTTGATCTCGTCGTCGGTGTATGCCTGCGGCTCGCCTATGGTCATCGCGTACGCGAGCCGCTTCGCATTCTCCTCGAGGTAGAGCGAGAGCGTCACGCAGCTCGGCACGTCCTCGGCGACGACCGCGACGCCGTGCCCACGCAGCAGCACTGCGCGGTGGTCCGCCAGATCTGTGGCCATCGCGCGTCCCTGATCGTCATTGCGCACGAGATCGGGATCGTCGTACACCGGCACCGCCCTCCCGAACGGCGCGCCGGCGTTGAACGCCGTGATGAGCGGCTTCCCTACGGTCGCGAACGCGGTCGCGGCGAGCGGATGGAAATGCGCGACGCTTCGGATCTCGGGCCGTGCGCGATAGCAGCCGAGGTGGAGCGGCGTTTCCGCCGGCGGCTCGCCGCTCAGGACCGCGCCGTCGGCGATCTTCACGATCGCGACCTGCGCGGGCGTCACTGAGATGCGCGAGCTGCGCCGGCCGTTGATGTACGCGACGTCGCCGTCGCGCAGGCTGATGTGGCCGTGCATGTCGAAGAGCCCGGCCGCGGCCATGACCCGGCACGCAAGCGCGACGAGCGCGCGATCCTCCGCGTCACGGGTCGAGCTCGGCGCGGCCACGAGGTGGGTCACGTCGGATACCCCTCCGGCGCTTCTTCGCTCGTCACGTGGCCGATGTGCGCATACCGGCGGCGGAAGCGCAGCAGCGCGTCGATCTTCGCCGGGTCGACCTCGTGCGCCTTCAGATCGCCGGTGAAGAGGATGTGATCGCCGGTCTGGTGGGAATCGCGGACCACACACCACAGCACCGCGATACTGCCGGCCACTCCAGGCGCGCCCCCCGCGCCCGCCGGCGCCTCGACCGGCTTGATCTTCAGAGTGGCGAATTTGTCCGGGCCCTCCGCGGACCGGCCGGCGCGCTCGGCGATGTCCTGCTGCGAGGCGTGAAGGAACGAGATGCTGAACGCGCCGCTCCGCTGGATGAGCTTGCAGGTGCGGCTTCCAGGATGCTCGGCGATGGCCATCATCGGGGGCACGAACGAGACGTACATCGCGGTGCCCGTCGCGCACGAGCGCTCGGCGCCGTCGGCCGCCGCGATGATCGCGACACCGTGCGGGATGCGAGACAGCGCCGTCCGCGCGACCTCGTACCGATCCCCATTGTTTTCGGGCATCCGGGCGAGGCTAGCAGGAATGGTCAAATGGTCTGATAATTCACCGCCGTCGCGTCCGGAGGGTCGCGCCCGCTGGGCGTGCTGGGAGGTGACACATGGGGGCCGGCCGAGCAGTAAGGGTCGGAGCAATCGCGATCAGCGTGGCGATCGTCGTCGGGTGCGGAGGCAATACCGGCACGCAGGGCGCCGCCAGCCCAACCGGTTCGGCGGCGGTTACGACTGCCACACCGACGCCGGCACCGATCAAGATCCGCGCGGCGTACGGCAACGTGACCCCGGCGAACCTCGCGCCGTTCTACGCGAAGGAGAAAGGCATCTTCCTTCAGAACGGGCTCGACGTTGACCTGTCGCTCATCGACGGCGGCGGCAAGTCGATGGCGGCGCTCCTCGGCAGCTCCGTCGAGATCGCGCAGCTCGGCGGGACCGAGACGATGAGCGCGTACGTGGGTGGCGGCGACGTCCAGGCGGTCGCGCTGTTCGTGCCCGTGTCGCCGTGGGTGCTCATGGCCCCGGCGAGCTACACCGGTCCGAACGACCTCAAGGGCAAGACCGTCGGCGTCGCGTCGAAGGGCGGCTCGTCCGAGGTCGCCGCGGTCCAGCAGATCGAGCGACTGGGCCTGAAGACCAGTGACGTCACGATCCTCGCGACCGGCTCCGTCGCGAACCTGACCTCGGCGATGCTCGCCAACCAGGTCTACGCGGGGCCGGGACACCCGCCGGACACGGCGGCCCTGTTCAAGGCCGGGTACAAGGTGATCATGGATCTCGCGGCGCAGAACGTACCCGCCGTCGAGAACTGCACGATCGTCACGAAGAAGTACCTGAACGACCACAAGGACGTGATGCAGAAGTACGTCGACTCGCTCATCCAGGCGATCGTCGCGATGAAGAAGGACAAGGCCGGCACGATCCCGGTAATGCAGAAGCTTCTCAACGTGACGGACCAGGACGCACTCTCGCAGACGTACGACTACTACGTCACGCAGATCTTCCCCGTGTATCCGACGGTCGCGACGAAAGAGTGGCTCTACAGCCGCGACGAGCTCGCGAAGACGAACGCCGCGGTCAAGGACCTCGACGTGACCAAAGTGATCGACAACTCGTTCGTGAAGAACGCGCAGGACCGCAAGGTGGGCGGCTAGGAGCCTCGGAGCACGCGCCACACCCTCTCGGCCGTGATCGGGAGGGTGTGGACGCGGGCGCCGCTCGCGTCGTGCACCGCGTTCGCGATCGCCGCGGGCACGCCGGGATTCACGAGCTCGCCCGCGGAGCGCGCGCCGTACGGCCCAGCGCCGTGGCCGTCCGAGAGATGGACGATCCGCAGGGGTGGCACGTCCGCGATGGTCGGCAGCTTGTAGTCGCCGAGGTTCGCGGCCCTCACGCGCCCATCCTCGAGAGCCAGGTCCTCGAAGAGGGCCATCCCGAGGCCGTAGACGAACCCGCCCTCGAGCTGCCCGCGCAACCCGACGGGGTTGATGACCTGCCCGACATCGACCGCGAGAACGGCCGAGAGCACGCGGACCGCGCCGGTCTCGGCGTCGACGGCCACCTCGATCGCCTGCGCGCACGCGCCGTGATCGGCGGCGCTCGCGTCGAACTTGGCGCTCACCTCCAGCGCCTCGTTAGTCGCGAGCCCGCGAGCCACGTCCGCGACCGACCGGCCGCCGAGCCTCTCCTTTAATAGGCGCGCGGCCGCGAGCGCCGCGCCGCCGTGGACCGGAGTCACGCGGCTGCCGCCGATGCCCGGGTCCTGCGGACCCTCGGTCGAGAGGCGGCGAACGTGGACGGTCTGCGGATCGACCTCCAGGGTCGCCGCGACGATCCGCTGGATAAGGGTGTGCTGCCCGCCGCCCTGGTCTCCCACGCCGGTGCGCGCTTCGATCGTTCCACCGCGGTCGAGGTGGAGCGAGATCGTCGTGCTGCCGCGACCCACGTGCCGGATCCCGATCGCGAACCCGATGCCCCGTCCCGCCGGCCGGGTTTTCTCGGCGCCGATCTCGGCGGCAGCGCGGTCGAGGAGCGCGCCGAGGTCCGGGCCGTGCCACGGTTCGCCCGCCGTGGTGGGGTCGTCCGCGCGCGCAATGTTGCGCCGCCGGAACTCGAGCGGCGCGATGCCGAGCTCGCGCGCGATGAGATCGAGGTGCGACTCGGACGCGAAAACGTTCTGCGGCTGACCCGGCGCGCGCATGTGCCCGCCAGGCACGTTGTTCGTGTAGACCGTGGCCGCCTCGTGGCGTGCCGCGGGCACCCGATATCCCTCGAGCGTCGATACGCCGCCCTCGACGAGGAGCCGGACGGTCGGTTTGCCGGCCGCGTACGCGCCGCCGTCGAAGAGGGCGTGCGATTCATGGGCGACGATTCGCCCGTCCGCGTCGACGCCCGTCCGCAGACGGATCCGCGAAGCGTGGCGCGGGTTCGTCGTCGTGAGCTCGTCGGCGTAGCGCGTGACCGCGCGAACGGGACGTCCCGTCGCCTTCGCGAGGTGATAGAGGACGAACTCGTCGGTCGAGAGGCCCTTGCCGCCGAAGTCACCGCCGATGGTCCCGTTGTCGACGACGATGCGATCCTTCGCGAGACCGAGCGAGGCGGCCATCTGGTCGCGCAGGTTGAACGGAGCCTTGTTCGTGGAGACGACGCGCACCCGATCGGCTTCGAGCCACACCACCGCGGCCCGCGGCTCGAGCGCTGCCTGATGAACGCGCGGCGTGGCGAACTCGTGCTCGAAGATTCGCGCGGCGCGCGCGAACGCAGCATCGACGTCGCCGTGCGACTCGATGACGTGGCCCTGTTGGTTCGGATGCGGCGGCGCGGGCCGCTCGCCGCGACCCTCGAGGAACCGGTACGACGCGGCGTCGGGGTGCAGGACGGGCGCATCGGGACGGAGCGCGTCGTCCATGTCGATCAGCGCGGGCAGCTCCTCGTATTCGACCGAGATCAAGCGAACGGCCTCTTCGGCGATCTCTCGCGTCTCGGCCGCGACCGCGGCGACGCGATCGCCGATAAAGAGGACGCGGTCCCAGCAGAGCACCGGCCAGTCCTGCAGCCGCCGTCCGAGGCGCTGGCCCCGGACGTCCGCGCCGGTCATGACGGCGTGCACACCTGCGAGCGCGCGGGCGCGTCCCGTCTCGACCGACACGATGCGCGCGTGCGGATACGGACTGCGGACGAAGGCCGCCTCGATGACGCGGGGCACGACCAGGTCGGCGGTGTATCTCGCGGCGCCGGTCGTCTTCTCCTCGCCGTCGATCCGGCGCTCCGGCCGGTCAAGGAGCTCGGGCCGGATCAACGCGCCGCGACCGTCGCGCGGAGGCACTCGGCGAATCCGGCGAGCACCTTGTCGGCCTGACGAGCGATGAGAGGCTGACCGAGCTCGCCGATACGCCCAAGGACGGCGACGTCGCTCGTGACCTTGAGCTCGACCGGGTTGTCACCGGAGACCGCGAGATCGACGAACGCGCGCACAGCCCCGCCAAGACGGCGATCTTCGGCGTCCGCGCGCAGCCGCGCCGTGCCGGCCGCCTCGTCGCGCGATTCGACGGCGACCGTCCCCGCGAGCGCCAGCTTCACCGGGCCGACGCGCACGTCGAGCGTCCCGCGAACTCCACTGCCCGCCGGCGCGATGTCGCGTGTCCCGGGGACGCAGCGCGCGGCGACCGGCAGATCCATCAGGACCGCCCACACCGCCGCGCGGGGAGCATCGACCGTCACGCGGTGCTCGAGCTTCACGCGACCTCGCGGAGTGCGCGCTCGGTCCAGACCTCGGCCATCGCGCGCTTGTACTCGGCGCTCCCGCGCAGGTCGTCGATCGGATCCGTCGCCCCTGCCGCGAGCGCGGCAGCCTCGCGGATCGCCGCGTCGTCGAGACGGAGGCCGGCGAGCGAACGCTCCGCAGCGCGAGCCCGCAACGGAACGGTAGCGGCGCCGCCGAGCGCGATCCGCGCGTGAGTGCACGCGCCGCTGGCATCCGTCGCGATCACCACGGCTACCGACACCGTCGCGTAGTCGTCGAGAGTGGCCGGAAGGAACTTCTTGTAGGTCGCGCGCGCACCCGCTGGAAGCGGAGGAAGCTCGACGCGAAGCAGGAGCTCGCCGGGCTCGAGCGACGTCTCAAAGAAGTCGACGAAGAGCGCATCCAGCGGGATGCGGCGCTCGCCGAACCGGGACCGGGCGACGGCCACGCCGTCGAGCGCGAGGAGCGTGACCGGCGGGTCCTGTGCCGGATCCGCGTGCGCGAGATTGCCGCCGAGGGTGCCCTGCTCGCGGATACGCACCGTCGCGACCGCCGCGAACGTCGACGCGAGCGCGGGCGCATGATCGCGAACGGCCTGCGACCGCGCGAGGGCGCCGTGTGTCGCGAGAGCTCCGAGCCCGAGAACCGCACCGGTCGCGCCGATCTCGCGGAGCTGCACGATCCGGCGGAGACCGAGCACGCGCGCGGGCCGCACGAGATCCTGCTTCATGAGGATGACGAGCGAGGTGCCGCCGGCCATGACGAGGGTGTCGTCGGGGTCGGCGGCCAGGATCGCGAGCGCCTCGTCGAGCGTCTCGGGCTCGACGTACTCGAACGGCCTCATCGCGCGTCGCGCGCTTTCGCGATCGCGCGGACGATGCCGTAATAGCCGGTGCAGCGGCAGAGGTTTCCCATCTGCCAGTCAGCGATCTCGGCGTCAGTGGCCTCGGGCTTCGCGCGGA
>DASWCR010000074.1:0-5189 GCA_036389995.1 Candidatus Limnocylindria bacterium | reverse complement strand
CGATGACCGGTGCGACTGGCTCCGCAGGCCCGAAAACGTGCTCATCGATGATCCGGGGAGTCTCCGGAAAGGCGACCTGGAAATCTTCCGTCTCGATCGGAGGGGGCGATTCAGACCGGAGAAGCTCCTCGACGATCGCTGCGGCCGATCGCGTCGGCGCAGCCTCGACGGGGAACACATCGACCGGGACCACGGGTTCGGGCTCCTGCAGATCCGCGACGGATTTATCGCTGAGCGGTTTGCTCGGTCGCACCAGCTCATCGACATGCTCCACGATCGACCCGGATGTCTCGATCGGAGCGGCATCGGTCGCGAGCGTGTCGGCGAGCGCCGGGGCGGGCTGCAGATCCCCGACGTATTCATCGATGAGCGGTCTGGTCGTCCGTAGCGCCGGCGGGTCGACATGCTCCACGATCGGAGCGGGCTCGGTGGCGACCACATCGAGGACCGGCGGCGCGGTCTTCAGGTCCTCAACGACCTGCTCCACGATCGCCGGGGCCGCGGCCACAACTTGGACCGTCGGCTCGCTCTCAGCCGGGAAGTGTTCGACCGGCGGCGGCGCAAGGACGCGTGATCGGAAGTCCGCGAGAAGCTCAGTGAGCAGCGACCGCATCTCGTCTGCGATGGCGGCCCGGAGGTCGGGCGCGATCTGCGCTTCGGCCGCGTTCGCGCTACGAGCAGGGGGAAGCTGACTGCGGCGCGCTTCCTGAAATGCTTCGCGCAGGAGCCGCATTTCGTTTGCGAGCATGCGACGCTCTTCGCTGGCGCGTGTCAGCTCAGCGTCCGCCTCAACACGCGCGTCACGGATCTTGTCGGTGGCGAGGTTCGCGTCGGGCTTCGGAGCGCTTCGAGCGCCTCCGTGCTTCGACTCGACCGGGGGAAGCTCGGGATCGACCTCCGCCAATACCTCGGAGACCCGCGCCTCGAGCTCCGCGATGCGTCCAGTGAGCGCGGCAAGAATGTCGTCGGCCGCCACCAGCGATGGATCGGCGCGGCCGCTTTGCCGGCTGGCCAACCAGATCAAGTTTTCCGCGCCCTTGCCCTTGTCCTTCACCTCGCCAAGGGTACGTGCCGAAACCATTTGAAGACCGGCTATCAGGGGGGTCTTGGCGCTAGGAGAATGCTCCCCGCAGGGCGCTTCGCGCGGCGTGGTAGCCACACATACCGTGGACTCCCCCGCCGGGAGGAGTAGACGACGAGCACAGGTAAACGTCGCGCGCGGAGGTCGCGTAAGGGTCGAGGCGGAAGAACGGGCGCGTCATGAACTGGAACAGGGTGTTCGCGCCGCCGCCGATGTCGCCTCCGATGTAGTTCGCGTTGTGGCTCTGGACCTCGGCGGGACCCATGACCGAACGCGCGAGGACGCGATCGCGGAAGCCGGGCGCGAAGCGTTCGAACTGCGCCTCCATGCGCTCGGTCATGTCGAACGTCGAGCCGTTGGGAACGTGGCAGTACGCCCACACCGTGTGCTTGCCCGCGGGCGCGCGCGAGGGATCGAAGAGGCTCTGCTGCCCGACGAGGATGAACGGACGCTCTGCCGGTACGCCGCGCGCGATCTGGGCCTCGCTCTCGGCGATCTCGTCGAGCGTGCCGCCGAGGTGCACCGTCCCCGCGCGGAGACATTCCTTCGCGCGCCATGGGATCGGGCCGTCGATGGCGTAGTCGAGCTTGAAGACGCCGGGCCCGTAGCGAAACGAACGGAGCTTGGCGCGATAACGCTCGGACAGGCGCCAGCCGGCTATCGCTTCGAGCTGTCGCGGCGTCACGTCGCAGAGGTACGCGCGCGCACTCCCAAGATCCTCCAGGCTGCGCACGCGGCGGCCGGTCTCGATCGCGCCGCCGAGCGATCGCAGGCGCGCCGCAAGCGCGTCGGCGATGCGCTGCGATCCACCGCGCGGGAGCGGCCAGTTCGCGACGTGCGTCGCGACCGCGAACATCAACGCGAACGACGCGGTGAGCGGCGCGTCAAGGGGCAGGACCGAATGCGCGGCGAGGCCGGCGAAGAGCGCCCGCGCACGCGCGCCGCTGAACGCGATCCGCGCGAGGAGGCGCGCGGGTAACGCGCCCGGCAGCCCGAGCCGGGCTATGACCAACGGGTGCCGCGGTATGCGGATGAGCGGTCCGAGCGCGTCCGCGGCGAGATGGTCCCATTCGGGCACGAGCGGCGCGACGAGCCTTCGGTACGCGCGCGCGTCGGGCCCAAGGTTCGCGGCCGTCGCGTCGATCGAGCGCTCGAGTAGGACCGCGGTCCCGTCATCGAGAGGGTGCGCGAGCGCGGCAGGTGGCTCGATCCACTCGAGGCCTTCGCGCGACAGATCGAGCTCGCGGAAGAACGGCGACGCAGCACCGAGCGGATGGAATGCCGAGCAGATGTCGTGGACGAACCCGGGAAGGGTCAGCTCGCCCGAGCGGCAGCCGCCGCCGATCGTCTCGTTCGCTTCGTAGACGGTGACGGAATGCCCGTTGCGCGCGAGCTCGATGGCGGCCGAGAGCCCGTTAGGCCCCGAGCCGACGACGACGGCGTCCGGCATCAGAGAACGCGAACGCGACGGCTGATTCGCGACCACGATGCGGCGGCCGTCACCACTTCCGCATCGAGCCGGTCGCCGGCGGCGATGACGAGAGCGTCCCCAAGCCGGAGTGGCGGATGTGACGCCCGAAGCTCAGCGGCGCGACGGGCGAGGCCAGCGTCGATCGGGTGAACGATCATTCTCAGCGCTGCGAGCGCCCCTTCCACCTCCGATACGGCCTCTGGACCCACGCGATATGGATGGACCAGGATCTCGGCGAGAACGCTTGCGATGACAACACATTCGTCTCGTGAGGCTCGCCGTAGACGCGCAACGGCCGACGCGTGGTGCGTGTCGAGCGGGCTGAAGTACGCGATGAGGACGCTCGCGTCCAGGACTAGGCGCGCCACTCGCCTCGCAGCTTACGGAGGTAGCCCCTTGGATACCGAAGGATTCCGGCATAGCGCTCGATCGGGTCGTCGGTAGGAGCGAGCACAAGGCGCCGCCTCGCGTCGACCTCAACGCCGAGCACCATTCCGGGAACCAAGCCGGCCCTCCTTAGGGCTTCGACGGGGAGGGTCACCTGATTCTTGCGACTAATCCTCGTCGTTCCTCGACGTCGAGTTCGTGCCTTTACTGCTTTCATGCAGAAGTAAAGGTAATCCCAGGCGTGCACCCGGGCAAGGGGGGCCGCATGTGGATTACGTTTGCCGAGCGTCCGCGCGCCGAAGGTGCCGGTCGAACCAGTCGCGTGCGCGCCGGAGCGCGTCGATGCGGTTCTCGGTCACACGGAAGCCGTGCCCCTCGCCGGGATACACGTGGTACTCGTGCGGCTTTCCGCCGTCGCGCAGCGCCTTCACCACCTGCTCCGCCTCGTTGCGCGGAACGCGGGGGTCGTTCTCGCCCTGGAGGACGAGAAGCGGCGCGCGGATCTTCGACGCGTGCGTCAACGGCGAGCGCTCGCGGTATAGCTCCGCGTCCTTCACAGGATCGCCGAGCTCGCGCAGCAGGTACTCGCGGAGATCCCCACGCGTCGTCTCGACCATCGTCTTCCACGAGACGACCCCGACGACCGACACACCCGCGGCGAAGCGATCCGGACGGAGCGCGAGCGACATAAGCGTGAGGTATCCGCCATAGCTCTGGCCGTACACACCGATCCGCGCTGGATCGGCAAGCTTCTGTTCGCCGAGCCAGGCCGCGCCGCGGGCGACGTCCTCGAGATCCTTGCCGCCCCAGTCGCGGCGGTTCCCTTCGCGCCACTTCTTGCCGTAGCCGATGGACCCGCGCGGGTTGGGCTCGAGCACGACATAGCCCGCGTTCACGAAGACCTGCGTGACGACGTTCCACTCGCGGTGGTGCTGCGATGTAGGTCCGCCGTGAATGTTGATGATCGCGGGTGGAACCTTCTCGCCGCGCAACGCTTCGGCGTACGGAAGAAAGAGGAGCGCGGGCACGTCGTCGCCGCCCGCGCCCGGGTACCGCACATGCGACGGCTCGACGAGCGTCTCAGGATCGATCGTGGCCGGCAGCGAACGAGTGATCGCGCGAGCTTCGATCGCTCGCTCGCGCGTCACGTACACGTCCCACGGACGGGATGGGCTCGAGAAAAGGAAGACCGTGGTGTCGCTGTCGGGACCGATGTCGGGCGACGCGTGCATGCCGGGGATGTCCGACACGGCGTGGTCGGCATGCGAAACGGCGAAGACCCTGCGAAGCGAGACCGCCGCATCCTCGTTGTGGAGATATGCGAGCGCGCGTCCGTCCGGGCGCCACACCGCGCCGTACTCGTCGTGGATGCTGTCGGTCATGCGCTCGATCCGCCCGATCTCACGCTCGGCGTAGGCCGCGATCGCGACCTCCTGCCGTCCCCGTGTGTCCGTCGTGAACGAGATGCGCGTTCCGTCGGGTGACCAGCGCGGATCGACCGATTCACCATCGATCCCGCCGCGGGTCTCGAGGCGAGTTGCGTCGCCGCCGCTTGCCGCGACGACGTAGAGGTCCGCGTTGGTGCGGACGTCCTCGCGCCGCGACCCGAAGGCAAGGAGCGTGCCGTCCGGAGACCACTGCGGCTGGACATCGTCGCGGGCTCCGTTCGTGAGCGCGCGCTTCGCGCCGGTCGTGACATCGATCACGTGGACGGCGAAGGCGTTTCCGCCGGCGTTGGCGGTGTACGCGAGCTTCGTGCCGTCGGGAGACCACGCGAGATCGCGATGCATCACGCCCGGCTCGTTCGTGAGATTGCGCTCGTGCTCGCCGTCACGATCGACGAGCCAGATGTCGAAGCGCTCGTCGCCGCCGTGATCCCGGAGGAACGCGAGGTGCTTCGCGTCGGGAGACCACCGCGGCCAGACCGATCGCTCGTTCGCCTCGGTCAGCTGGAAGATGCGCTCGCCGTCCAGCGGCGCGCTGAAGATCTCGAACGTTCCCGAACGGTTCCACGAGAACGCGACTTCGCTGCCGTCGGGCGAGAGATCGATGCCGCCCCAGATGTAATCCACGTACGGCACGCCCGCGAGCTCCTCGACCGAAAGGCGGCGATACCGGTCCCCGATGGAGCGTGGCGCGACGACCGGCGGCGGCGGCTGGATGTCCGTCGGTGGATTCGCGATGGTCGTCGGCGGCCGGGCCGTACCTGGCGCGTCCCAGTCCTCGGCGAAGCTCTTGGGGCGCTTGGAC
>DASWCR010000073.1:0-11728 GCA_036389995.1 Candidatus Limnocylindria bacterium | reverse complement strand
GATTCCAGTAACGTGCCTGCGGTGGCAAGCTTCAGTCGAGGCGAAGGGATCGTCTGGCGCAGCGTCTCGCGGCGGCTTCGCGAGGTGCACGCGGTTCTCAGCTTCACGGTCGTGACCGACAAACCAGACCTCATCACGCTGTTCATCAAACCGGGATGGCCAACGATGCGTCGAACGGGGATTCGAGGCGGAGGGCCGCGAGGCCGCATGCTCGTCAAGCCGGACGGCGGGCACGAGATGCGGGAATGGATCGAGAACGATGCACTCGCGGTGTACCGACCGGGCGATGCTCATTCGGTCTGGCTCTACTGGGGGGCGATCGACCACGACTTTCGAGGTTGGTACATCAACCTCGAGGAGCCGTGGCACCGCACCGCGATCGGGTTCGATTCGCGCGACAACTTGCTCGACATCGTGATCGCGCCGGACCTTTCCTCATGGCAGTGGAAAGATGAGGACGAGCTGGCCTGGGCGGTCGAAACCGGGCGACACAGGTTGGACGAAGCCGCCACCTTCCGTGCCGAGGGCGAGCGTGCGATAGAGCGGCTCCGCCGCCGTGAGCATCCTTTTGATGAACCCTGGCCCGACTGGAGGCCAGACCCAGCCTGGTCAACACCGGTGCTGCCGCCAGGATGGAAGGACTACGTGTCCCACGACTGACGGAGACGCGTTTATGAGTGAGCCGGTATCCCCTCACCAACCGCGGTCGCCGCGGGAGGGGCGCCCAGTAACGCCGCGAGAAATGATGCATAGCTCGTCACGGTCTGGACCTGTTCCGGTTCGTAGGGCCCGGGTCGATTGGCGAAGATCGCAAGGACCCCACGCGGTGGCTCTCCCGGACGGCTCAGCGGAACGGCCACACCCGCCCGCGCATTCGCGAGTGCCTCGATCGCCGTCCCATCAGGAGCGGTCAGCGCAGTGGGCTGGGCTTCCCGGAACGCTTTCGCGATCGCACCGGCCGTCCGGCGCTGGCCGAGAGCTTTCTTGTCGACGCCTGCCGCCGCGACGAGCTCCAGCCCGCCACCGGGAACTGGGACGTAGATGAGGGCCGCATCGCCGGGGACGAGCTCCAAAACCGCTTCCGCGAGCATTCCCAGCGTGCTCGGATCCAATCCCGCGGTCAGTGCGAGCGCGGTTTCGGCAAAGGCGCCGACGCGCCGTGCGCGCGAGTCGAGCCTTCCCCGCACCAGGCGCATCGCGCCAAATCCAGCTCCGACGCCCACGAGGGCGACGATGCCCAGGCCATTGCCACCGATGCGCAGGATCGGTTCACCGATCTGGTGGCCGGTGGTCTGCCAGAGCACCGCCGTCACGATCGACGAAAGGAGCGCCAATCCGACGCCGCTCTCCAGTCCAAACAGAGCGCCGCAGAGCGCCACGACCGGGATTGCCAGCACACTGGCGGACGCTCCGAGTGTGGGTTCGGTCAGCAGGAAACTGCCGGCGTAGATGACGAGGAGGACGGCGACCGCCGCGATCGCGCGCCGGCGCTGTGGCAAAGTCCGCCAGGCTTGATCCACGCCGCGCCGCGTCAGCACGACGGTCCTCGGCAGCTTCACCTTCGGCGCCGACGCAGCATGGCGCCGGATCTCAGCAAGTAGGGCGTCGATGGGCGTGTCCTTTGGCAGCACGGCCACTGCGCCGGCCGCCATCGCGGCCTCGCGAATCGAATCATCGAGCGTGAACATCAGCACGGCGACCTGCGGCAGGGTGTCGTGCACGGTGCGCAACACGTCGAGACCGGTTCGTCGCGGCATATCGTTGTCGAGGACCGCCAGGTCGGGCCGGTGTTCGGTGATCAGTCGCAGCGCCTCGGCGCCGTCGGCCGCGACCCCGACCAAAGCGAAGTCGTCCTCCGCTGAGATGACCTCGCGGAGTCCTTCGCGGACGCTGGCGTTGTCATCGGCGATCACGACACGAAGCCGTACCCGCGAACGTGGGGTGGTATCCCTCTGAAAGGCTGACCGTCGCTCGCGGGCCAGCGCACGCTGAACATCGTCGTTCGTCGCGAACCCGAGCTGAACGAGGATGTTCCCGAGCGCTGTTTTCTCGGTCCGCCGGAGGCGCTGCTCGGTCATCGCATCTTCCAGCTGCGAAGGCGTGATGACGCCGGCCTCGACCAGCCGGAGCCCGACCCCGGGCTCGCCGGTCGCCTGCTCACGAACAACGCGCAACAGACGGACCAGGTCGGCCGCGCCGAAAGGCTTGACGATGAATGCGGTCGCCCCGACGGCGCTCGCGAAGGCGCGGTTCTCGGGATCGTCGCTCGCTGTGAACAAGACCACTCGGATGGATCTCGTGCCGCGCGCCGCCTTTAACTCTCGGCACACCGCAAACCCATCGCGGTCGTGTCCTTCGAAGTTCACGTCGAGCAGCAGTACCTCGGGGCGACGTGCCTTGGCCACTGCGAGGCACTCTTCCGGGCTCGCGGCTTCGAGGACGTTCCAGCCCTGAGCCGACAGCGCCACCCGCGCGGTCGCCCGCAGCCCCGAGTCATCGTCCGCAACGAGGACGGTCGGAGACTCGGCACGTCGTCGAGGGTCAAGCGCGCGGAGGTTTATGTGGTCGGCCTCGAACGTGCCATGAGGAGCCCACTGTTAGGCGTGGTCAGCCTGCGGTCAAGTGGGACTGTAGTGACATATTGATCAATGACAGAGCGGTTCCCCCGAAGACCCGCTCCTTCTCCGCCGCGGAGAAGTCCATTCCCTCGATCGAGCTCACCGCTTTTTCGATCGATCCGAGCAGGTGGGGATAGTCGCTGCCCATGGCCATGTGATCGGCGCCGACGATATCGCGCAGCAGGCGCAGGTTGTGCGGGCTGAACGTGACGGTGTCGTAATAGAGCTGCTTCAGATAAAAGGATGGCGGCTGATCGATGCTGACGCGACATTCAGCAAAGTCCCGCCAGCCTGAGTCCATCCGCTCCATGAGGTAGGGAACGGCGCCGCCCGCGTGCCCGACGAGCCAGCGGATATTCGGAAGCTGCTTGAAGACGCCGGCGTAGCAGAGCTTGGCGATCGCGACCGTCGTGTCGAACGGAAAGCCGACGATCGGCCCAAGCACGTACTCGGTGAACGCATCGGCCGCCGCCGGGATCATCGGGTGGACGAACACGCAGACCTTCCTGCGGTCGGCCTCCTCGAAGAACGGCCGATAGACGGGATCGGCGAGCGCGCGCCCGCGGATGTTCGAGAGCACTACGACGCCTTGCATGTGTAGCTCGTCCATCGCGCGGCGGAGCTCTACGAGCGCCGAATCCGGATCGTCCATCGGGATCGACGCGAACCCAAGGAATCTCCCGCGGTGTTTCTGCGCGAGCTCGGCGTATGCATCGTTCGCGAGTCGCGCCACGTCCGCCTGCGCCTTCCCCTCGACGAAGTAGACGTTCGGAGTCGAGAGCGAGAGGACCTCCGTGTCGATGCCGACCCGGTCCATGTCCTCGAGGCGTTTTGCCACGTCGGTCATCGGCGCGGTCACGCCGAAGAACCGCGCGCCTTTGTACCGGATGATCCGCTGGCCGGTCGGGCTCGTGCCGAAAGAGAAATCGCCTCCGCTTCGCTCGATGCGCTCGAAATACGCCGGCGGGTAGTAGTGCGTGTGAAGATCGAGCCGCACGGCGGGAGTTTGGCAGACCCCCGTGCTTAGGGCGGTGAGGGCGAGGGCCGCGCCGGGAGGATCGTCGCCTGTACGAGGGTGCCGCTGTCGATCATGTTCGACATGCCGACGCCGACCGTCGCGGTGATGCCATCGCCGTCGTGCAACAGAATGAAGATCGTGCCGAGGGTCACCGGACCGGCTGCCGGCGGGGTGAATGGCTTCCCGACCACACCCCACGCCGCATGGCGCTTGGTGTAGAAGCTCTCGAGCTCGGCACGTGTCAGGGTCGACGTCCATTGCGCGGTGATGCCGCGCATCTCCGCTGGCACGAAAGGCAGCGGCCCCGTCGCGCTGATGAGCTTGGAGCTCGGCGGAGTGGGGAAGTCCGACGGAAACTCTCGCGGGAGTGATGCGCTGCCGAAGGGCGAGGGGACCTGGCCGTTGCACGCGGCAAGCGGCACGATCAACGCGAGCACAAGCGCGGCCGATGACGCCCGCCGAGAAAGGTGTTCAGCCACCGTCAGGGCACTTGTACGCGCCCCTCGACTACTCTCTGTGTCGTGCCGGTACAAACCGACCGCCTCGCCAGCAAGATACGCGATGTCCCCGACTTTCCGAAGCCCGGGATCCTCTTCAAGGACATCACCACGCTCCTCAAGGATGGGGACTCGTTCGCGGCCGCGATCGACGGCCTCCTCGCGAAGATCGGCGGGAAAAAGATCGACGTCGTTGTCGGCATGGAGTCGCGCGGGTTCATCTTCGCCGCGCCCATCGCTTACAAGCTCGGCGTCGGCTTCGTCCCGGTCCGCAAGCTCGGCAAGCTGCCGGGGGACGTGGTTAGCGTTGAATACGACCTCGAGTACGGCTCGGCGACGCTGGAGATGCACAAGGACGCGATCAAGCCCGGTGCCCGCGTCCTGATCGTCGACGACCTTCTCGCGACGGGTGGCACTGTGGCCGGCACGATCGAACTCGTGAAGCAGCTCCGGGGCGAGATCGTCGGGCTCGCGTTCCTGATCGAGCTCGTCGCGCTCAAAGGGCGAGACAAGCTCGCCGGCTATGACATCGCGACGCTGATCTCCTACTAGTCCAGCTCGCCCAACGGACCGTTTTTACCCCGGAATGTGGGCCTGGCTGCGGTGCTCGCGCCGCTCACCATGGCGTTGAGCGGCTGAGCGAGGGACCGAACCAGACGAGAGCGGTACACTTAGTCGTCACGTAGCGACCGGCGGAGGCCCGCTTGGTCCGGATCCCACAAGAGGGAGGACCGATGACCGCGGCCCCGTCGCTTCCCGAGATCAAGATCGACGCCCGCGCGTCCGCCGACGAGGCGCGCGCGTTCCTCGAGCGCGATCGCCTCATGGCGGCGTACGCCCTCGCGGACATCGACCAGCCTGAGATCGAGGGTGCGCGCTGGTGGATCGCTCGCCGCGATGGCGACATCGCCGCGGTCGTGATGATCGTCGAAGGACTGCCGTTCCGTCCGTGCTTCGCGACCGGAGCGTCCGACGGGCTCGCGGCCATCTTCCGCGAGGCGATCCGCGAGCCGCGCGTGCTCCTCGCGACGCCGCCGCGTTCCCGGGGCGCGATCGAGCTGACCTATCGGTTCGAGCGCGTCGACCACATGCGGCGGATGAACGTGCACGTCGATCGGTTCCGGCCGCACATCAACCAGGACGTCAGGCGCCTCGGTGCGGACGATCTCGACGCGGTCATCGATCTCTACGGGCACGCGTCGCGCACTTACTTCACCCCCGAGCGCATGCGGCGTGAGATCTACTTCGGCGTCTACCAGGCCGACATCCTCGTCTCGGGCGCCGGCACGCACGTCCGCTCGACAAAGTCAGGCATCGCGGCCGTGGGCAACGTGCTCACGCGCCTGGCCTATCGCGGACGCGGCATGGCGCGATCCTGCACCTCGGCGGTCACCGAGACCGCACTCGAGCAGCACCGCGACGTCGTTCTCAATGTGCGCGAGGACAACGCGCCCGCCATCTCGGTATACGAGCGACTCGGTTATCAGACGCACGGTCTATTTATCGAAGGGCCCGCGGTGCGCCGGCCCGGCTGGGAGCGGCTCTTCGGCTCGCTCAAGGAGAGGAAATAGATGGCGATCGCGACGAAGGCTCCGAAGCACGACGTCACCGATCTCGAGCTGGCGGACGCCGGAGTCCGGCGGACCGAATGGGCCGCGCGCGAGATGCCCGTTCTCGGCCAGATCCGCACGCGCGTCGCGAAAGAGCGGCCGTTCGCCGGCATCCGCATCGCGGCGTGCCTGCACGTCACGACCGAGACAGCCAACCTCGCGCTCGCGCTGCGCGACGGCGGAGCTGAGGTCGCTCTGTGCGCATCGAATCCGCTGTCCACGCAGGACGACGCCGCTGCGGCCCTGGTCGCGCGCGAAGGAATCTCGGTGTTCGCGCGTAAGGGCGAGGACCGCGACACCTATTACCGGCACATGAACGCGGTGCTGGAGACCAAGCCCCACATCACGATGGACGATGGCGCCGACGTGGTGACGCTCCTCCACACCGAGCGACGCGAGCTGCTCGCCGGTGTCCGGGGTGGGACCGAGGAGACGACCACCGGCGTCATCCGCTTGCGCGCGATGGCCGAGGAGGGCGTTCTCAAATACCCGATCGTCGCCGTGAACGAGGCGCAGACCAAGCACATGTTCGACAACCAGTACGGCACCGGCCAGTCGGCGATCGACGGGCTGCTCCGCGCCACGAACCTGCTCCTCGCGGGCAAGGCAGCGGTGGTCTGCGGCTACGGTTGGGTCGGTCGTGGCGTCGCCAGCCGCCTGCGCGGAATGGGCGCGATCGTGACCATCTGCGAGGTGGATCCGCTCCGCGGGCTCGAGGCCGCGATGGATGGATTCCAGGTCGCCACGGTCGCCGAAGCCGCGAAGCGCGGCGACGTCTTCTTCACCGCCACCGGGAATCTCAACGTCATCGGCCGCAGCCACTTCGCCCTTTTGAAGGACGGCGCGATCCTCGCGAACGTCGGCCACTTCAACGATGAGATCGAGCTCGGCGCGCTCGCCGAGATGGCCAAGGGACGGCGCGCGATACGACCGTTCGTCGAGGAATTCCAGCTGCCCGGCAAGAAGGTATTCGTCCTCGCGGAAGGCCGGCTCCTGAACCACGCGGCCGCCGAAGCGAACCCGGCCGCGGTCATGGACATGAGCTTCGCGAATCAGGCGCTCTCGATCGAGTACCTACTCAAGCATGGCAAGGATCTGGCGCCGCGGGTCTACCCTGTGCCGCGCGAGCTGGATGAGGAGATCGCGCGCCGGAAGCTCGAGGCCATGGGCATGAACATCGACACCATGTCCAAGGCCCAGGCCGAGTACGCGCGGTCGTGGAAGGCGGGAACGTGATGACCGAGTCGTTCAAGTCGGCGGACCGCGTGCTCTTCACGAGCGAGTCCGTGACGGAAGGACACCCCGACAAGCTCTGTGACCAGGTGTCCGACGCGATGCTCGATGAATGTCTGCGCCAGGATCCCAACTCGCGCGTGGCGTGCGAGACCGCGACCACCACTGGCGTCATCCTCGTGGCCGGCGAGATCACGACGCACGCGTACGTCGACGTCCCGCGCCTCGTGCGTGGCGTCGTCCAGGACATCGGTTACACGAACGCCGACTACGGCTTCGACTACCGCACCTGCGGCGTGCTGACCGCGATCAAAGAGCAGTCGCCGGAGATCGCGCAGGGCGTAGACGAGTCGATCGAGGCACGCGAAGGGATCGACGCGATGGAGCTGGGCGCGGGCGACCAGGGAATGATGTTCGGCTTCGCCGTCCGTGAGACGCCCGAGCTCATGCCACTTCCGATCACGCTCGCGCATGCCGTCGCGCGTCAGCTCGCCAAGACGAGAAAGGACGGCACGCTCCCGTACCTGCGGCCCGACGGAAAGACGCAGGTCACCGTCGAGTACGAGAAGGGCGCGCCGAAGCGCGTCCACACCGTCGTCGTCGCGGCGCAACACGACCCCGGCATCGACTACCAGCGCCTCTGCAACGAGATCCGCGAGCAGGTCATACGGCCGGCCATCGGAGAAACGTGGCTCGACTCGAAGACGAAGTACCTGGTGAACGGGACCGGCGCATTCACCATCGGCGGGCCGATGGGCGACGCCGGGCTCACCGGGCGCAAGATCATCGTCGACACGTACGGCGGCTACGCACGACACGGCGGCGGCGCGTTCAGCGGAAAGGACGCGACGAAGGTCGACCGTTCCGCGGCGTACGCGGCGCGCTACGTCGCGAAGAACATCGTCAAAGCGGGACTCGCGGATCGCTTCGAGCTGCAGCTGGCTTACGTGATCGGCGGCGCGCAGCCGATCTCTCTCAACGTCGAGACGTTCGGCACGGGCAAGGTCTCAGACGAAACGATCCGTAAGCTCATCGAGGAGCACTTCGACTTCCGGCCCGGCGCGATCATCGAGCGCTTCGGGCTGCGCCGCGCGATCTATCGGCAGACCGCTTCGTACGGCCACTTCGGCCGACCGGATCTGCCGTGGGAAAAGACCGATCTCGCGGAGACGTTCGCGAAGGCGGCCGGCGCGAAGGCAGCGCTCGCCTAGCCGACCGCCCGGCGACGGGCTGGCCAGCGTTTTGCACGACGACGCCCCCGAACTTTTCGTGTAGGAGGGTGTTATGAACGCAGTCCGCGTACGCCCAGCCACCTCTTGGATGTCGGTGCTCGGCGGATGGATCGCGACCATCGGCGCCGTGGCGCTCGTCGCGCCCGCCGTCGCTGCTGTCCTTGCAGGCGCTAACCCCGGCATCGGGAGCAACGACATCGCGACCGCGGTCGTCGTCGGGATATTCGTCTCGTATCTGATCGGCGGCTACGTCGCGGGCCGAATGGCGGGATACCGCACCAGCTGGCACGGCATGCTCACCGCTTTCTTCAGCCTGTTCGTCCTTGGGGTCCTCGTGCTCACCAGCTACGCGGCCGCGAACGGCGCGTTCACAGGATTCGGCGTGAACGACCTCAATACCCTCGTTCCGGGCTTGGCCGGCCTCAACGTCGACGGCCTTGGCAACGCGCTCACGTTCGGCGCTCTGCTCGGCTTCCTCGCCGCGATCTTCGGCGGTTGGCTCGGCGGCGTCCTCGCTCCGTCGCACGCGGTCGTCCCGGTCACCGCACCCTATGTCGCCCGCGAGGCTGGCCCCGTGCCGGGCCGCAGCGTCGGCGTCGGCCCCGTCGGTTCCCGGACCGAGAAACAGGAAATCGTCACCCGGCGGCGCCCGCTCCTTCCCGCATTCGGAAGAAAGGGCGGCGACCGCGCGGAAGACCGCTGAACCAGACATAGCGGGCGGACGTATCCTCCGTGAAACCCGGTCGGTTCGGGAGGGGGTATCTATGCGTTCCGCCCGCTATCTCGTGGCATTCGTGGCTTCGTTCGCGATCCTGCTCGCCGCGTGCGGCCAGTCGCCGAACACCGGCGGGGGAGGCACATCGCCGACGGCGGCGGCAAACAAGCCGACGTACGGCGGGACCGTCACCTTCGCGCTCGAGAACGACGTGAGCAACCTCGACCCGATGCTCTCGGGTCTCTTCGTTGACCGGAACATCCACTACGCGATGTACGACTCGCTCGTCCGTGTGACCCCGAAAGGCGAGATCATCCCGTGGCTCGCCGACAAGTGGGAAACGTCCAGTGACGGGAAGGCAGTCACGTTCACGCTCCGCACCGACGTGAAATACCACGATGGCACCACGTTCGACGCGGAGTCTGTGAAGTGGAACATCGAGCGCTACAAGACGACTCAGGGCTCGTTGCGCACGGGCGACCTGTCATCCGTGGACACCGTCACCGTCGTCGACCCGAAGACGGTCCGGTTCAACCTCAAGTCCGCATTCGCACCGCTCCTCGGCGCGCTCGTGGACCGCGCGGGGATGATGGTGTCGAAGGCCGTCGTCACGTCCGCGGGCGCGGATTTCACCCTGAAGCCGTTCAAGGCGGGCACGGGCCCGTTCATCCTCACCGAGGCCGTGAAGAACGACCATTACACGCTCGAGAAGAACCCGAACTGGTGGAACAAGGACGCGCAGGGGAACAAGCTTCCGTTCCTGGACAAGGTCATCGTGCGTCCGATCCTCGACGCCGACGTTGCGCTGACGAACCTCCGGACCGGCAACGCGCAGGTCATCAACCGCATCAACGGCAAGGACGTTCCCGCGGTGAAGGCCGACTCGACCCTGACCTACCAGGAGGTCGGCTCCTTCAGTTGGAACAGCATGGTGCCGAACGAGTCGCCGGGATTCATCTTCAACGAAAAGCGCTACGTGAAGGCGGTCGCGATGGCGATCGATCGTGACGAGATCCTCCAGAAAGGTGCGGCACAGGGCATCGGTCTCGTCGGATGGGGCCCGATCTCTCCGGCCCACTTCGCCTATGACCCGAGCTTCAAGCCGTGGCCCAAGGCCGATCCCGACGGAGCCAAGAAGCTCATCGCGGAGGTGGGCAAGGGCCCGCTCAAGTTCGAGCTCCTCGTGTCCTCCGGAGACGCCGGCACCCTGCAGACAGCGCAGCTCATCAAGTCGGAGCTCGAGAAGGCCGACATCACGATGGACATCAAGCTCCAGCTCTTCAACGACATCGTCACGCTTCAGCAGCAGCACAAGCACGCGGGTATGACCTTCGTCGGATGGAGCGGACGCCTCGACCCCGATGGCAACACCTATGACTTCGTGGTCACGGGCTCGCCGAACAACGACTCCGCATACACGAACGCGAAGGTCGACGACCTCATGATGCAGCAGCGTGTGGAGTCGGACCCGGCGAAGCGCAAGACCCTTCTGCTCCAGGCGCAGCAGATCTACGCGGTGGACGATCCCTCGCGTGTGTGGTTCGGATTCGGGGTCTCGCCGCTCATTACGATCAAGAAGCTCGTCGGCATGGAGTCGTACCCGGATCGGATCCCGCGCTTCCAAACGGCGCAGCTGCAGCAGAACTAGCTATCGGGTGACGTGAGAGCAGAGGCGACGGAGTGACGCGATACATATTCCGTCGCCTCTTGCTCATGGTCCCTGTCGCGATCCTTGTCACCATCGGCGTCTTCGTGCTCGTTCGTCTCTCGCCCGGCGACCCCGCACTCGTCTTCGCGGGCGAGGAGCGCGATCCCGCCGCGCTCGCCGCTATCCGCGAGGAGATGGGCCTGAACCAGCCGCTGCCTCTGCAGTACGTCGCATGGATCTCGAAGGTCGTCCAGGGCGACCTCGGCCGCTCGTTCCAGACGCACCAGCGCGTCCTCGAGGCCATCGTCGAGCGGTTGCCGGCGACGATGGAGCTCGGCGCCGCCGCCCTTTTCTTTTCGATCTCGATCGCCCTGGTCGTCGGGATACTGTCGGCCATCAAACGGAATTCGGTCGTCGACCTCGTCTCGACGAGCGTGACGCTTGCCGGGGTATCTTTCCCGAGCTTCTTCCTCGGGATCGTCCTCATCCTTCTCTTCGCGTACGTGATCCCCGGCCACCTCTTTCCGCCCGGCGGTTATGTGCCCGCGACGCAGGACCTCGGCGACAACTTGCGGCGGCTCGTCCTCCCGGCGGTCACGCTCGCGTCGGCCAGCCTCGCCGTGAATCTGCGGCAGATCCGCTCGAGCCTTCTTGACGTCTTCGGCCACGAGTACATGCGGACCGCCCGAGCCAAAGGACTTCACGAGCGCACGGTCATCGCCCGGCACGCGCTGAAGAACGCCCTTATCCCAGTGGTGACGCTCATCGGGATCCAGGTCGGCGCCATCATCGAAGGTGCCTTCATCACTGAGACGATCTTCTTCTGGCCAGGGATCGGCCGGTTGGCGGTTACCGCGATCCCGGCGCAGGACTATCCCGTCGTGCAGGGCGTCGTGCTCGTGTCCGCGTTCTCGTTCATGCTGACCACGCTCTTTGTCGATGTGCTCTACGCCTGGCTCGACCCACGGATCTCGTACGAAACGGCGGCGGCATGAGCGGCACGACCATCCCGGTCGTCCTCCGCGCACCGCCCACGGCCAGCCGTCTCACGTCGATCCGCTATTTCCTTCGCCGCAACCCACGGATGATCATCGGCGGTGGACTCGTGCTCGCGTGGCTTCTCGTCGCGGTATTCGCGCGCGCGATCGCCCCGTACG
>DASWCR010000072.1:0-7919 GCA_036389995.1 Candidatus Limnocylindria bacterium | reverse complement strand
TGATCTATATGGGCGTGGGTGAGCACGAGTGCTCGAATGTCAGAGAATGTCCGACCCATCGCGGCGAGTTCGTTCGGCAGATCGTTCCAGTAGCCAGGCGCGCCGGCATCGATGATCGTGAGCTCGCCGCTCTCCTCGAGCAGATAGCAGTTCACGAGGCCCGGGCCGATGCGATGGATACCGGGAGCGATCCTCATCGGCGCTTCGCCGCCGCCTCGCGTTTCGGCGCGGCCGCGCGCTTTCGTTTCGGGAGCGCGGTTGCTGCGACCGTTTCGTAGCTCTCGTCGATCCAGCTTCGCAGTAACTCGAGAGGGATCTCCTCGTCCTTGCCGAAGCGCGCTATGACCCAGCCCGACTTGTCCATCCCGTAGCCCATCTTCTGCACGAACTTCTGTGTGCGCGCGAAGAGCAGCGAACGTGGCAGCTTCACACCGACCGACACGTCCGAGCCCTCGCCGCCGAGGAAGACGAAGATCTTCTTGCCGACCTTCACGACGTGGTCGCCTGGCCACGGCTCGTCCGCCCAGGCTTCCGGATGCTTCAGCGCGTGGGCGCGAAGCTGCTTGCGGGCGGCGCTCGGAGTGGTCATCAGGGAATGTCCGTGACGAGCCTATCGTTCTGGGATTGTGGTCTCCCCCGAAAAGTTCCCAAACCCCGAGCTCGACGAGCCGGTGCCGTCAGCGGGCGGCGAGGCGGTCGCCGTCCTTGCGGGCGGGTGCTTCTGGTGCGTCGAGGCGGTCTACAAGCAGCTGGAGGGCGTCAAGTCCGTGACGTCGGGTTACGCCGGCGGCACTGCCGAGACGGCCGACTACGACGTGGTCTCCTCCGGCCGCACCGGGCACGCCGAGGCGGTTGAGGTCCGCTTCGAGCCTGAAAAGGTCAGCTACGGACAGCTCCTCAAGGTCTTCTTCTCGATCGCCCACGATCCGACGACCCGTGACCGCCAGGGGCCGGACGTCGGAAAGCAGTACCGCTCGGCGATCTTCTACGCGAACGACGCGCAGCGGCACGTTGCGGAGGCATACATCGCTCAGATCGATCGGGCGAAGGTCTTTGACGCGCCGATCGTGACCGAGGTCAAGCCACTCGACCGTTTCTACGAAGCCGAGGAATACCACCAGGATTACGCCGACCGAAATCCGAACCAGGCATACATCGTCTACAACGCCGCACCGAAGGTGCAGAAGGTCCGCAAGTACTTCGCGGATCACGTGAAGGTCACCTAGCACGGCGGCACCGTCGACATGAAGATCGGTCTGCAGATCCCCTCGTTCACCTGGCCCGGGGGCGCGAAAGAAATCGCGCCGACCCTTGGGAAGATCGCCCGCACCGCGGACCAGGGCGGCTTCGACCTCATCGGGGTGATGGACCACTTCTTTCAGATCCAATCGCTCGGCCCTCCCGAGCAGGAGATGCTCGAGGCGTACACGACCCTCGGCTACCTCGCCGCGAACACATCGCGTGCCCGGCTCGTCACAGTCGTCACCGGCGCACCGTACCGATACCCGGGCGTCATCGCGAAAATAGCGACGACTCTCGACATCCTGTCCGGCGGCCGTGGAATGCTCGGCATCGGGGCTGGATGGAATGAATACGAGGCCAAGAGCCTCGGCATCCCATTTTCATCCGTCCCCGAGCGCTTCGACTGGCTAGAGGACACCCTCCGCTTATGCCTGCAGATGTGGAAGGGCGACGAGTCTCGCCTTGAGGGCAAGCAGTTCGTCTTCGAGCGCCCGTTGAGCTCGCCCCAGAGCCTCACTCGTCCGCACCCACGGATCATGATCGGCGGGATGGGGGAGCAGAAAACGCTCCGTCTCGTCGCGAAATACGCGGACGCGTGCAACCTGTTCCCGACGCCGGAGGTCCGGCACAAGCTCGACGTCTTGAAGAAGCACTGCGAGCGCGAGAAGCGGAATTACGACGACATCGAGAAGACCTGCATGTTCCGCTACGACGTAGGCGAGCGTGGCGAGAATGTGGGCCAGCTGGTCGAGCAGCTCCGGGGTATGTCGCGTTTGGGATTCTCGACTGCGATCGGCGGCGTGAAGGACGTCTGGAAGATCACGCCCCTGGAGATCATGGCCCGCGAGCTGATCCCCGCCGTCGCCGCGTTCTAGCTAACTGATCCGGTACGCGTTCGGGTCGATCCGCGCGGCCACGAGCAGCGGCCGATCCGTGGGTGGCGTGCGGAACGCGTCGCGGCACTCGGCCAGGGTCGAGACGCTCTTGGCTTCGATTCCGAACGCGGCGCCGAGCCTCGAATAGTCGATGGACCCGAACGTCGTCCCGATCACCGGATAGCCCTTCCGCTCCTGGCCCGCCCGGATCTGCGAGAGCGCATCGTCGACCAGGACGACGACCAGAACGCCGAGGCCGAGCCGGACGCCCGTTTCAAGCTCGGCCATCGACATCGCGAAGCCGCCGTCGCCAAGCACGCAGGCCACACTCCGCGCGGGCTCAGCCATCTTCAACGCAAGCGCTGCGGGGAGGCCGTAACCCATCGACGAGAGCCCGTTGGAGAGAAAGAAGGTCCGCGGCCGGTACGACTGCCAGCACTGCGCGCTGACCGCCTTGTTGTAGCCGACGTCGCAGGTCACGAGGGCGTCTTCGGGCAGCGCCGCGCGCAGCTCCGCGAGGACCTGCTGCGGCGTCAGCCGAGCCGAGCTCGGTCGAAGGCGCGCTGCGAACGCGTCGCGGAATGCGCTGATCTCGTTGGGCGAGAGCTTCCGCTTCGGATCAGGCGTGAGCCGCTCGAGAGCGGTGTCGATCGGTCCGACGACTTCGACCTCGCTGCCGTAGTAGCGGTCGTCGTTCGGGACGACGCCGATGTGAACGATGCGGGCCCGGGCCGTCCAATCCCGGTCGAACTCGACCGGGTCGAACCCGACCATGAGCACGAGGTCGCACGTGTCGATGTAGTCGTAGAGGTAGGCCGTGCCGAGTCCCTCGATCGTGCCGAGGAACAGCGGATGGTCCTCGCGGAAGATGCCCTTGGCCTTCGGGCTCACCATCACGGGCGCACTCCAGGCTTCGGCGAGCCGGCGTAGCGGACCGGCGACGGCGTCCTCGTTCGCGTCCATGCCCACAAGGAGCAGCGGCCGCTCGCTTCCGCGGAGTCGCGCTGCCGCGGTCCGGGTCGCATCCTCGTCGATCGCGGATACAGGCTCGGTCGCGAAACGAGGGAGAGCGACGTCGACGGTGTCCTGCTTCGAAATGTCGCTGGGCACCTCGAGATAGACCGGACCGCGCCGCGGACGCTGCGCGACGCGAAGCGCGCGCTCCACCACGGCGGCGGCGTTTGTGGATGAGACGGTCGCCTGCCATTTCGTGATCGGCGCGAACAGATGCCGCAGATCCAAACGCTGGTGCGTCGCGATCTCGTACCGCTCCGCCGGGAGCTGACCGCTGAAGGCGAGAACGGGCGCTCGATCGAGGTACGCGTGAGCGACCCCGGTCACCAGGTTGGTAGCGCCGGGACCAAGCGTCGCGAGACAGACGCCCGGGATACCGGTGGCCGTCGCGGCGGCCTCGGCCATGAACGCCGCCGCGGTCTCGTGCTTTGTAAGAACAAATTCGAGGCCGGCCTCTCGGAATCCTTCGATCAGATCGACGACCTCTCCGCCGGGATGCCCGTACACATATCGCACGCCCGCCGCACGCAGTCGGTCACCGATCGCGTTCGCAACGGTCAGAGCCACGCGCATAGGATGCCGCCGTGACGGTCGTCCTGCTGGCGTTCGTCGCCGCGTTCGTACCCGCGGTGTTATGGCTCGTGTTCATCTATCGACGCGATCGCTATGAGCCGGAGCCCAAGACCCTCATCGCGCGGCTCTTCCTCTGGGGCCTCGCGGCCGGCCCGTGGGCCTCCGGGATGAACATCCTCATCGCCCACCTCTTCGCGCCACCCATCGAGAGTGCTCAGCGCGACGGCGCGTTCTTCGTCGCGGCGATCCTGCTCTTCGCCCTGGTGGCGCTGTCCGCCCTGAACGAGGAGGTCATGAAATACGTCGTGGTGTCCAGCCGCGTGCGCGATGACCCGGCGTTCAATGAGCCAGTCGACGGAATGATCTACATGAGCACCGCCGCGATCGGGTTCTCCGCCGGGGAGAACGTCGTCTACATCCTGAACACGTATTTCGGCCTGATCGGCGATTCGACCCGGCCCGGCGTCCCGCTCGCGCTGATCAACGCCTTTCTCGTGACGGCGCCGCTGCGGGCGCTTCTCAGCACGATCGGCCACATCACCTGGTCAGGCATCACGGGCTGGTTCCTCTCGCGGCACCACCTCGAAAGGGGGTCGGGCCGGATGCTCGTGGGCGGGATCCTCCTCGCGGCCGCGTTTCACACCGCGTTCAACCTCCCACTCTTCTTGCAGGAGCTGGGTCTCGCGGTCGGCTGGATCACCTGGCTCGTCTGGATCGCCGGGATCGAGCGCTACCTCACGCTCCTCGGTCGCGCGCTCATGGCGTCGCCGTTTCGACGAGCGGCGCTCCAGGCGAAGGGCGATGACGCCGAGCATGGCGAGGTCCTGATCGCATATCGGGCGCTCCGCGCGCGCCAACTGCCGGTGACGATCGCGCTCGTGCTCCTCGGAGTCGCCTCCGCCGCCGCGGCGGCGCTTCTTGGACTGCCGCAAGAGGTCCCTTACACATCGGCGTTCGTCTTCGTACTCGCGGCGATCGCGTTCAGCCGATTCAATTGGCGATGTCCCGTCTGTGGAGCACACCTCAACGGGATGAATCCAAAGGTCTGCACGCACTGTCACGTGGCGTTCACTTAGAAACGGTCACCTGCGGGTCCTGTCTCGGCATCGGGGTGTTCAGCGCCGGGGTCTTCTTCGCTCGGCCCCTCGTGGGATCGCGATGGACCGCCGGCCAGGGGCCGCTCGCTCAGAAGACCCCGGCGCTGCTCAACCCGCTCCCCGTGCCACCCGCGACGGCCCGATCTATGAGTGCCGCGTCGTGGTCAGAGCGCTCGTCGTGGTCGTGCGGACTCCTCGACGCAGCGTCAGAGCAGGAGTAGGTGTCGGCGCTGGAACCGCGCGCGTGGCCGAAGTCGTCACGACAGGCGGCTGAAGGGGTGCGGTGACGTCTTTGACGTTCGCGCGTGCGGAACCGAATCCAAAGAAGAAGACGTTGAGCACCGTCGCGATCGCGGTGAGCTTGAGTACCCAAACGGGGACGGTGCCGGACCTGGTCCGTCCGGCACCGTCTGCGGAAGGAGCTAACCGCTTGTTGCTAGCGGCCACGACGGCCGGGGATCGGACCGGTCGTATCGACGAGCTGCGCCAGGCGCGTCGAGAGGTTCGACTTGAGCTGGGTCGCCTGATCCGCGGTGATCGTGCCGGCCTTCTGGGCGGCGTCGATCTTCGCGGTCGCGTCGGCGACGAGAGCGTTGAAGAGACCATCGCGGCTCTTTCCCGCGGTCGCGTTCGCGATCTGCGCCAACGTCTGGCCTGCGCGAATCTTCGTTTGCAGGTCCGACGTGGTCGTACCGAGGTACGTCGCTGCTGCCGCGAGGGAGTCGCCGGTCACCCTGTCGCCCGGTCCGCGGCCGAAGCCTGGTCCGGGGCCGTAGCCGTTCGCGGGGTTCGGGCGAGCGCCGATGCCCTTCTGGTCGACGAGCGTCGCGATGTCCTGCTGCTGTGCCGCCGTGAGCGCGGCGATGAGCCCGTCGCGTGTCTTGCCGTGCGCGATCGCGACGTCGGCGAGGCTTTTGTCGGTTCCAAGCTCCGTCCGGAGCTGCGCTTCGCTGATCCCGATGTACGTCGCGGCGGCGGTGAAGTACGAGCCCTTGTTCCCGATGCCGTTCCCGAATATCTGGCCGACGGTCTGGTCCCAGACCTGCGCGACGGCTGCGGGAGCGCTACCGCCGGGAAGAAAAGCGGCCGCCGCGAACCCGCCGGAGAGGCCGAGTCCGATGACCGCTGCGATGAGAACCGCCTTTGCTGGTTGTATGGCTTTCACGCGATCCCCTTTCCGAGGTCGTGTATGTAACTAGCAAACGGTCGGCGGTCGTCCGTTGCATGAGAGAAATCCAAGAGTTCCCTAAGGACCGTGTTCCTTAGGCCGTTCTTACCGCACCCCCTCGTAAACTCGACACAAATGCGTGTCCTTTTGGTCGAAGACGAGCCCGCCGTCAGAGACGCTGTCGAGCGCGCCTTGCGCGGTGCGGGCCATAAGGCCGACCTGGCGCGCGAGGGGCCCGCCGGTCTCGACCTCGCCATGAGCAACCAGTACGACGCCGTGGTCCTCGATCTGGGACTTCCCGGACTCGACGGTGTTGAGGTCTGCCGCCGCCTCCGTGCGTCGGGGAATCAGGTCCCCGTCCTGATGCTCACCGCGCGCGCGGCGGTCCGCGATCGGGTCGAAGGGCTCGACGCGGGCGCCGACGACTACCTCGTGAAGCCTTTCGCTCTCGACGAGCTGCTCGCGCGCATCCGAGCGCTCGGCCGTCGCGGCGACGATGGAGCGAAAGCGCGTGGTGTTCTCAAATTCATGGACATCGCGCTCGATCGCGATGCGATGGAGTGCCACCGCGGCGACCGCATGATCCCGCTGACCCGCACCGAGTATTCGCTGCTCGAGCTCTTCATGGCGAACGCGCGCAAGGTCCTTCCGCGCGACATCATCTTCGATCGGGTGTGGGGATACGACTTCGGTCCCGACTCCAACTCGCTCGACGTGTATGTCGGTTATCTCCGACGCAAGCTCGAGATGGGCGGCGACCCGCGCGTGATCCAAACTGTCCGTGGCGTCGGCTACGTGATGAAGGAACCGTGAGCTTTCGACTTCGCGTGACACTATTCACCGCGGCTGCCGTGGCCGTCGCCGCGATCGGCGCGTCCGTGGCGATGTATCTCGTCGTGCAGGATCAACTCATCAACCAGGTGGACCAAAATCTTCAAGCTGCGACCGCGGGGCCCATCCGCGGGCCAGGAGGACCGTTCCGGCGCCCATCCGGCGATCAGATGGTGTCGAATCGACCGGAGGTCTTCGGGCAAATCATCAACGCGAGTGGCACGGTCGTTCAGGGCGACGGGGGGTATTCCATCCCGGCGCTCGTCACGGCGGAGGTCAAGGATGTCGCCGCTGGTAAGGCCGCAGAGTTCCGGGCCACCGCCACGGCCACCGATGGTTCCCGCGTGCGCATCTACGTCAAGCCGATCCAAGGCGGGGCGATCGAGGTCGTCCAGGAACTTGTTCTCGTCGACGCCGCGCTTGCGCAGACCCGACTTCTTCTCATCGCGTTCGCTGCGGGCGCGATTCTCCTCGCGGCCGGCCTCGGTGCGCTCATCGGACGCGCCGCCCTCGCGCCGGTCAAGCGGCTGACAGCGACCGTCGAAGAGGTGACCAAGACGCGCGACCTCTCACGTCGGGTCGCCGCCCAGGGCCGGGACGAGCTGAGCCGGCTCGGCACGAGCTTCGACGCCATGCTCGGGCAGCTCGAAACGTCGCTGCGTTCGCAGCGTCAGCTTGTTGCCGACGCGTCGCACGAATTGCGCACTCCCCTCACCAGTCTCCGCACGAATCTCGAGCTCCTCGAGCGCGGTCAGCCGACCGATCCTGTCGAACGCCAGCAGCTGCTCGGCGACCTGGTCACGCAGATGGAGCGCCTCACGACCCTTGTCGGCGATCTCATCGAGGTCGCGCGCGACGAGGAGACGCCCATGCCGTTCGAGCAGCTGCAGCTAGACGAGGTCGTACACGAGGTCGTGGATGACGTGTCGTTCCGCTATCCGAAGGTGCGCTTCAACGTGATGTCGTCGCCATCGTCGATCAACGGCGTGAAAGTCCGTGTCGCTCGCGCGATCACGAACCTTCTCGATAACGCGGCGAAATACAGCCCCCCAGGCGCGACGGTCGACGTGACAGTCGCAAACGGCGAGATCTCCGTGCGCGATCACGGTCCTGGTGTCG
>DASWCR010000071.1:0-17466 GCA_036389995.1 Candidatus Limnocylindria bacterium | reverse complement strand
CTGGCCCGACGGACGGTATCTGATGCATGCCGGGGCCGATCAAACTCAGTACCTCGTCGGCCCGCGTTCCACGAGTCTGGCCCCATCGAGCCTCCTCCGGCGTGCCGTTGTCGCCGCGGACCGCCGGCTCGCCATCGGCTTCGGCGGGTCGCGCGTCGTGCGCATCGACCTCACCCACGGGCTGAGTCCCGCCGATAGCGCCTTCGTCGTGCTGCTCGACGGTGTCATCAGCCCGGACGCGTGGGTCCGCCGGAGCGCTCTCCCCTAGGAAACAGGGCCCGGCGATACTGACTCTCATGCTGGCGAGCGCGGTGTTCCCTCAGCTCGAGATCGGGAGCGATCCCGAGGTTATCGCGACGTACGCCCGCACGGTCGAGGAGCTCGGATACGACCGTCTCGTGATCTTCGACCACGTCCTCGGTGCTGACCCCAACCGGCCCGGCGGCTGGACCGGCGCCTACGACCACCGCTCGGCGTTCCACGAGCCGCTCGTGCTGCTCGGCTACCTCGCCGCGATCACAACGCGGTTGAAGCTCGCGACGGCGATCCTCGTTCTCCCCCAAAGGCAAACGGCGCTCGTGGCAAAACAAGCGGCAGAGGTGGACGTTCTGTCGGGCGGGCGCCTCATCGTCGGTGCCGGCATCGGCTGGAACCGGGTGGAGTACGAAGCGCTGGGGATGAGCTTCAGCAACCGCGGCAAGCGGATCGAGGAGCAGATCGCTCTCTTGCGTGCGCTGTGGACACAAGAGGTGGTGGACTTCGAGGGTCGCTGGCATCGCATCGATCGCGCGGGGATCAATCCCCTACCGGTGCAGCGGCCCATTCCGATGTGGATGGGCGGAGGCTGGGATCGGCAGAAGCGGGCGATCACCGAGCGCGCGGTGCGGCGGATCGCGAAGATCGCTGACGGCTGGTTCACGCATGTCCCGCCGAACGAAGATGGTCGAGCGGCAATGGACACCTTCCGACGCTTGGTGCGCGAGGAAGGACGTGATCCAGCGAACGTTCCTGTTGAAGGACGACTTCCCGCGGCGAAGAGCGGTCCGGAAGACTGGAAGCGAGGTATCGACGCCTTCCAGCAGATGGGCGTGATGAGCGTCGAGCTCAACACGATGGGCGCTGGGTATCGGAGCATCGATGAGCATCTCGAAGCGCTCCGCCGATTCCGACAGCTCATCTGACTCGAACACGAGAGGGCAGCATCATGGAAGCCGTGAAGGCCGAGCACCGTCGCCATAGCGAAACCGCGGCGCCCGATCCCGGCGCGATCGAAGCTGCGCTCCGGCGCGAAGCCAGAGATGTGTACGGGTGGTCGAACGCGCCGGGCGATACCTACGGCGAGCACGAGCACGGCTACACGAAGGTTCTCTACTGCACGCGCGGCTCGATCGATTTCGTTCTCGCCGACGGACGCGTTTCGCTGAGGCCAGGCGACAGGCTCGTCCTACCGCCGCGAACGCGCCACTCCGCGCTCGTCGGACCCGAGGGTTGCGCGTGCGTAGAGGGAAAGCTCCCGCCCTAGACTCATCGGGCTCCATGCGACCGCTCGCAACACGAATGTCGCGACTAGGGACGGAGACCGCGTTCGAGGTCCTTGCCAGGGCGCGTGCGCTCGAGGCGAAGGGACGCGACATCGTTCACCTGGAGATCGGCGAGCCGGACTTCGACACGCCGCCGGCGATCGTCGCGGCCGGTGTCGCGGCGCTCGAACGAGGCGAGACCCATTACACCCAGTCGGCGGGCGTGATCGAGCTGCGCGAAGCGATAGCGCTCTATTTAAAAGAGCGGCGCGGCGTCCGGGCCGATCCTGGGCAGGTGATCGTGACCCCGGGCGCAAAGCCGATCATGTTCTATGCCCTGCTCGCTCTCCTCGACGATGGCGACGAGGCGATCTATCCGGATCCAGGCTTCCCCATCTACTCGTCGATGATCGATTTCGCCGGGGCGCGCGGCGTGCCGCTTGCGCTCCGGGAGGAGAACGGCTTCCAGCCCGATATTGACGAGCTCCGCAGGCTCGTGAATCCGCGGACCAAGGTGCTCATCCTCAACAGTCCCAATAACCCGACTGGTGGCGTGCTCTCGCGTGACGCGGTCCGCGACATCGCGGCCATCGCGCGCGAGCGCGATCTCTGGGTCCTTGCGGACGAGATCTACGGCGAGCTCGTGTACGACGGTGAGCACCGCTCTATCGCGGTCGAAGAGGGCATGGCTGAGCGCACCATCTTGCTCGATGGATTCAGCAAGACGTTCGCGATGACCGGATGGCGTCTGGGCTACGGCGTGTTTCCGCGCGTGCTCGTCGAGCCGGTCACGAAGCTCGTCACGAACTCGGTGTCCTGCACCGCGACGTTCGTGCAGCGGGCCGGGACGGTCGCGCTGTCGTCACGCCCGCCCGAGGTGGATCGGATGATCGCGGAGTTCCGGCGCCGCCGGGACGCGGTCGTGAAGGGGCTCAACGCGGTGCCCGGGATCACGTGCCGTGCACCGCAGGGTGCGTTCTACGTCTTCCCGAACGTTCGCGGCCTGGGGCTGCGATCCAGCGCCGAAGTGGCCGACCGACTCCTCGAGGAGGCCGGGGTCGCGACACTCGCGGGGACGTGTTTCGGCGTGGCAGGCGAGGGTTACCTACGGCTCTCGTATGCGAACTCGTTGGCGAATCTCGACAAAGCTGTTTCACGCATCGCCGACTGGGCGTCACGGTCGGCGGCCTTGTTTACCGGCCGCTAACTTCTCCGCCTCGCGTTACGGACTCACGCCCGAAGCGTGGCCTGGCCGTTACCAAGGGACGAGACCAATGGAGTGAGGCCTGCTCCCTGACGGCCCGTTGCGAGAAGCCCGAACAACCGGGCCCAAAAGTAACGGGAGGCTGAAGAATGCGACCGCTCAAGCTCGTTCTCATCTCGGCGTTCGCGATCGTCGTTGTTTTCGCGCGCGTTGAGATGGCGAACGCGTATTACCAGCAGATCGACGCGACTCAGCTGGCGGAGTCGGGTGGGAAGAACAACTCCAAGGACAACAACGATACGAAGGGGAAAGTTGACGCAGCGGCCAAGGCGAAAGCAGCAGCTGACGCGAAGGCCAAGGCCGACGCATCAGCGAAGGCAAAAGCCGACGCTGACGCCAAGGCGAAGGCCGACGTTGACGCAAAGGCCAAGGCCGATGCGGCAGCCAAGGCGAAGGCGGATGCGGATGCCGCGGCAAAGGCAAAAGCAGACGCGAACGCAAAGGCCAAGGCCAACGCGGACGCCGCGGCAAAGGCAAAAGTGGACGCTGACGCTGCCGCGAAGGCGAAGGCTGACGCCGGTGCCAAGGCGATGGCGAAAGCCGAAGCCAAGGCCAACGAGGAGGCCAGCGTCGGGGAATCGGGTTCACATGCTTCGAATGGCGGCGGCAGTCCTCAATCAGGCCAGGACATGAACACCAACCAAACCGGTTCGAAGTCAAAGAACGGCGGCTCGAAGTCCGGCACCGGTTCGAAGAGCAAGGGCAAGGGTTCGGCGAGTGGAACGAACTCGGCGAGCAAGGCCGCCAGCAACACCAAGAACACCAAGGGAACCGGCTCGAAGAGCGCAGCCAACGGCTCGGCGACCGGCACCAACTCGGCGAGCAAGGCCGCCAGCAAAACCAACAACACCAAGGGAACCGGCTCGAAGAGCGCAGCAAACGGTTCGGTCACCGGCACCAACTCGGCGAGCAAGGCGGGCTCGAACACCGGGAACGCCTCCAACACCGCAAACGGGACCAACACCGCGAACAGCACCGGGACGGTTTCGGTCGGCGGATCGATGCACGAGGGTGAGACCAACGGCCTCACCATGGCGATCGCCGCTGGTCAGAACGCAGGCGCGCAGATCACCGCGACGATCACCACCGCTCAGAGCCTTCTCGCCGCGGGCAACCTCACACCCGAGTCGATCGCGGCGTTGACGACGGCTCTGAACGCCGCTCTCACTGCCCAGGGCAACCTGGCGGCCGCGGTACTCGCGGCACAGAACGCTCTCACACAGCTGAACACCGCGCTCAACTCAGGCAACGTCGCGGCGATCGCGGCGGCAGTCACGGCGGCGCAGCAGGCAATCGCGAACCTGAACTTGCAGATCGGGGCCGAGGCGCAAGCCAACGCCAACCTCACCACAGCGATCAACGCCAGCACGACCACGACCCAACCGACATCGACGCAGACTTCGCCGACGCAAACGGCGGTGACGACCACCGTCATCCCGGCAGGACCGATCACCTGGGCACCCGGGTTCGGTCCGAATGGTGTGGTCGCTTCGGTGCAAACGGCACCCACGATCGGCACGACGAGTGGGGCAGCGACCACCCCAACGGCGGTGGCAGGATTCCAGTCGACTCCGCAAACCGCGACGCAAAGCGGCTCCGCCGTCGCAGGCGTCTCGAACCTACCTTCGACCAACACAGGCGACACGACTGGTCTTCTCGGACTCGGCGCGGCTTTGATGGCGCTTGGAGCGTTCCTCGTTCGCCAGCCGACCAAGTCACGGAAGTAGCAAACGAATCGTGCATGTCAGAAGGGGGCTCCCAGACGGGGAGCCCTCTTTCTTGACGCCAAGGCATGAACCGTGCACCCGCCGGTCGGTCGGAGAGTGAGCGAGTGGCACAGGTAGCAGCGCCGATTCGCGAGAGCTGGGACCTCACGGCGGGCCACGAGATCGACCGGTCATTGGTAGTGATCGGGACGCTCGGTGGGGGCTCAAGGTACGAGGTCTTCCGCGCGTGGGACCGAGAGCTCTTCTGTCAGGTCGCGGTCAAAGTCATGCGCCCGCATCGGGTGAAAGAGGACCGCGTGATGGATGGATTCGAGCGTGAGGTAGGGATCGCATCCCGCCTGCAGCACCCGAACCTTGTGCGGCTCCTCAGATGGAGCGCTGCCCCACCCCGGCCTTACATGGTCCTCGAATACGTCACCGCACAGACCGTCGCCGCTCATCTCGAAAGCGTCGGCGAAGTCAGCATCCCCGAGGCGTGTCTTCTCGGAATCCGGATGCTCTCCGCTCTCCATTACATGCACGCAAATCACGTTCTGCATCTGGACGTGAAACCCGACAACGTCACGATGGGAGATCCGCCGCGTCTCCTCGATTTCTCCCTCGCGCAGCCGTTTTCAGGACCGGTAAAGCTTCGACACTCGATGGGCACGGCGCCGTACATGCCACCTGAGCAATTCATGCACGGAGAGGTCAGTCCCCAGAGCGACCTGTTCGGGTTCGGCGCGACCCTTTACGAGGCTCTCACCGGCATGCGCCCATTCCCCGAGGGCGATCAGGGGGCGATAGACAAAGCCGAGCTCTACCCGCAGCTCGTCCTGGATCCGCAGCCGCTTCACGAGATCATCGACCTCCCCCAGCTGCTCGAGCGCGTCGTGACAACCTGCCTGGCGCGCGATCCGGCGCGGCGACCTGGCTCCGCGCTCGAGACAGCGGTCGCACTTCAGACGGTCCTGGAATCGCTCGGGACCGATGAGCTCTACGCGTGGCCGAAAGGGCTCAAGGTCCGCAAGTAACGATTCCTACGCGTGATGTCCGCGAAAGAGTGACGCTTACCGCCTAACAAGAACGCGCTTACCGCATCCATACATTTCCGTTGCTGAAACGAGCCTCGCGCGTGGGGCGTCCGTTGCTAGTTGGGCCTTCGCTTGGAAAACGGCGTGCTCGCTTGCCATGCCGTTGAGCGGGCTGGTCCCGCCATCTAAATCGAGGAGGCCCATCCATGCGGAGATCAACTGGCGTACTGGGGCTCATCGCGGCCCTAGCGCTCCTATTCCTCGCGGTGAGCCCCGCGTATGCGGACCCACCCGGGAACAACGGCGATGTGAAGATCCACGAGGGCGCCGGCGAGAGCAGCCCCGTGGAGGCGAACGACCCGCACGTCTGCACGTTCCACATCCACGGCTTCAACTTCGATGGCAGTGCGAGCGGCACCTGGCGGATCGAAGGTTGGCCGCCGACCGGCGGCGGCACATACAACGGCACGTTTGGTCCGGCCGACGCGAGCGGCAACTGGCGCGAGCCGAAGGCGGGAGCCATGTCGCTTCCGGCGGGCCACTACAAGCTCTTCGTCTGGCAGAAGCTGCCGAATGACCCACCCGGCGGACCGAAGCAGAAGGTCTTCTGGGTCGACTGCGGCGGTCAAGGCGGCGGCGGTTCAGGCCAAGCCGAGAAGGTGCGGACCGAGCTGCAAGCCGCGATCAGCAACGCGACCACCGTAAGAGGTCAGCTGGCGACTGAGATCGGGGTCGCGGGACAGATCCTCGCGACTGCAAACCTCACTGCACTACAACGGGCAGCGATCGAGACCGCGCTGGCCGCTGCGACGGCGGCTCAGACCAATCTCAATGCGGCGATCACCGCCGCGAACAACACGCTCGCCCAGCTGGTCACCGCGATCGGCTCCGGAAACCAAACCCAAATCAGCGCGGCGGTCAACGCCGCGCTCGAAGCGATCGCGAACCTGAATGCGAAAGCCGGACTAGCTGCGTCGGCTAACGCAAACCTCGCGGCCACGATCACCGCCAACACGTCCCCTGCGGCACAGGCGCAGGCTCAGCTCGCCAACGCCATCGCCACCGCGACTGGCGTCGGCACCACGCTGGCGGGAACGATCGCCACGGCACAGGGGCTCAACGCCTCCGGGCAGCTGAACGCAGCGGGACAGGCGGCTCTCCTGGCGGCGCTGGCCGCCCAGACCAACCTCGCAAACATGCTGACCGCGGCGGAGAACGCTCTCGCGCAGCTCACCGCGGCGATCAACTCGAACGTGGGCGTGGCTGCGGCCGTGGCTGCGGCCGCGCAGGCCCAGACGAATCTGGGCGCGGCCGTCGGCGGAGCTGTGACGGCGAACGCGAGCCTGAGCGCTACGATCGGCGCAAGCAGCCCGACGACCACGACTACCGGCGGGACGACCGGGACCACGACGACCGCCGGTTCGACGAACACCGAAAGCGTCACGACAGCGGGCATGACCGGTAGCTCAGTGGTGGCCGGATTTGAGTCGAGTCCACAACTGTCGGCCGGTTCGCAAACCGCGACCCAGGCCGGGACGACCCAAACACAGGGCCAGACCGTAGCCGGCGTGCAGAACCTGCCATCCACGAGCACTTCGCAAGACGCGAGCCCTCTCGTGCTCCTCGGCGCCGCGCTGATGGCTGTCTGCGGCGCTCTCCTTCGCCGTCCGAAGGAGCAGCCAGCCGTGTAGGCGCGAATCCAGCGACGTTCGTCCGACGGAGGGAGTCCCGCGAGGGGCTCCCTCCCGTGTTTTGTCGAGTTTGCGACCTTCGCTCACGTCGCGGACGCATCGGGCTCGATACTTCTAGTGAGAAGGGGGCCACCTCTGGTCTCAGAAACGCCGAACCCGACGCAGCATCAGGAGCGCCGCCTCGTGACGGTGCTCTTCGCCGACTTCGTCGGATTCACCTCGCTCGCTGAGGATCTGGATCCGGAAGAGCTCCAGATGCTCGTTTCCGGCATCTTCGAAGATCTCGCGGAGGAAGCGCTCCGCTACGACGGCACGATCGAGAAGTTCATCGGCGACGCGATCTTCGTGATCTTCGGAGCGCCGATCGCGCACGAGGACGACCCGCAGCGCGCGCTCCGCTGCGCGATCGGGATGCAAAAGCTCTTCGCCGAGCACTCGGCGCGGGTGAAGGCGCAGCTGGGCATCGAGCTCGGACTGCGCATCGGCATCCATAGCGGCATGGTCGTCGCGGGTGCGGTCCGCGCTCCAGCCGAGTACGGGGTCATGGGCGACACGGTGAACACCGCGTCACGGCTGCAGCAGGCCGCGGCGCCGGGCGAGATCTACGTCACGCAGGCGACCTTCCGTCTCACCAACCGGGAGTTCAGCTTCCGCGAGGTCGGCCCGATCGACATGAAGGGCAAGGACCGGCCGATCCTCGCGTACGCCCTCACCGGCGAGCGCACGACGCCGAGAACCTCGATCGACATCCAGGCCCCGCTCGTCGGCCGATGGATGGAGCTCTCCCGCCTCGACCTCGCGTTCCAGTCCGCGCGCGTGGGTCGCACCGAGGTGGTGCTCATCGCCGGCGAGCCCGGCATCGGCAAGAGCCGCCTCCTCACCGAGTTCATCGGCCTCGCGACGTCGGCCGAGGACGGCGTGCGGAACGACGCGCCACGGGTCCTGCGGTGGACCTTCTCGCGCGTGAACCAGCGCAGCTACGCGGGATTCATCGAGCCGCTGCTCGTGGAGCTCCGCATCGATCCGAACGACGTCGAGGCCGCCGCGAAGCTTCCGGAGAAGCTGCGCGCTCTCGGATTCGCGAGCCCGGAGCTGGTCGTACCGACGCTGGCGCAGTTCTTCCACCTGCAGGGATCCATCGAACCACCGAGCGACTCCGACGAGTGGAGGCGCTCGATGTTCATCAGCGTGTACGACGTCATCGCTTCCCTCGCGCGCGAGCGTCCGCTCATCTACGTGCTGGAGGATCTGCACTTCGCCGATTCCGCGTCACTCGAGCTCCTCTGGTTCGTCGCCTCGCGTGCCTCGCGCGTACCGATCCTCCTTTTGCTGGCGCAGCGCGCCGGGCCGGGGTCGCCCGAACCGCGGCCGGTGCGCACGAACTTCAGCCAGCTCGTCCTCGAGCCGCTTTCGGACGAGGAGGCCGCACGCATCATCGACGCGACGTTCGACTGGATGCCGGACGAGCTGCGGGACAAGATCGTCGCGCGCGCCGGCGGCAACCCGTTCTTCATCGAGGAGTCCATCCGCTCGCTCGTCGATTCGGGCGCGGTGGCGAAGGACGAGAAGGGCGAATGGCAGCTGCGCGAGCGGCCGGCGGCGCTCGAGGTGCCGGCGACGCTTCACGGTGTCGTCGCGGCTCGCATCGACCGGCTGCCGCCGTCGGCGAGGGAGACCATCCAGCTCGCATCGGTGATCGGACAACGCTTCGGCGACCGCGTTCTCCGCGAGGCCGGCGGCCCGCGGATCGCCGATTCGGTCGACGAGCTCATCGCGGCGGACCTCGTACTCGAGGCCGCCCCCGGCGAGCGGCGCGAGGGCCGGTACCGCTTCAAGCACGCCGTCGTGCAGGAGGTCGCGTACAACACCCTCCTCGTCCGGCGCCGCGTTGAGCTGCACCGCCGGGTCGCCGTCGCGTACGAGACCGTGCTCGGCGACGGCGTGAAGGACTTCCTGTCCGCACTCGCTCACCACTACCTGCTTGGGGAAGTCCCGGAGAAGGCCGCCGAGTATTCGTGGAAGGCGGCGGAACAGGCGACGGCGATCCACGCAAACGTCGAGGCGGTCCGCCTCGCTGAGCAGGCGCTCGAGCTCTTCGAAAAGCTTGGGCGGACCGACGACGCGGTGAAGGCCCTGTATCTCATCGCGCGCGTTCGCCGCTACCGAGGTGAGAACGATGCGGCCCTCTCCGCGTACGAGCGTGCGCTGTCGATGCTGGAAGCGCGCGATCCGAACAGTGACGAGGTAGCGACGGTCATCGCGCACATGGCCGAGCTCTGCACGAGGTGGGACGCGAAGTATCCCGACCTCGAGGGACTGATCGCGCGCGGCCTCGCGATCGTCGACGGCAAACGGAACCGCGAGAGGGTCCTGCTGCTTGCCGCGCGATCGTTCATGTCGCGGCGGGGACCGAAGTCGACCGACGAGGACTGGGAAGCGTCTCTCGCGACCGCGAAGGAGGCGCTCGCGATCGCCGAAGAGCTCGGCTTGCTGCGCGAGGTTTCGCTCTGCCTGGATGCGCTCGGCTACGCGTACCGCGAGCTCGGCAACTTCCGGGAGGCCTACGCGCAGAACAAGCGTCGTCTCCCGATCGCCCAATCCCTGCAGGACAGCGACGAGCTCATCGACGCACACACGATGATCGCTCTCTCGGCACTCGTGCTTGGCAACTTCGCGGAAGCGATCGAGCACGCGTCGACCGCGCGGTCGCTCGCGATCGAGACGGAAAAACCGCGGCTCGGGTGGCATGCGCTCCACACCGAAGCCCTCGCATACCTCTTGTCAGGCGATTTCGTCGGCGCCATCGCGGCCGCGGCACGGCGCGAGAGCATGCACGCGAGCACGAGATGGCAAATGACGCTCGTCGTCGCGAGCGCCGCGGCTGCCGCGATCAGCTCGCCGGAAGAAAAGACCTATCGCGAGCAGCTCGTCGAAGCCGAGGCCACACCGATGGAGATGGCCGCGTGCGACTTCTTGACCGCGGTGTACGGCGTACGCGAGAGCGAGTCCAGCTATCACGCCCTCCGGAGCGCCGGCTATCCGAAGGGCCTCGTCGATCTCGCGCTGCTCGGTCCGCTCGCCGTGCTCGCGGCGGCGCGCTGGCGCATCGACGATCAGCCGTTCTTCGACCGGATCGCGGCCATTACCGAGCGCACCGGCCACGCGCGAGGCCGGGCCCTGCTCACGCAAGCCGAGGGAGTCCGCGCGATGCAGCACGGCGAGCTCGCGAAGGCCGAGAAGCTCATCTTCGATGCGGTGCAGGCGTTCGCGACGCTGCGGCTCGACTACGAGCGCGCGGTCGCGCTGGTGGATCACGCACGCGTCCTCGCGGCGCTCGGCCGAACGGACCAGCACCAGGAGCGCGATGAGGCCAGGGCGATCGCTGACCGTCTCGGAGCGGTCGCACTTCGCACGGCGGTGGAGCAGGTGGCCGTCGCGACCTAACAACGGAACCCATACTCGGCGCATCGAAACGCGCTCGTTATCGCGTCGGCTCCCCATCGATCTCTTCGCCGTCGTCGGACTCTTCGCTCTGCAAGCGTGGGCGATCGCCCCACTCTTCACGGGCGAGTTCACCCAATTCCGCGGCAGCATCGAGGCGACCTTCATCGCGAACGCGCGCTTTATCGCGGACCGTTTCCCCGATCTCTCCTGGTACCCGTACTGGTATCTCGGTTTCCCCTTCGAGCTCTTCTACACACCGCTCCTGCCATCGCTCGTGGCGGTGCTCGGAAAGATCAGCGGCGACATCCCGCAGGCCTATCGGATCGTCGCGGCGGCGGGCTACGCCCTGGGGCTGCCCGCGCTGTACCTCGCGGCGCGTGAGCTGACCGGTTCGCGCCGCGCGGCGCTGCTTTCTGCGGGAGCGTTTCTTCTCCTTCCTTCGCTCACCTATGTCTTTTCGCCCATCCGCAGCGACGGCTCTGGTCTCTCGGGAACGCTTGTCCCGCCGCCGTGGCGTCTGGTGGCTCTCGTCGAATACGGCGAGGGTCCGCACGTGCTCTCGCTCTCGCTCGCGCTGCTCGGCGTGGCCGCGACGCTGCGCTACCTTCGCGCACCTTCGGCTTTTCGACTCGCGGTCGCGGTCGTCGCACTGGTGGCCGTCGCTCTCACGAATCTCATCGGAGCACTGGGTGTGGCCATATTCATCTTCGGGATAGGCATCGCCAACGGGCCGGCGGCGAGCTTCACGCGCAAATGGCCCAGCCTGTGGAAGCTCGGCCTGCTCACGGTCCTGTTCTCGCTGGGCTGGTACAGCCTCGGCTTCATGCGCGCGTTCTCTCAGCCCGGCGGCGGCGACACCGCATCCTTCTATCTCGCGCTCCCGCTGGTGGCACTCGCCGCCGTCATCGCGGTCGCGGCCTTGCCGCTCAAACGACTGCCCCCCGGCATGGATGTCGTGATGCTGTGGCTCTTCGTTCTCGGCGCGATCCTGGTCCCCAAGCAGGTCTTCGGCATCGGCATCGCGCCGCAGCCGATCCGCTACTCGCTCGAGCTCGACGCGGCTTTCGCGATCGCTATCGGAATCGTCCTCGCGACACTCATCGAGCGCGTCACTTCACGGAGACTCGCGCGAGAGATGCTGGGCGCAGTCGCGGTGGTCGCGTTCGTGGTGGTGGGTGCCCCGGCTTGGCTCGGGGTCCAAACGCGGCTCGCACCGGATGCGAACTGGCGGGACTGGAGCGAGCGCCGCGTAGCCCTCTGGCTCGCCGGAAACATGCGACCTGGCGAGCGCGCGTTCCTAAGTGGCGACCACGCGTTCTGGCTCAACGTCTTCGCCGATGTGCCACAGGTGCGCGGGGGACAAGATTTCGCGGCGGTCGATCCCTGGCCGGCGCACGCTGCGTTCCAGATCAGCAGCGGTCCCGATGCCGCGATCTCGAAAATTTGGCTGCAGGCCCTCGCCGTCCGCTACCTGGTCGTGACGACGCCCTCCTCGTCCGAGATCTTCCACGACTTCACCAACCCGGCGAAGTTCGACGGAATGTTCCCGGTGGTCTTCGACGAGCGCGGTGTCCGCATCTACGAGGTGCCGCCCGCGGGCGATCCGCGAGCGGTCGTCGTATCGTCCGCCGCCGACCTGCCGTCGCCGACGAATGGCATCGACCGGCCGGCGCTGGAGAGCTACCTGGCAGCGGTCACGCGGGGTACCGCTCCTGTCACCGCAGTCGGTGGTCTCGGGCAGTGGCGTGTCGAGAGCCAAGCAGCGGGCGACCTCATCGTGCGCGAGGCCTACGACAGTGGCTGGCAAGCGTCCGTCGATGGAAGAAGCGTGGCCGCAGGGCCCGACGCGCTCGGAATGCTGCGGCTCACCCTCCCCGCGGGGTCGCACCTGGTCGAGCTGGACCACCGCGTTCATCTCGACTTCCTTGCCGGCCTCGGGATAGCCGTGCTCACGGGCCTCGTCCTTCTCGTCCGCGCATTCCGCGGAGGACGGAGTTCCGGATGATGGCCGGGGTTCGGAATCTGCTCGCTGGTGTTGGGATCGCCGGGATCACGGTCGCGGTGGGCGCGCTCTTGCGGGCGTGGACGGGTTTCCCCAAGGGCACCGATGCCGCGGCGCACCTCACCCGTCTCAAGTTCGTCGCCGACTGGTTCCCGTCGCAGGACTGGCTCTACGTCTGGGCCGCGGGAATGCCCACGTTCGGGACGTATCCGCCGCTGCCCTATCTGCTCGGGCTCGTCCCCACGCGTCTTGTGGGCGCGGAGACGACGCTCATCGCGTTGGCGCTCGTGGGGATGGTCGCGTTCCTTCTCGGCCTCTACGCGTTCGTCGCGGTCGCCACCGGATCACGTCTCGCCGCGTTCGGCGCCGCGGTCTGCGTCGCGTGCTCGATGGCGATCTGGACCTGGATCGTGCACGACGGGCTGTACGCACGCATCGTCGCCTGCGGCTTTGGGGCCTGGGCTTGGTACGCGCACGAGCGTTGGCGGGTGAGCGGATCGCGGGCGTGGTTCGTCGCGGCGGCGATCCTCCTCGCGGCCACCGTCGCGTCGCATCCGTTCATGGGTCTGGTGTTCGCCGGCGTGGTCGCACTGCGCACGTTGTCGCGCCCGATCGCGCTGGCGGGCCTCGGGAGTCTCGCACTTCTCATCGGCGCTCCAGCGTGGTTGCCCGCCTTCGCCTCGGGGACTGGCTCGCGCTTTTTCGGGGTGGCCCATGGCGCGCAAGTCCACTCGCCGATCGATGTCCTGTGGCGCTCCGACCACGTCGGTCTCGCGGTTCCGCTCTTCCTCGGGATCTCGCTAGTCGCATCGGCCGCGCTCCGCCTTCGGCCACCCGTGCTCTTTCTCCTTCTAAGCGCGCTTGCCATCCTCTACGTGTTCGCGCCATCCATCGGTCTTCCGGATTCCCTCTACTACGTCAATGGGGTCGATCCGTTCACGGTCACGTTCTTCGTGACTTTGTTCGGCGCGTGCGCGGCGGCATTCGCGTTCGCCAAAGTCGATGCGAGGCTGCGGCAAACCGTCGGCATCGTCGCGACGATCGCGGTCGTGTTCGTCGCGGGCGGCGGTGCCGTATCGGGCGCGGCGACGCTCCTGGCAGGCGGCGGATACCCGCAGGTATACGACGCGACCTTGCCCGGGGCCGGACCGGCCGAGAGCATGCGCACACTCCATCTTTCCGACGACCTCGAGCACCGGGTCATGCCGAACAGCGCGGATGAGTCGGTGTGGATCTCCTATCGCTCGCGGATGCCGCAGCTCCGCGACTACTACAGCCAGGGTCAGGTCCATCCCGACTCGCTCGCGCTCGCGTACACGACCGTCTACGACCCGCCATACGACGCCGCGTCGGCGCGCGCGCTGCTCGATTGGTTCGCGGTCTCGATCGTCACGGTGGAGACGACATCCGACTTCCGTCGCAATCTCCCGGCGATGACGGCAAGTGGCGATTTTCGCATCGTCTCCGCTGAGGGACGCTACGCGCGGCTTGACGTCCTGCACCCCGCGTCGCTCGTCGCGGCGTCGGACCTGCCGCTCACGGTCGTCGCCGGCAACGAGGAGCTCTACCGCATGGTGACGCGCGTGCTGCTGCGCTCCGCCGTGCCCAGCGCTCGCGCTATCCCGGTGTGGTGGCCGGGCCAGCTCTCTGCGCTCGACAGCGCGACGCTCCTTCGCACCGGCGTTCTCGTGGTGGGCGTGACAGACGAGGGAGACGAGGGCAAGGCAGCAGAGGCGATGCGCACCGTAGCGCGAGCTGGAGGTCGCGTCGTCGTCGACCTAACGGGGTGGCACGTTACGGGGCCTCTCGCCGACGTCCTCCCTGTGACGGGAGTCGCGCGCATGAATTTCCCGGCGGAGTGGGGTCTGCGCGGCGACGTCGATGTGGCGAGCTTCGCGTCCGCGACGTACGAAGGCGGCGGGTGGGCAGCGGAAGCCGGGAACGGGCTCGCGAGCGGCGCGCGGGCGATCCTTTCATTCGGCGATCATCCGGTCGTCGCGGAGCGGACCGAGGGCGCCGGCAAGATCGTCGCGGTCGGGGGCAATCTCCTTTTCCATACCGACTACACCCGCAATGCGGCCGAGCGCTCGTTCGTCGTGCCGCTTCTTGTCCCGGCCCCGACTTCCGGAAGCGAGCGCGCTTTGACGGGGAGCTTCCGCGATCCGGAGCACCGCGTGGTATCGCTCGAAACCGGAACCACCGTCCTCTTCAAAGAATCATGGACGCCGGCGTGGCGCGCGGAGCTCCGCTCTGGCGATGAAACGCGTGCGCTGCGCGTCCTCGAAGCCGGTCCCGGCCTCATGGCCGTCGTCGTCCCGCAGGCGGGGACGCTTCGTCTCACCTACGGCGCCCAGCTCTCGGATCTGGTTTCGTGGCTCCTCTTCGCCATCGGCGCGGTCCTCGCGTTCGTGACACTCGTGCGGCGGCCAAGGTGAGACGCGCTCGTGTTGTTGAGGCCGGCTGGTGGATCGCGGCGATGGTCGGCTATCTCCTGCTGTGCTGGCTACTGGCCGCGAACCTCCTCTCCGGGCCGCTCGAGGGCAGCGACTGGCCTAACACGCTCGCGTTCGCTGACTGGGTCGCGCGCGCGTTCCCGGCGATTCCGTTCTGGTTCCCCTATCAGGGTGGCGGCGTCTCGCCCTCCGCCGGGTACGCGATCGGCCCGATCTACGCGGTCGCCGCGCTCCATCGCGCCGGGCTGGATCTTGTCGTGGCGGGCCGCGTGTTGGCGTTCATCGCGATGGCCGGCGGCGCGCTTGGTGTCGCCGCGCTGGCGCGGTCTGTCGGACTCGGACGCGGATGGTCCTTCGCGGCCGGCGCCTTCGCGCTCCTGCCCCCCGCCGCATGGAACCTCCTCGTCTACGTCGGGTTCTTCCCAAACACCGTCGCGGCAGCGCTCCTCCCCTGGGCTATGGCGGCGCTCATCGCGTACGTGCGCTACGAGGGCCCGCGCCTCGACCGCCGTGGCGTCGCGCTCTTCGCCGCGAGCGCGCTACTGCTTTGCGCGACGTTCCTCGCGCACCCCGCGGTCGCGCCCTCCGCAATGGTCCTCGGCGCGATCGTCGCAACGACCCTCGCCCGCCGTGGCCTGGGGCGCGTGGTCGCCGCCGGCGTGCCGGCTCTTCTTTGCGCGAGCGGCGGCCTGGTGAGCTTCGTGCTCTACAACCGCGCCGCGAGCGCCGACGGCACGAACGATCTGACCGCGGCGATCGTCGCGGGCCAGAACATCCCACCGGCCGTTCTGCTCGGCGTGAGCGAGAAGGTCCCGACGTCAGGTCTCCTCGAAAGCATGTCGCTCACACCATTTCTTCTGGTGCTCGCCGCTATCGCGGTGCCATTCGCGCTTCGCGAGCGACGCTGGCGCGGCCTGCTCGTCACGACCGCCTTCACCCTCGTCTATCTCTTCAGCGTCGATGTGGAGATCGCCCTCGCGACCGCGGTCCCGTTGGTTTCGCCTCTTCTCGGCTTCCGCGGATTCCTCATCTTCGCGATCATCGGGCTCGCCGTGCTCTCCGCCGCTGGCCTGGCATCACTCGCGCGCCTGGCGTCGCGCCTGGTGACACCGGTCCTCGCGATCCCCGCCACCGTGCTGGTGGCGCTTCTTGCGCTGGTTTTCCTCGAGATACCCGGATACGGGCCGCGCCACCAGCTGGATCCGACGTTCCTTCGGGGCCGTCTTCCCGAGATGGTCGCGCGCGGCCAGATGATCGTGCAGAACGGACGGAAGCTCCCTTCGGGCATCTCCTCCGAGATCATGCGCGACAACGCTCTTCCAGTTGTTGCCGAACGGCTCTCCGGCCTACCCGGACGCGCGGATGTCTCGCCGCGCTTGGGCTCTGTGCTGAAAGCCCTCCCGCTCACCAGCGACGCCCGCACCATGAACCTCTACACATTCACGCTGTCGCTCCTGCACCTGTCGTGGTCCGATGAGCAGCAGGCGCTCTTCCTCGAGAACGCGTACGGAGTGGCGGGCGCGAGCGTCGACGAGATGTCGGCATGGTTCGGCCTCGACCGTGTCGCGTTTGACGCGCGCGACCCCGGTCTCCCACCCGAGGATCCCGCGCGATTTCGGGCCGCCGGATGGAAGGTGACGGACGCGGGGGAGGTCACGCTCGCGGACGCGTCGCGGCAGCGGATGCTCGCGGCGTTCCGCGCGCGAGGCGTGCTGCTGCACATCGGGCAGACGAAGAACGAGACGTACCGGAACACGTACCGCCTCGCGAGCGCGGGGGCGTTGCCGTTCGAGGACGGTTGGCTCGTCCAAGGACCGGCGTGCGTCGATGACATCTCGGCCGATGAGCTCGCGCGCTTCGACGTAGTCGTCCTCGAAGATCAGTGCGAGCGCGACGGCGCCGCGAGCGACGCGAAGCTCAGCGCCTACGTTCAGCGTGGTGGGCGTTTGTTCATCGAGACCGGCTGGGAGTTCTCGCGCTTCGCCTCCACGCCGCAGCTCCCGGACTTCCTTCCGGTGACGGATCTTCGCTGGCAGTCGCTCGGCGTGACACCGAAGCTCGCGTTCGGCGACTCGGAGGTCAGCGTGCGCGGCCTCGATCTCGCGCGCTTCGGCGACTTCCGCTTCGCAAGCGCGACGTGGGACGTGAGCGCACCCTCCAGTTCGCTGCGCGAGTGGTCGCGCGCCGTCGTTCTCGCCGATGGGCGGCCGGTCGTCGCTGCCGGACATCTGGGCGCCGGGCGCGTCGCATGGTCCGGGATGAATCTCGTCACGCATGCGCGCGCGAAGCAGAGCGCCGACGAGCGGGAGCTCTACCACCGGGTCATGCAATGGCTGCTCGAGGGCGTGACCG
>DASWCR010000070.1:0-2119 GCA_036389995.1 Candidatus Limnocylindria bacterium | reverse complement strand
ATGCCCCGTGACCACGAGCGTGCCAAGGAGCAATGAGGTGATGACCGATGAGCTCTGAGTTACAAGGAGCAACCGCCGACGTTCGACCCGGTCCGCGACCGTCCCGCCGATCAGCGCGAACGCGAAGATCGGCGCGGCTCGAAACACTCCATTCAGTCCGAGCAGGAACGGCGAATCGGTCAGCTGATAGAGCAGCCACGAAGTCGCGGTGAGCTCGATCCACGTCCCCGACATCGAGACGAGCTGGCCGACCCAGTAGAGCGCGTAGTTGCGGTGGCCGAGTGGCGCGAGGCCAGGTGGCGGGAAGCGGCTCACGCCCTCATCGTTGGCGGAACTGGCGGATGTGCCGGCGCGCGACCCCCTTACCTTTGCCCTCTTTAGGAATGATGCTGATCGAGCCGTCGCGCTCCAGATACGCGGAGTCGACCTCGGCGAGCTCGTCGATGCCGTGCTCGCGAGCTGCCATCATGAGCTCGTCCTCCTCGACGTTCTCTCGCTCCAGGTTGCGCTTGATCAGCTTCCCGCCCTTGACGAGAACGGTGGGTTCGCTTTCGAAGAGATGCTTCAGGTAGGGCACTCGGTGGCCGACCCGTGAGAACGCGGTGTTCACCGCGACAAGGGTCGTGGCCGCGATGACGCCGCCGATCAGAGAGTTGTCGCCGCCCGTCATCGCGTTTTGGACCGCGTTCGAGATCACGAGGATCACGACCAGATCGACCGGACTCATCTGCCCGAGCTCGCGCTTTCCCGCGGCCCGGAGGAGCACGAGCACCACCACGTAAACGACGGCGGTGCGAAGGATGATCTCCCACCAGGGCGTCGTTAGACCGAACACCTGCTCAGGATGACAAAACTTGGTGCGCAAAGCGCGCCGGGGAGTCCCCCACGAGTGCCAAAGCCGCGTCGAGGTCGACCGCGACGCCCTGGCGGCGGAAGTAACCGGCCGTTCGCTCGACGTCTCGTCTCAGGAGGTCGCGGGCCGCCGGATGCACGACGGCGTCGACCGACTGGGAGAAATCGATGATCACCGGGCGCTCGTGCCACCAGAGGACGTTGAAGGCCGAGAGGTCGCCGTGCACGAGCTCGGCGTCGAGGATCAGCCGAATCTCGCGCTGGAGCTCTCGCCAGACCCTTCGGGCAGTCCCCAGGTCGAGATCGACGTCGGAGAGCCTCGGCGCCGCACGATCGCCGTCGCCGATGAACGCCATGCGGTAGCCGTGCTCGACCCGCTCCACGGGTGGCGGCACCGTGACGCCGGCATTGTCCAGCCGCTGGAGCGTCGCCCATTCGTGCGACTCCCACCTCGCCTGAAGGTGCTCCTGGCCGAAGCGCGTCCGCTTCTTCATCGCGCGGTCCTCGCGAAACGTCCCTTCGCCCCAGACCCCCGCGTACAGATAGTCGTTGCGGAAACTGCGCTGAAGCCGCGGCTTGAAACGCTTCTCGGCCATGAGGCACATGCGCGTAGGACCGACCCGGGAGACGAGGTAGACCTCGCTCTCCTTGCCGGCCTTGAGCACGCCGAGATCGCGATCTTCATACGGTGCGTCGGCAAGCCAGTCGCTGGGGAACAATGCGGGCACGCGTCCTCCGTATTGGAGACACGTCGATGGGTGCGGCCGTCGCGCGCGTGGCGCTACAGGGTGCCCGGCGCTCCCGCGATGTGGAGGCCGGCGGCGTCACGCACGAGTCGAACGCTCATCTAACGGCCTCCTGAAGTTTTGTCGACCGATGGTCGCGGGAGAAGAGTAGCACTCAGCGTGTCGGGCTCGGCCTCGATGGCCTCGATGGAAACGCCGGCACCACGAGGTCCTGACCGAAGATGGTCGACCGTGGAGTGTCGCTCAGAAACTTCATGATGCCGTCCGCTATGGAACCGGCAACGAGGTCCGCGCGATCGAGCATTAGTGCGCGGTCATCGTCATTCGAAAGGTACCCCATCTCGAGGATCACGGCCGGCGTGTGCGCAGCCACCGCGTGCTGGAAGCGGCTCCAGCTAAACGGGTAGTAGCCGCGCATTTGACTCGTAATATGCGTCGGATCGTAGTCAAGTCCCGTCGCCGCGCCATATGAATCCTTGATGTCGTTGAGCAGCGCGTCCTCGTACGGTCCGCGACGCGCA
>DASWCR010000069.1:0-3772 GCA_036389995.1 Candidatus Limnocylindria bacterium | reverse complement strand
TCATCCGTGCCGTCGTGAGCCGCTTGCGCTCCTCGCGATTCTGAATGCGCACGAGCTCGCGCAGCTGCGGCGTGAGCGCACCGACCCGCGCGGTGTCTATCGGGATCGCCGCGATCAGCCCGAAGCGCTGCTTCCAGAAATCGATGAGCTCTTGCTCGCTCTTTCCGACTAGTGCCGCGAGTCCCGCATCGACCGGTCTGTCGTCCTTTTTGGCCATCTTGATCCCCCTTGCTTTCTTGACGTCGTTTCCGATCTCTTTGTCGCGCTGGTCGCCGACCTCTCTTTCGACGGGCTGCCGCGGCTCACGCATTCCCTCGTAGCTCATCCGGGAGCTCCGCGCTTTCGCGGCACGGCCTCGCGAACGTACTTCGTGATCTCCTCGAGCGACGCGCCCGGAGGAAAGACCTTCTCGACGCCGACTTTCGAGAGTGCCGGCCAGTCGGCCTCCGGGATGATGCCCCCGCCGAAGAGGAGCACGTCGTCCAGGCCCTTCTCCTTCATCAGCTCGCTCACGCGCGGAAAGATGTAGTTGTGCGCGCCCGAGAGGAGCGAGAGGCCGATCGCGTCGGCATCCTCCTGCAGCGCGGTTTCGACGACCTGCTCCGGAGTCTGGTGCACGCCCGTGTAGATCACTTCCATCCCGGCATCGCGCAACGCGCGTGCCACGACCTTCGCGCCCCGGTCGTGCCCGTCGAGCCCGGCCTTCGCGACGACCACGCGGATCGGTCTTTTCAAAGCGGTATGCCGAGCTCCGCGAAGTGCTCCTCCCAGTGGAGGTATGTGTAGTAGGGCAGCGAGCTCGCGATCTTTTCGTCGACGTCGCCACCGCCGAGCCCGCGCAGCGTCTCGAGCAGTCGCCGATACAGAGTGTCGAGCTCGTCGACCATCGCTTCCGGTCCAACGAGCTCGTGCGTCCGCACGGAGCGGTCGTTGAACTCCTGGATCGTCTCGCTGGTCCAGCCGGTGCGGAATTCCTTTGTCTGCATCTCGCGCACGATCTGCTCCATCCAGCCGACCACGTGCGCGACAAGGTCCTTGTAGGTCCAGCCGCTCGATGTCGGCTCGCCCAGGCCGGCGCGACCCCGCTCGCGGATCGCGGCGCGGAACGGCTTCCAGACCTTATCTATGCGTTCGACGTAGTCGGCCGCGGTCCGCGGGAGCGCCGCCTCGATCTCAGCGCCGTGCTCGGCGAAGTGCCCGTACGTCTCACCGGCGACGAGGCGCACCGCCAGAAAGTCGATGTCGCGGTCCGCGGGGAGCGCGGTCACGAGTTCGACGACGCCCTTGTACGCCGCATGCACCCTCTCGACGACTTCGTGCGCGGATCGCGACGTGCTCGCGTCGGCCTCGCGCGCGTTCTCGGCGTCGACGTCCGGGAAAGGGCCGCGGCGGCCCGCAAGCCGGTTCGGCATCTCGCCCGCGAGCTTTTCCATCCAGTTCGCGACGTGGCTGATCATCGCCTTGTAGGTCCAGCCGGACGGCGTCGTGTCCGACAACGCTGAGAGGCCGAGGCGGTTCAGGGCGCGCCGAAACGGGCGCCAACCTTCCCGCATCTTGCTGAGAAGCTCCGCCGGCCGCTTCGGCACGCTCACAAAGATCTCGTCCAGGTGGTCGGCGTAGTGGCCGTAGGTGTTCCCCGCGACGATCGCGATCACCCAATCGTCGTTGGCGTGGATCTGTTTCGGGGTGAGCTTCCCGATCTCGCCGACGATCCGGGCGTGGGTCTCATCGAGCTCGCCGAGTACTTCGCGCGGATCCCGGCCGCGCGTGCGTTCCACGACCGCCGCGTTGAATTCGTCGGTGTCGTCGACGCCCGGATAAGTCTTCGCCCCACTCTGTCGGAACGTCGCGAGCCGACTCGCCGTCCGGTCCTCCCATGCCGCCGCGTGGGCGACGAGGTCCTTGTACGTCCAGCCGGTGGAGGTCTTTTCCTCGAGGCTGGGAAGGCCGATGGCGCCGATCGCGAGACGGAAGGGGATCCAGGACGTCTCCACGAGCACGAGGAGATCGTCCTTGTCCTTGATCGCGGCGGAGAGGTCCGCGTAGTGGTTGGGGTAATGCCCGTAGGTCTCGCCCTCGAACTTTTGCATGAAAGAGACGGCTTCGAGCTCGACGTCGCTCAGAGTGCGCGCGACCTCGAGCATCTCGGCGTGCGCGTCGTCCCAGCGGCGAAGGACTTCGTCCCGCGAAAGGCCGCGCGCCTCGGCTGCCGCCCGCGCGTTCTGCTCGTCGACGTCGCCGCCCCCATCATCGGCCACCAGAAGGGCCACTTCCTGCGGCGTCCCGGTCCGAAGCGAATCGACGAACGCCGGAACCGTGCTTTCCCAGTGCGCGAGGTGGCCGACCATCTCCTTCAGCGTCCAGCCGGCCGGAAGCTTCTCGTCCCAACGCCCTTCAGGCAGCGCACCGATCGCCTCCCGCATCGAGCGGTGCGCCCCAGAAATTTTGGCGAGCAGCTCGTCTCTAGAAGTACCCCGGATCGTGGTATTCACCAAACACCTCCTTCAGGACAAGTACCTGCTCGCCGACGCTTGCGTTTGCTCTGGCGCACTCGAGGAACCGCGGCATGAGCTCGTCCCCGCTCTTCGCCGCCTTCCGGAGTGCGTCGATTGATTCATTCCACCGCCCTGGGTCGCGCTTCTTTCGCGTCTCGACGAGACGCTCGATCTGCTTTTTCTCGACATCCGGGTCGATCGCGAGGGTCGGGATCGGCGCTTGTTCGGCGGTCGCGTACTTGTTGATCCCGACGACGACCTTCTCCCCCTCCTCGACCTGCTGCTGGAAGTGGAATGATGCCTCGGTGATCTCGCGCTGGGGATAGCCGCGCTCGACCGCCTCGACCATGCCGCCCATCTTCTCGATCTCGCCCAGGTAACGCTCGAAGCCACGTTCCATCCGCTGCGTGAGCGATTCAAGGTAATACGAGCCCGCCAACGGGTCGATCGTGTCGGCGACGCCGGATTCGTGCGCGATGACCTGCTGCGTCCGCAGCGCGAGCGTCACCGCATCCTGGGTGGGGAGTGCGTAGGTCTCGTCGAGCGAGTTCGTGTGTAGCGACTGCGTCCCCCCGAGCACCGCGGCGAGCGCCTGCAGCGTCACGCGCACCACGTTGTTGTACGGCTGCTGCGCGGTCAGCGAGACGCCCGCGGTCTGGGCGTGCGTGCGCATGAGGAGCGCGCGCTCGTTCGTGGGGTGGTAACGCCGCTCGATCTCGTTCGCCCAGATGCGCCGTGCCGCGCGGAACTTCGCGATCTCCTCGAAGAAGTCGTTATGGACATCGAAGAAGAACGAGAGGTGCGGCACGAACTCATTCACGTCGAGGCCGGCGTCGACACCCCACTTCACGTACTCGAGCCCGTCGATGAGCGTGAACGCGAGCTCCTGCAACGCCGTCGCGCCCGCCTCGCGGATGTGGTAGCCGGAGATCGAGATGGTGTTCCAGCGCGGCACGTCGCGGGAGCCGTAGCGGAACGTATCGACCACCAGGCTCATCGCTGGCTTCACCGGGACGATCCACTCGCGCTGCGCGATGTACTCCTTCAGCGCGTCGTTCTGAATCGTTCCGCCGAGGCGATCCAGCGGAATGCCGCGCTTCTCGGCGGCGGCCAGGTACATCGCCCACACGATCGAAGCGGGCCCGTTGATGGTCATCGACGTCGTCACCTGGTCGAGCGGAATGCGGTCGAACAGGATCTCCATGTCGCGCAGCGTGTCGAGGGCGACGCCCTCGCGTCCGACCTCGCCACGCGAGAGCGGATCGTCGGAGTCGCGA
>DASWCR010000068.1:0-10740 GCA_036389995.1 Candidatus Limnocylindria bacterium | reverse complement strand
CGAAGGTGATCGGCGACGTCATCGCGCGCGACCCGCGTGCGCGGAAGCGCCTGCGCGTGTGGGCGAAGGACGAAGACTTCTGGGTGCGACGGACCGCGCTTCTCACCGAGCACGACGCGCTTCGGGCCGGCGGCGGAGATTTCGCGCTCTGGTCGCGACTCGCTGAATCGATGCTCGACGAGCGTGAGTTCTTCATCCGCAAGGCCATTGGCTGGGTGCTGCGCGAAGTGTCGAAGAAGCGGCCCGAGCTGACATACGCGTTCCTGAGAAAACACCGCGACCGGGTGTCGCGGCTCTCGCTGCTGGAAGGCGCGAAGTACCTGCCGGCGCCGAAGCGAAAAACGCTAGGCCTGCCAGGCGAAGCGTCCTGGGCGGCGCGGGAGGCGAGCCGCAAAGCGGCTGGCCGACGCTAAAACCGGTCGCGCACGGAGAATGCAGCCAGCCAAGCCGTGGCACGGACGCGTCGGCCGGTCCGCTGCCGGAACTGTGGCAACGTGTTCATCCCCGTTTCCGGCTTCTGCCCCAATTGCCTGGAACTTTCACCCCTCGGCAGGCGGATCGGGCTTGTTCCGATCGTCGCGACCCTCGGCCTCGTCGCTCTAGGCGCGGCCATGTTCGCGGCGTCGTCGACGGGAGGGATCGCGCCCAGACCCGCCGCGAATCAGGTCGCCGCGAGCTCCTCCCCGAACTCAGCGAGCCCATCGCCGGTCGCCGCGCAGAGCGCGGCCGCGACGACGCTTGCCCCGCCATCGGCGGTGGCAACGACGCCGTCAGCGGCGACCTCGCGGTCGGGGCCACCGTCGGCGTCGCCGGCCTCGTCAAGCAGCCCTGGAGCTTCGGCCTCACGGTCTGCTTCTGGCTCGTCACCCTCGCCGACCGCCGTCCTCGGTACTCAGGCCCCACCGAGCGCTTCGGGATCACTTCCATCGACCGCGACCGCAATTGGAACCGGAACGTGCGGGAGGCGGTACTGATGAAAGGTGGCGACATTCGAAGACGCCGAGGCCGCGCGCAAAGCGCACCAGGATCGCCTGGCGGCGCTGGGAGCGCACGCGATCGAGATTCAGATGCTCGATGACCTGAGCGGCTACGAGCTCATCGTCCACTTCGCCGCGCCGCTGCCGAGCGGCGTCCCAAGCTCACTGGTAACGGGCACTGCTGGAAAGACCACGTTGGTGCCCATGCGGACGGTGACCCGCTACCCATAGGCACGTAACGGTGAACAGCCCCGCCAGCTTTCCTTTACTTCGTACACTCCCCGCGGGGTAAGGGAAGCAGCAAATGTGGGGGCCTACCGCTCTGGCGCGACTCGCGACCGGCGCCTGCGCGATCGTCGCCGTCGTGATCCTGTCACTCATTCCGCCGTCGCCGTTTTGCGTACCGCTCAGAGTCGCGGCCTCGAACGAGAAGTCCGCGCTCCTTGTGGTTCTCGCCGACGAATATGAGAAGCGGCGCCCGGTCATCGACGGCAGGTGCGTCGACGTCCAGGTTTTCAAGGTCCGCTCGGGCGATGCCGAAGCCGCGCTTAGGGGTGGCTGGGATCCGCTCTCTGAGGGTGCGCCCGAGCCCGACGTGTGGTCGCCGGCGGCGATCACGTGGGTGAATCTGCTCGAATTTCATCGGCAGGCGGACGGTCTCCCGAGTAACGTCCCGCCGGCAAGGCCGAGCATCATTCAGTCGCCGCTCGTCATCGCGATGCCGAAACCTATGGCGGAGGCTCTGGGTTGGCCCGACAAGGAGATCGGGTGGGCCGAGATCTTCGCCCTGGCGCAGGACCCGCACGGCTGGGCCCGGTACGGTCATCCGGAGTGGGACCCCTTCAAGCTCGGCAAGACCAGCCCGCTGAGCTCGACATCCGGCCTTCACGCTCTGATCGCGACCCACTACGCGGGCGGAGGCAAGGGCGACGGCTCCGCCACCGAGCCTCGAACTCTCGCGTTTATGAAAACGGTGGAGAACTCCGTCGTCCACTACGGCGACGCCGTCGCCACGTACCTGAACGACCTCCTCGCAAGTGACCGTCGCGGTCAGGCCGAGCAGTACGTCTCGGCGATCGCGATCGAGGAAAAGCAGGTCTGGGACTACAACCACGGCAATCCGAATTCGGACGTGCCTCCGCCAAGAGGGATCGTGCCGGTGATCCCGCTCGTTGCGATCTATCCGCGCGAGGGCACGCTCATCGCGAACCACCCGTACGTTGTCTTGACCAATGACGATGTCAAGGGTCGTGCGGCGAACGGCTTCCTGGCGTATCTCCAAGGTCCGGAGGCGCAGGCGCGTTTCAAGAGTGTCGCGCTGCGCGGCTACCAAGGCGATCCCGGCCCCGAGATCACGAAGGCCAATTACCTCGACCCTGCGAAACCGGCAGCTGAGTATCGCCTGCCTGTGCCTGCGGTTATCGCCGACATCCAGGCCTCGTGGAAAACGATCCGCAAATCCGCCCGGGTCCTGCTCGTCATCGACGTCGGAAGCTCAATGGCGGACCGCGCTCCAGACTCTTCGAAAAGCAAGCTCGATGTCGCCAAGGAAGCCGCCTCCGCGGCGCTGGAGGACTTTGCGCAAGCCGACGAGGTCGGGCTCTGGTCGTTTTCGAGCTCCTCGGGGGCGGACCCTCCCTATCACCAGGTCGTCGACACGGGTCCGATCTCGCAGCAGAAAGCGACGCTGAAACATGAGATCGAGGCGCTTGAACCACAGGGCCAGCACAAAGCGCTCTACACCACCTTGGATGCGGCCGTTACCTCGATGCGTGCGCGCTACGACACTGCGCGAATCAACGCCGTCGTCGTGCTGACCGATGGCGGCAACGACGATCCAGCGGGGAACATCAGCTTGAACGAGCTTCAGCGCACCCTCGTCGGACAGCCGAACGACAGGTTCGTTCGCGTCTTCACCGTCGGGTTCGGCAGCAAGGCCGACCGCGGCACCCTCGAGGACATTGCTCTGGCGGGACGCGGTGGTGCGTACTCGGACAAAGATCGGAGAGCGATGGTCAAGATCCTCGCCTCCGTGATCTCGAACTTTTGATGCGCGCTCTTGGGGAGCTTCGAGACCCGGTCGCCGTCGCCTTCGCGGCGGCGGCGGCGTTGGCCGCCCTGTGGCTCGGCCACGATCTCATCGCCATCGCCGTCGCCGTCGTCGCCATCCTCATCGCCCGCGTCGGTGCGGGATTAGGTCTTCGCCGCCTGATCCGGCCGGCGCCGCCAGCCGGACAGGTCACGCTCCGGGAGGGTCAGTGGTTCGCGCCGCTCACCCGGCGCGAGGCCGATGTCGCGGTCCTCATCCGCGACTCGACAAACAAGGAGATCGCCGAACGGCTCGTGCTCTCAGAACGGACGATCGACAACCACGTCCAAAACATCATGAACAAGCTCAACCTGCATCACCGGGCGCAGATCGCCTCATGGGTCACCGAACGAAACACGGCGAAAGGGCCGATCGTCGCCGACGTAGAGACCTCCCTGCCACGGCGGCCGCCCAAGCCCTGACGACGCCGTTTGAGTACCGGATGAGCACCGGCTAGGCCCTTTCCCGGAGGTTTTCGCCTGCCCTCCGGGCGCACCTTGTCCTCCGAAAGCCGCCAAGCGGTGATCGGAGGTAAGGAAGTGGAGCGCAAGAGCCGGCTCGGAACCTGGATCACCGCGATCGGCGCCGTCGTCCTGGTGGCCGCTTACATCATCGGCCAGCGCCCGCAACCCCCGCAGACCGCTTTGTGCGCGAAGCCGGTGCAGCTCGTCGTGATCGCCTCGAACGAGAAGTCGGGACCGATCGGCGACATGGCCGCGGACTTCGTGCGCACCGGAGCAGCCGTCGACGATCGCTGCATCGACGTGAAGGTCGTTCGGAAGGCCTCCGGCGACGCCGAAGCCGCGCTCGCCCAGGGATGGGACGAAGCGCGCGACGGCGCGCGTCCCGATGTCTGGTCGCCGGCGGCCACGACCTGGGTGAACCTCCTCCGCGAGCACCGCGTCGGTGCGGATCGCTCCGATCTCATCCCGACATCGCTGCCGAGCCTCATGCAGTCACCTCTCGTGATCGCGATGCCTCGCCCGATGGCCGAGGCGATGGGCTGGCCCGCGACCGAGATCGGATGGCACGACATCCTCGCGCTCGCGCAGGACCCGCAGGGCTGGGCTCGGTACGGCCACCCGGAGTGGGGACGATTCCGCCTCGGGAAGACGGATCCGACCGTGTCGACCTCGGGTTTGCACGCCCTCGTGGGGACGTACTACGCGGCGACCGGCCTCTCGGCCGATCTCACCGTCGACGACGTCCGCAAGCCCGACGTGGTCACGTTCGTCAAGGGCATCGAAGGCTCCGTCGAGCATTACGGGAGCACTGCCTCGACCTTCCTCGCGAACATGAAGGCCGCCGCCGACGCCGGGAACCCGCTCGGCTACGTCTCCGCGATCGCCGTCGAGGAAAAGCAGATCTTCGACTACGACCAGGCGAAGCCCGAGGTCCCCCTCGTCGCGATCTACCCGCGCGAGGGCACGCTCGTGGCGGACCACCCGTACGTCGTCCTCCGCGCGTCGTGGGTCGACGACGCGAAGCGTCGCGCCGCCGCGCTCTTCCTCGCGTACCTCGAGCACCCCGATCGTCAGGCTCGCCTCCAGGAGCTCGGGTTCCGCGATCACGAAGGTCGAGCCGGCGCGTTGCTCGCTTCCGACCCGAGCTTCCTCCCGCAGGGGCCGGCCGGGAACGTGATCCGTCCGCCCTCATCCGAAGCCCTCGCGGCTGTGCAGGCCTCCTGGAAGGACGTGCGCAAGCGCGCCCGCGTCCTCATGGTCCTCGACGTCTCCGGCTCGATGAGCGGCGCGAAGCTCGAGCTGATGAAGCGTGCGTCGATCGACGCGCTCGATCTCTTCGCGGACGACGACGACGTCGGCGTGTGGATCTTCTCTTCAGGACACCAAGAGCTGGTGCCGATCGGCCCGCTCGGGCCACAGAAGGAGCTGCTCCGTACGCGCCTCGCTGGTCTCTCAGTGAGCGGTGGGACCGCGCTGTACACGACCACGCTCGACGCGGTACGCGCGCTCTCGCGTGTGGCGGACGCGCGCCGCATTAACGCCGTGATGCTCCTCACGGACGGCCAGAACTCCGACGCGAACAACGACCTCGAAGCGCTCGTGCGCGCGCTCGACCCGGCCACGCGTGAGAACGGGATCCGCGTGTTCACCATTGGGTACGGCGCCGACTTCGACAAGAAGGTCCTGCAGCGGATCGCCGAGGCGACCCGCGCCGCCTCGTACGACGCATCCGACCAATCGTCCATCGGACGGGTGTTCAAGGAGGTCGTGTCGAACTTCTGATGAACGCAAAGATGTTCGTTCCCGATCGAGCGACGCTCGCCCTCGCGATAGCGGTTGGAGCCGCATATCTCTTCCTCGGTGCGCCGCTGCCGCTCGCGCTCCTGACGGCGGTCCTCGTATGCGTTGTCCGAGGACTGCTCGAGGCCGCGCTCTCGTACCGGCGTTCGCCTCGGCCGATCCCGGGTACGCCGGAGGCACTCTGGGTCATCCGCGCGGAGGCCGCGGTCGCCGCGATCCGCCGGCTGCGAGCGAGCGCGGGATCGGGCGCGGTCGCCTATCGCTGCGCCGTCATCGCGAAGCAAGCGGCCGACGCGGTCGTGATCCTCCGGCGTCTCGCGTACCAATCGGGCCTCGTCTCGCGCCTCGCGGGGAGCACCGATCTGGCCGAGCTCCGAAGGACCGACGCGTCACTGCGTCATCAGCTCGGCGTGTTGAGCGAAGGCCCAGCCCGTCAGCAGAACGAGTACGCGCTTCGCTCGCTCAGCGCCCGCCTCGAGGCGGGGGAGCGGCTCGAGGCGACGCAGCGCGAGCTCGTCGGCCGCATCGAGGCCGCGGCGCTCGGGCTCGAAGGCCTCGTCGCGCGCGTCGCCGAGATCGTCGCCCTGAGCGAATTCGGATCCGGTCTCGCCGCGCCGCAGGTCGACGAGCTCACGGCGGAGCTCGACACGCTCAGGGCCGCACTCGTCGAGACAGAGGACTTAGGTCGACACGCACTCGGCGATCGAACAGAAATAGGAAGGTGAAGGAAATGTTCCGACTCCTCAAGCGCACCTGGCACTACGCGGTGGCGTTCCTCTCCGGAACGCTCGACACGTTCGCGGATCCACGAGTGCAGATCGAGCAGGCGATCGAAGACGCCAAGCGACAACACGCCGCACTCAGCGAGCAGGCCGCCGCAGTCATCGGAAACCAGCGCGAGCTTCAGCTCAAGCTCACGCGCACGATCACCGAGCTCGAACGGCTCCGTGCTTCGGCTACCCAGGCACTCGTCCTGGCCGAAGATGCTCGGACGAAGGGCGACACGGAAAAGGCCGCCGCCCACGAGCGCACGGCCCGGCTCTTCGCGATGCAGCTCGCGACGGTGGAATCGTCCGCCGCCGACCTGCACGAGCTTCACGAACGCGCAGCCGGCGCGGCGAAGGCGGCGAAGGGCGCCGTGGAGCACAACGCCTACCTCGTGCAGAGGCAGCTCGCGGAGCGATCGAAGCTCCTCACCGAGCTCGAAGCCGCGAAGATGCAGGAGCGTGTCGCCAACGCTCTGCAGCGGATCGGCACCTTCGCGCCGGCGACCGACGTTCCGAGCCTCCAGGAGATCCGCGACCGGATCGACCGACGCATCGCCCGGGCGTCGGGCCGGTACGAGATCGCGAACGAGGGCGTCGAGGCGCGCATCCTCGACGTCGAGCACGCGCTCGCGGACGCGCGCGGCGATCAGCTTCTCGACGAGATCCGGCAGAAGGTGCTAGGAAATGCCAATGAGCCATCCCGCGACGAGTAGCTCTGGCGGCAACGGAGCCGATCGGTTCGATGATCGTGCGCTGCTCCGGCCCGTTGAGCGCGAAACGATCCTGATGATCGACGGCGCGACTCATCGTGACCGCGCATGGTCGTCGAGAAGGGTTGCCCATCCTCTTCGAATGTGCCGTGAGTCCGAGCCTGATCGAAGAGCTCGTGATCGAGCTCGCCGGCCGGACTCCGCACGCCTCGCGCGCGCGAGGGCGCTTTTCGTCGAGAAGCGCGGAAACGCCCGCTAGGTTTTCGCCGCCCTCTACGACGTATTCGCGGCGTAGCTCCTTCGCCACCACGTGCCGCGAACCCTTCGCAACGGCGCAAACCGGACCTTTCCGTTTCACAACCAAATCAGCACCTTCGGGCAACTTGCCGGACCCTTACAGTCAGTCCGCACGCGTCCCGATAACCGCAGGTGAGGGAATCAATGGGCGTCTACAGAGCCGAATACATCTGGATCGACGGCACCCAGCCGACGCAAAAGGTCCGCTCCAAGACGAAGATCGTGCCGGACGGCGAGAAGCCGCCGATCTGGGCCTTCGATGGTTCGAGCACGCAGCAGGCGACAGGCGACAAGTCGGACTGCGTGCTGCAGCCGGTGTTCGTTTGCCCGGACCCGATCCGCGGTGGCGATGACAAGCTCGTTCTCTGCGAGGTCATGCTCGTCAACGGCCAGCCGCACAAGACGAACATGCGCCGCGCGAACGTCGAGATGGCCGAGCGGTTCAAGGGATTCGACACCTGGTTCGGCATCGAGCAGGAGTACACGTTCTTCGAAGGCTCCCGGCCGCTCGGCTTCCCGGACGTCGGGTTTCCGGCGCCCCAGGGTGGCTATTACTGCGGCGTCGGCGCCGACGAGGTGTTCGGGCGCGACGTCGTTGAGGCGCATCTGGACGCATGCCTTAAAGCCGGATTGAGGATCTCCGGGATCAACGCCGAGGTCATGCCGGGTCAGTGGGAATTCCAAGTCGGTCCGCTGAACGCACCCGACATCGGCGACCAGCTGTGGGTCGCGCGCTGGCTCCTCTACCGGGTGGGGGAGGACTATGGCGTGAGCGCGACGCTTTACCCGAAGCCGGTCCGCGGTGACTGGAACGGCGCTGGCGCGCACACCAATTTCTCGACGAACGAGATGCGCGAGAACTACGACGCCTGTGTCGCGGCCGCGGAAGCGCTCGCCACGCGGCACGACCTCCACATCGCGAACTACGGTTTCGGCATCGAGGAGCGCCTCACCGGCCTTCACGAGACCTGCTCGTACAAGGAGTTCCGCTACGGGGTCAGCGATCGCGGCGCATCGGTGCGCATCCCGTGGCAGGTCGCGGTGGACCGCAAGGGCTATATCGAGGACCGCCGTCCGAACGCCAACGCCGACCCGTACGTGACGACACGTCTCATCATCGAGACCGTGTGCGGTGCGGCGGGCGCTTCGCAGTCGAAGAACGGCGACCGGCCGGCGCGTGCCGCGAAGGTGCCTGCCTCTGGCCGAAAGGTTGCCGTCCGGAGCTGACGTGGCTCGCGCGTTCGTGCTGCGGCCGGGCGACGGAAGGTCGGTCGATCTAGGCGGATTACGCATCTCCGCTTTGGCTCTCGCGGTGATCGTCTTAGTCGGGTGCACGGCACCGGCGGCCACTCCGAGTGGCACCGCCTCACCTGCCGCGCCGAGCGCATCGAGCGCTCCGATCGTTACGGCGACCCCCGCCGTGCAGACCGCCGAGCCGACGGCGACGACGCTCGTCCGCACGCCCGAACCGATCCCCACCGGATCGCCACAGGCGTTGCCCCCAGAGATCCGCGTCGTGTCGCGGGCCTTCTCGATCGCGACGGCCGCGCCGCTTATCGAGGTCGTCGGGCCGTATCGAACCACCACCGAGACCGATCTTCGCAGATGGGTGCCGACGTTCCTCGAGGCACTCGACCAATATCGAAGTAACCCGGTCGCGAACCAAGGGCTCTTCGAATCGCTGTACGCGCCGGGCCCGTATGCGGAGCTGATTCGGCAGCCCCTCCGCGCGGGAGTCCCGTTTGATCAGAAGCGCAAATTCGAGCTCGGGCAGCTCACGATCCTGCACATGTACGCGAAGCCTTGGGGTCGCGTCGCGTACATCGACGCCACGCTCACGTACACCGATCGCATCACGGCAGCCGACGGGAAGACGAGCAGCGTCCAGCGCGCGCAGCAGGCGCGCTTCGTCAACCAGGGGCACGGCATGTACAAGGTGGTCGACGGTTATGACCCCGTGCTCGCTCGGTGGGTCGACGGTGAGCAACCGCGCTGGTCGGCGCTCGCGCTCGAGGCCGAGGCGCCGAACCAGATGGGCTGGTTCTTCCAGCGGGAGAGCTACGTGCCAGGCGAGCAATATGCGCACGCCGCCCCGCCAGGAGGCCGGTTCTTGATCACGGCATTCGACAACGCCTGGAACGACTCGCTTGACAGGCTCGACGCGAGCTACGCGAAGAAAGTATTCACGACCCGGCGATTCGACGACCTCACGGTCCGCATATCCCGCTTCGAGCCGGCGACGTTCCTTGGCGATGGGATCGTGACGGTTGTCGTCAACGGGCAGCTTGTCACCGCGGCATCGAGCGGGCCGGAGCGCTCGACCTCCGTCACGCGGACGTTGCGCTTCTATCGGATCACGCGGGACGGCCTATTCGCCAACTGGCAAGTCGTCGACGAGCAGGGAGCGAACGGCGCGTGGCTCTCGGGCGGCAACCTCGAGCTCGCGGAGATCGATCAGGACCGCGGCTGATAAGGCTCCGATGCCGGCGGTCGCCGGTAGGGTAGACAGAGTGTCCGAACCGGCGTCACTCGACCTCGAACGGATCCTCGCGCTCGTCCGGCCGCTATCGACGTCGCTCGGCTCGGGCTTTCACGGCGAGGATCACTGGCGGGACGTCGCATCGATCGGACTCGACCTCGCGGAGCGGACGCGAGAGTGCGATCCGATCGTCGTTTGCCTCTTCGCGTTGCTCCACGATGCGCGACGGATCGGAGACGACGACGATCCGCAGCACGGCGCACGAGGCGCGGCGCTCGTGCATTCGCTCGAGCTCGGCCGCTTCGGATTCAGCGCTGCACAGCTCGCTCTGGTGGAAACCGCCTGCCGGGGTCACACGGGCGGCGCACTGAGCGGCGATCCGACGATCGGTACCTGCTGGGATGCGGACCGCCTCACGCTGTGGCGGGTCGGGATCGCGCCGACGGTCGACTATATGTCGACGGCCGCCGGCAGGGAGACCGTCGCGTCCGGAAAGCGCGTCGCTCGCGCTATGGACTGGTCCGAGGTTGCGCGTCGGCTTCGGAGACCATCACGCTACGGGAGCTCGCATCTGAAGCGAGGAACGTAAGGAGTCGGGCGGCTTCATCTTCGACCGCGGCGCGCTCGCGCTTCGGTTGCTTATCGATGAACGCGAGACGGAGCGTGGCTGTCCTTGGCGAGCGTTTGAGCGTCCACGTCGCCCCGACGAAACCATCGATAAGAACGCTCCCGAAGCTCGCACCTTCCATGTGGCCCACGCGCCGCGGGTCAAACGGGCGGACGATCCGCGAGCGATCGGCGTGCGACAGCACGATGTTGTCGTAAACCGGTAGAAATCGGACGGGGGCAGGAGTCGCCGGATCGGGTAGGGGACCCTCGGACACGTCGAAGAGCTCGCGGCCGCTCTCGTCGCGGAACGTCCGCAGACGGGGACGAAGGCGCTCGAACACCTCGGACAGCGCGCTAAGGCCCGACCACATGCGCGCATCGCCGACGGTGGCCGGACCAAAGGCGGCGAGATAGCGAAGGATCATCGCGTCGGGTGACGGCCTCTTGCCTAAGGGACGGCCCAGCCACGCCTCGAGCGACGTCCGGCGCGGCTGACCGCTGGCTCCCCACACTCCGCGCGGGGGGACCTGTACGAGCGGCACGAGGTA
>DASWCR010000067.1:0-4298 GCA_036389995.1 Candidatus Limnocylindria bacterium | reverse complement strand
CTCTCTGGCGATCGGCTGGATCGGCGAGCCCGCGGTCGCCGCGCTCCTTCACCCCTACTTCGGGTGGCTGCCGGACCCGTTACTTGAGGTCCTCTCGTTCGCCCTGGCCTTCGGGGTCATCACCTATCTGCACATCGTGGTGGGGGAGCTGGCGCCTAAGTACCTTGCGATCCAGCGCGCGCTCGCTCTCGCGCTCTGGTGCGCCTACCCGCTCCATCTCTTCTACCGCGTGATGTATCCGTTCATCGCGCTCGTGAACGGAAGCGCGAACGCGATCCTCCGGATCGCTGGGATCCGCTCGAGCGACGACGCCAACGTTCACAGCGAAGAGGAGCTGAAGATGTTAGTCGCCGTCTCGACGCGGAAGGGCGTCCTGCAGGAGAGCGAGCGCGCGCTGGATCGCAAGGTACTTAGGCGCCAGCTCCCCCACCACGATGTGCAAATAGGTGATGACCCCGAAGGCCAGGGCGAACGAGAGGACCTCAAGTAACGGGTCCGGCAGCCACCCGAAGTAGGGGTGAAGGAGCGCGGCGACCGCGGGCTCGCCGATCCAGCCGATCGCCAGAGAGCAAAGCGTCACGCCGAGCTGTGACGCGGAGATGTACTGGTCGAGCTTGCCGACAATGCTCGCGGAGAGGCGAGCGCGACCGCTCCCTTGCTGGGCGAGCTCGTCGAGCTGCGTTTTCCTGATGCGGACGAACGCGTACTCGGCGGCCACGAAGAACCCGTTCGCCAGGACGAGCAGCAGAGTGAGACCGAATGCGACGAGCGCGCTCGTGTCCATGAACGTGCGATTCTCGCATCTCCAGTTGGTTGCGTCGGACGACGCCCGCCGCGAGCAGACAGACCCGCGATACGCTCTCGGAGATGCGCGTGCTCGTTCGTCTATTCGCGTCTTACAGGGAAGCGGCGGGGCGAGGACATTTCGATCTGGAGCTCCCTCCTGGAGCGACCGTGCGGGACGCCATCGCACGCATCACCAAAGAGCACCCGCTCATCACAGAGGGGCGCCAGGTCGTCATCGCGCGGAACCGCGAATATGTCGGCGTCGACGAGCCGCTCGCCGACGGCGACGAGCTGGCGCTCATACCGCCGGTCTCCGGAGGAGACGCCCGCACGCTCGCGCCGATCGCGGTGAGCGAAGCGCCACTCTCCGTCGACGACGCGCTTGCGCTCGTGCGCGACGATGCATTCGGCGGCGTGGTCGTCTTCCTCGGCACGGTCCGCAGCCAGAGCAGGGGCAAACGCATCCTCCATCTCGAGTACGAGGCCTACGCCGAGATGGCCGAGGCCAAGATGCGCGAGATCTCCGATCGTCTGGTGCGCGAGCACGGCCCGCTCCGGATCGCGATGCACCACCGGGTCGGCGACCTCCGGGTCGGCGATATCGCCGTCGTCGTGGCCGCGGCCGCTCCCCACCGCGACGCCGCATTCGCCGCTGCGCGGTCGGCGATCGACGAGCTCAAGACGATCGTGCCCATCTGGAAGAAGGAGCACGCCGAGGATGGCGCGATCTGGATCGAGGAACACGCCTAGCGGCGCCTCAGCAAGGGTCGAGACGAGTACGTACGTACTCGCGGACAGAAGATTCGCGTATTCCTCCCGCCGTCGGCCAGATCAAGCGCCTCTACGTTCGGGCCATCTCACCAAGGAGGAACGAGATGGCCACCCACGAACGAACCAGCGCAAGCAAGAGAGTCCTCAGGAAGCTTGGGATCCTCGCGATCGGCGCGAGCATTGGCCTGGCCGCCTGCGGAACGACCGCAGTTCGCTCCGGCACGGTCCAGACCACCGGCGACCGTCAGTCCGTTCTCCGCGACCCGGCCAACCCGTCGTGGTCACGCAACACGGCCGTCGTCGAGGCGGGCGCGCGTCGATCGGTGCTCGGCGATTCTGGCAATCCGCACTGGTCCCACAACACCGCGACCCCTGCAGCCGACGATGGGGTCGACCAGCGTGCCCCGCGGCCGTACTAACGGTCTGGCGTCGCGCTCCCGCGAGGTCCCACCCAGCCCCGGGAGCGCGACGCCGTTGGCGGGACACCGCATGACAGAATCCAGCGCGGGGAGGGCACTGTGACTACAGACGCTCGTCCGATGACGGATCGGCGGATCCTTTGCCCCGTCCTCATCGGACGCAACGCCGAACTGGGACAGCTCGAGTCTCTTGTGCGGGAGTGCCTAGGCGGACGGGGCCGGACCGCCCTCGTGTCCGGCGAGGCGGGTGTCGGGAAGACGGCCCTGCTGAGAGAGTCTGTGAAACGGGCACGCGCGGTCGGCGCCCGGGTTCTTGTGAGCGAATGCACAGAGATCGATGCGCGCCGGCCGTTCGGTCCGTTCATGGACATCGCTCGCGCGGCGAACCGCGTGGACACCCTCCCGGTCGCTCCGCGCGACGCGGTGATGGCTGGAACCGATCGCTATCGGCTTCATTCTGCTTTCGCCGCTCTGCTGGGCGATCTGGCGCGCGAACGACCGATCGTGATCGTGATCGAAGATCTGCATTGGGCGGACGAGGCTTCACTCGAGCTCTTTCCGCATCTTGCACGCAAGCTCCGCGACGTGCCTTTGCTGCTCGTCGGCACGTACCGCAGTGACGAACTCCATCGGCGCCACCCGCTCCGACCCGTGCTCGCGGAGCTGAGCCGGATTCACGTCGCTGACGATGTCGCGCTGCACCGGTTGAGCGAGGACGACGTCGCGGCTTTCTTGCGCGAGGCCATGCAACTGGACCGGCCACCGGCCGTCGAGTTCCGCCGAGCGATGTTCGAGACCTGCGAGGGCAATCCTCTCTTCATGGAAGAGGTCCTGCGCGCGCTCGTCGAGCGTGGGGACATCGAGCTCCGCGAAGGGTCGTGGCGGCGGACGAAGGAGGTCGCCCAGATCGTGATCCCCGACACGCTACGAGACGCGGTCCTCGAACGGTTCGAAACCTTGTCGGCGGACGCTCAGAATGTCCTGCTGCATGCCGCGGTCATCGGGCCGCGATTCGACTTCGATCTACTGCTTCGCGTAACCAGTTCGGAGGAGGCGCCCCTCGTGAGCGCCCTCCGAGCCGCGATCGACGCGCAGCTCCTGCTGGAAATTACGGACGCCGAGGGGGCCGAACTCTACGCCTTCCGCCATGCGCTCACGCGCGAGAGCGTTCTACTCGAGCTCCTCCAGCCAGAACGACGTCGGATGCATGCCACTGTTGGGGAGGCGATTGAGTCACGCGCCGGCGACGACGCGACGGCGCAGGCCGAGGAGCTCGCCTATCACTTCGACGAGGCCCGCGACGATCACCGCGCCTTCCGTTATCACGAGCTCGCCGCCAGCGAGGCGTATCGCCTCTTCGCGTTCGCGCGCGCGGCCCGCCACCTCGAGCGCGCCGTCGAGCTGGCCGGAAACGATGAACCCGCGCTCGGCGACCTTCAGCTTCGCCTCGCCGACGCTGCGGAGCTCGCCGCGATGCCACGCCGCGCACTCCGCGCGGCCGAAGAGGCCCGGAGATGGTTCGAGGAAGCCGGCGACACCCGAGGCGCGGGCCTGGCGCTCACCCGGATCGCCTCGCACCGCTGGTTCCTCGGCGAAACGCGCGCTGCGAGAGATGGGGCAGAGGATGCGGTGCGGCTCCTCGAGCCTCTCGGAAAGAGCCAGGAGCTCGCCGGCGCGTACGCGCAGGTCGCGAAGCTTGCCTACCTGGATCTCGACTTCTCTACGGCGGCTGAATGGGGTCAGCCCGCCGTTGACATGGCGCGGGAACAAGGGGCGCTGAGCACCGAGGCGGACTCTCTCATCACGCTCGGCTCAGCTGATGGGCAGCTGGGTCGTATCCAGGGCGTCGCGCGAACGCGCGAGGGCATCGCCCTGGCGTCGGCGCATGACTTGGTCGGGGTCGCGATGCGGGGTTACCACAACCTCTGGATATCGCTGTGTGCGACCGGATCCTCCGGGGCGGAGGTGCGCCCCATGTACGAGGAGATGTTCGCCTACGCCCGCCGCCACGGTTACCGGACGGAGACACTCCTCGCCGATGAGGCGGGCTACCTGTTCGCCGGTGGCGACTGGGACGCGGTGCTCAGGCTCGCACAGGAAACACGCGGCGAAACGGTCTGGACCGCTCAGCTTCAGGTCGCGGAGGCATTCATACTGGCGGGCCGCGAGGGCCCGGCGCGGTCGCTACCGCTCCTCGAGGTGCCGCGGCGCGTTCTGCGTGATGTGAGCGCAAGTCACAAGCTCTTCCTAGCCAGCACCCTCGGTCGGGTCACGCTCCTGGCCGGCGACCCTCGCGCGACGCTCGACCATCTCGACGGTCTC
>DASWCR010000066.1:0-4617 GCA_036389995.1 Candidatus Limnocylindria bacterium | reverse complement strand
GTCGAGGCCGTACGCGAGCGCCGCGGCGGTGGGCTCATTGATGATCCGTAGGACCTCGAGACCCGCGATCTGGCCAGCATCCTTGGTGGCCTGCCGCTGCTGGTCATCGAAGTACGCCGGGACGGTGATGACCGCCTGCGTGACCTTCTCCCCGAGGTACGCCTCGGAGTCGGTCTTGAGCTTCTGAAGGATCATCGCCGAGACCTCGGGCGGCGTGAGCTTCTGGCCGTTGCCGAGGACGATGAGAACGCCGCCGTTCGGGGCGGGTTCGATCTTGTACGAGACCATCTTCATGGTCCGCTGGACCTCGGGGTCGGTGAACCGCCGGCCCATAAGGCGCTTGACCGAGTAGATGGTGTTGTCGGGGTTCGTGATCGCCTGCCGCTTCGCGACCTGGCCGACCAGACGCTCCCCGTTCTTCGTGAACGCGACGACCGACGGCGTGATCCGCCCGCCCTCCGCGTTCGGGATGATCGTCGGCTCGCCGCCTTCCATGTAAGCGACGGCCGAGTTCGTGGTTCCTAGGTCGATGCCGATGACTTTTGCCATTTCAGTTCTTCTCCTTGCCTTCGCTCCCACTTGAGACGGTGACGAGCGCCGGACGAATTAGCTTGTCGTATAGGCGGTATGCCTTCTGGTGTTCCGCGATGACCGTTCCCTCGGGCTGGTCCGAAGGGACGTGCGCGACGGCTTCGTGCTGGTAGGGGTCGAACTGCGCGCCGATCGAGTCGACGGGCTTCAGGCCCTCCACCTCGAGGATCCCGCGCAGCTTTCGCTCGAGGAGCCACATCCCCTCGACCCACGGCGTGCCTTTGAGCTCCTCAGGTATGGTCGCGAGCGCGCGATCGAACCCGTCGAGCACGTCGAGAATCTTCGAGATGAGGTCCGACTTCGCGAATTTCGCGAACTCTGTGCGCTCCGCCTCGTTGCGCTTTCGGTAGTTGGCGAAGTCCGCCGCCAGGCGCTTCAAATCGTTTGTTAGCTCTTCCGTTTTCTGGTCCTCGCTGCTCGTGGGGGGCGGCGCCTGTTCAGCAGCCGGCCCCTCCGTGTCGACGTTCGCGTGTCCATTCCCTCGGCGCTCGCGCGCCCGCTGCTCGAGCAGCTCCTCCGCTCGGCGAATCTTGTCGTCCATCAACGTCCCTCCATGACTCGAACGAGGTCGCTCATGAGCGACCCCACGTAGCGGACCGCCCCTATCGACCGCGCGTAGTCCATCCGCGTCGGCCCGACGACCCCCACGAAACCGACGACGTCACGGCTCGCGCCGTAGCGGCCGATGACGAGGCTGCAGTCGCGCAGCGACTCGTGCCGGTGCTCGCGACCGATCGTGATGTGCACCTCGCCGTCGCCGAGATCCAGGGGCAGGATCTCCGAGAGCCGCGTGTGGTCCTCGAAGAGGCTCAGCATCGCCCGGCTGCGGTCGCTTTCCGCGAACTCCGGCTGGGCGAGGATGTTCTGAAATCCGTCGACGTAGACCTCGCGAGCGCGAACCGTGTCGTACTCGTCGAGGATCCGCGCCAGGGCTCCGGTGATATCAGCGTCGGCGCCCTTTTCGGCCGTGATCGCCTCGTGCACCTTCGTCGCCGTCGCGCCGCCGAGCGATTCCGTGAGCCGGGTCGAGAGCGATCGCAGCTGCTCTGCGGTTGCCGCCGTCCCGAGCTCGAGGATCTGCTGGCGCACGGCGCCGCCGTCGACGACCGCGACGAGGAGCACGCGGCGCTCCTGGATCGGCACGACTTCGACGTGTCGCAGCGTCGTGCGTTTGCTCGCGGGAGTCGTGACGATCGAGGCTTCGGCGGTTAGACGCGCGAGGCTCGACGCCGCGACCCGCAGCCACGCCGCGGTGTCCTGGAGCGCCTGCTGGAATTGGTGCGAGACGGTGACCTGCTCCTCAGGACGGAGGGACGGACTCGGCATGAGCGTTTCGATGAAATACCGGTAGCCAAGGTCGGTGGGCACCCGTCCCGCCGAGGTGTGCGGGTGCGTCAGGAGGCCCGCCTCTTCGAGCGCGGCCAGCTCGCCCCGGACCGTCGCCGGCGAAACGTCGAGCTTGTACCCGCGGACGAGCTGTGTCGACGCGACCGGCTCGGCGGTCGCGATGTATTCGCGTATGACCGCGCCGAGCACCTGTCGGGCGCGCGGATCGAGCGCGGGAAATTCGGTGGAATCGGGCTTGTTCGTCAATTAGCACTCTCCTATCGAGAGTGCTAAGAGCCTACCAAGGCCCGGGCGCCTCCGTCAAGCATGTAACGCTCGCCTACCCGCCCGTATCCCTGGCACCCAGCATGCTGCTGTCTCGCGCGACGTAGGGGTGGAGGTTCCAGGCCATGATGTCCGAATTCAAGGCGTGGCTGCTCAAGGCGAATGTCCTCGCGCTGGCTCTCGCGTTCATCATCGGCGTTGCGCTCGCGGCCGTCGTCACCTCACTGGTCAAGGACATCATCATGCCGCCGGTTGGGCTGCTCCTCGGTGGGGTCGATTTCAACAACCTCTTCATCGACCTCTCAGGCAAGCACCCCGCAAGCCTCAAGGCCGCGCAGGACGCGGGCCTGGCGACGATCAACTACGGCGTGTTCATCAACACGGTGATCGCGTTCATCATCGTCGCATTCGTCGTATTCCTGATCGCGCGATCGATGATCCCGAAGGCCGCACCGACCAAGTTCTGCCCGTTCTGCGGCGAGGAGATCCTCGCCTCCGCGCAGCGTTGCCGCTACTGCACCAGCCAGCTGACGGCGGGTGCGCGCGCGTAATCAAGCGGCGGTCGGAGACAGAAGCGCGCGGACGCGGGAGATGAGGTCATCGAGCTCGAAGGGCTTGGTGACGTAGTCGGCCGCGCCCAGCTCCGTCGCGTAGAGGCGCTCGGACATCCCGAAGATGGCGGTCACGACGATCACCGGAAGGTGCGAGATACGGCCGTCCGCGCGGAGCTCGCGTAGGACGGAGAAGCCGTCGCGCTTGGGCATCATGAGGTCGAGCACCATGACCGACGGCGAGAGGTCGTCGACGTCCCGCATGGCCTCGTCGCCGTCGTGGGCGAGCTTCGCCTCGAGGCCGTCGTCCTTGAGCGCGGTCAGCATCACGTCGCCGAGCGCCGGATCGTCCTCAACCACGAGCACGAGCGGACGCTTGCGCGGTGTTGCCACCTAGAAGCGGACCTCCTTCGCGAGCCGATCGGCGTCCTTGATCGCGATGCGTCTGCGACGGATCGAGATGATCTCGCGGCGCTCGAGGTCGCCCAGCACGCGGTTCACCGACACCCGTGACGCCCCAATGAACGCAGCGAGCTCGTCCTGCGTTAGGGTCAGCTCGTTCCCATCGGTGCCGCTCGAGCGCACGAGGTCGAGCAAGTACTTCGCGACCCGGCTCGGGACGTCCAGGAAGATCAGGTCCTCGACCCGATCGGACAGCCGGCGGATAGTGCGAGCAAGCGTCTCCAGGACAACGCGAAATGACGCCGGGTGTGATTCCAGATACGCGAGGAAGTCGTCGCCCGCAAGGAGCGCGGCGCGGGTATCCTCGAGCGCGGTCGCGCTCGCCGACCGGGGACTCCGATCGAAGAGGGCGAGCTCGCCGAAGAACTCGCCGGGCCGCATGATCGCGACCAGTGCCTCCTGGCCGAATTCGCCGGGCAAGGCGATCTTCACCCCGCCCTCGAGGACCATGTACAGGTGGGTCCCGGGATCGTCCTTCCGGAAGATCATCTCCCCGCGCTTGAAGCTTTTGGTCCGGACGCGATCGGCGAGCTCGGCAAGCTCGCTGTCCGGGAGCCGCGAAAAGAGCGGAAGGTGACGGAGGTACTCCGACACGCGCTGCTCGGGCATCCGCCGGAGTGTACGTGCGCAACTTGACGCCCCGAGCATCATGAGCGGCCCATGGACGAAGGCAGGGAACAGACACCGGTCGCGGTCGGCGAGGCGTACATCTCGGGCGCGCTGACCGCGCTCGACGACGCCCCGCGAACCAAGCTGTTCTACGAAGTCCTCGCGGAGATCGCGGAGGCCGCCGGTCTGCGCGCGTACCTGCCGCATCGGGTGAGCGATCCGGTCGCGGCGGCGCACCTCGATCCACGCGCCGTGTACGAGATCGACCGCGCGCACGTCACGGGCGCCGCGGTCGTCATCGCGTACGCCGGCATCCCATCGTTCGGGGTCGGTATAGAAGTCGAGCTCGCGCGAGAGCACGCCGTGCCGGTCATCGTCGTCGCCGAGCGCGATCGGCCGATCTCGCGCCTCTTGCTCGGAAATCCGGCGGTCGTCGAAGTTGTGAAGTTCGCGGATCTCGACGGTCTGCGGCGAGCGCTCGCTGCCGCGCTCGCGGCGGTCGCCGCGGTGAAGCGCGCCGGCGCGCGCCCGATGGTCGCGGACGATGTCGTGGTGCAGCGCTTCATCGCGAGCCTCGAGCACGCTCGGCGGCTTCCGGCCGACGAGGTCACAGCGCTTCTGCGCGTTGGCGAGGTCGACGGCGAGACGGCGGTCGCGATCAAGGACGCGGTCCAGAGCGGCCGGCTCTTCGCTGCGGGTCTCCGCGATCTCGTCGGCCGGTACGCCATGCGCGGGCCAGACTTTGGCGCCTTCGTGCTGCGCGACATCATGGAGCGCTCTCTGTCCGAGACCG
>DASWCR010000065.1:0-20663 GCA_036389995.1 Candidatus Limnocylindria bacterium | reverse complement strand
CATCGTCAATTCGGGTTTTCACGGCTCGAAGTGTCGAGCAGCCGCGCGGGTCCTGTCCGGGGCCGCGTGCGGGTCCTGTCCCGGGCTCGGGGTCGCGCGCTCGCCGCCACCCTCCCCACCATCCGCGTCATTCGCTTCGCTCATGCCGCGAGGTGGGTCCCCGGGGAACCCGCGGCTCGCGCACAACCCGCTCGCCCGTGCCACCCGCGACGCGTGTGCTTAGCGGGCTAAGTCGGTCGCGAGTCCTCTGAAGTCAGATCCGACTCGTACGACGATGTCGGCGGCGGTCGTCTCGCTGCTCGGCAGCGTGTCTACCGGCAGTCCTCCTAATTGGAGTGCAAGCGCGTTGGCGGTGTAGCGCTTTGCTCCGTTGCGCACCAGCACGGCGGAGCGGCCGGTCGCGCCGTCGCTCACGATCGAGACCGTAAAGGCCCGCTCCGCTAGCCGGTCCGCGATCGTCTGCGCCAGTCCGTTGCGTGCTCCGGCACTTCGGACCTCGACTGACGCACCCTCAGATTTCACTTGCGGGTCGTAAAAGAGCGCGGCGGCGAGGTCGCGGATCTTGGCGCGATCGGGAATCAGGTAGAAGCCGTTAGGTCCGCCGGACGATTGAAGCTCGCAATGCGGATACGCGCCGCCGCACGGGTAGAGCACTTCGCTCCGGATGGCGTCGCCGTCGATGCCCGACCCGAACTGCGCCAGTGGGAGGATGTTGGCGGGATCGAAGTTCGTCTGGACCGCGCTTCCGACGCGGTCGACGAGCCCGGGCAGGCCGCGAATGAAATCGCCTTCGGACATGCGGCTCCGCAGTGCGGAGAGGACCAGCTGCTGGCGCTGGGCGCGGCTGTAGTCGTTCGTGTCGTGCCGCGAGCGCGCGAACCGTAGCGCCGTCTGGCCGTCCATGAGCTGCGGCCCCGCGGTGATATCCAGGCGCTCTATTCCGTAATCGGGGGTGGGGTAGGACTCGTCCCGCACCGGCCGTTTCACGTCGATGACCACTCCGCCGACGGAGTCGACGATCTTGGTGAACGCGTCGAAGTCCACGAGCGCGTAGGCGTTGAGGCGGATGCCGAGCAGATCCTCGACGACCTTTCGCGCGAGGTCGTAGCCGCCGTAGGCGTATGCGGCGTTGATCTTATCCGTGAAGACGCCGGGGCGGTCGATGTACACGTCACGCGGGATCGAGAGCATCGCCGCGGTCTTGTTCACCGGGTCGAGGCTTAGGACGATCATCGTGTCCGTGTTCTTCGTGGTCGATGGATCGTCGCGTGAGTCGATGCCGAGCAAGAGAACGTTGAGCCGATCCGTCCCGGTCCACTCCGGAGGCGACGGCTCCTGTCCGGCGGTTGTGCCCACGAACGGTGGATTCGCGAGCGGTGCGAATACCTTCGATGCGAGCCCGGCCCAGGGTGCGGATCCGCGATACGCGGCCGCGTAGAACGCGACGAGCGCGACACAAACGACGCCGAGCACGAAGTAGTCGACGACGTGCCGACCGCGAAGCGAACCGATGTCGCGGAGCTTTCCCGCGAACGCGTCGGCGACCACGAAGAGGTGGTACATGAAGAACGCGCTGGCCAGGAGGAACGTGACCGCCGCGGCGTTTCGGAGAACGAAGCTGGTGAGCGGGTCCGCGATCGCGACGAATGCGCCGGCGAGCAGCACCGTGAAAATTGGAAGGACGATCATCAGTGCGCCGCGCACCCATCGGCCGCGGTACATCTGACCGAGCCCCGGCAAGAGCAACGACAGGATCGCTGCGAACCCGGGGGAGCCGCTCACCGACGGCGGCGAAAGCAAGCGGGCGCGCGGTAAGGCGGCCGACGACGCTCCCCGATTCGACACCGAACCTTAAGCGTACGAGACTCGGCCTCCCTTAGATGGAGCGTCAGCTTCCGGCCGACTCCGCGACGCTGCGCGGCGCTCGCGCCGTGGGGATCGTCTGCGCCACGCTCTTCATCCTTCCGGTGATCCTGTCGATCGCATTTCCGTCGGCCTTCCTGTTCCAGCCGTACAACCGGATCTACGAGCGGATGATCGCGGCCGTACTTCTCGCTTTCGGCCTCGGTCTACTGCTCGCGCTGCGCGATCCGGTCCGCAACGCGGGGGTCTTCGCGGTCGTCGGACTCGCCACCGGACTTCTCGGAGGTGCGGTGGTGTACGCGCTCGTCGTCGATCGTGCGGATCCCCTCCACTGGGTCGCGCAGGTCCCGATCCTCGCGGCAATCACCGCGACACTCGAGATCACGTACACGCGCCTTCGCCGCCCGAACCCGATCGTCGTGCGCATCGTCGTCGCAGCGGTGGTGCTTCTTCCACTCGCGTTCTACCTGCACGACATGGCCTACGCCGCGTTCGTCGCGAACCGGTAGCGCTCCACTCATGACGCCGATCGTGAAAGTCAACGACCTGCGGAAGCGCTACGGCGACATCGAAGCGGTCCGCGGCATCAGCTTCTTCGTCCAGCCAGGAGAGGTGTTCGGCTTGCTCGGTCCGAACGGAGCGGGGAAGACCACCACCGTCGAAATACTTGAGGGACTCCGAAAGGCCGATGGCGGGGCGGCCACCGTGGCCGGAGTCGACGTCTTCAGAGACCCCGCGGGCGTGAAACGGCGGATCGGGGTGCAGCTTCAGTCAAGCGCGTTCCCCGACAACCTGACCGTACGTGAGACCGTGCGGTTCTTCGCGGCCTGCTACGACCTCGAGGTCGACGAGCTGGCGCTCCTGCGTCAGGTCGAGCTCGAGGAGCGCGCGCGCCAACCGCAGGCGAAGCTCTCGGGCGGCCAGCGACAGCGGCTTTCGATCGCGACCGCTCTTGTGAATCAGCCGCAGCTCCTCTTTCTCGACGAGCCCACCACCGGCCTCGACCCGCAGGCGCGGCGCAATCTCTGGGGCCTGATCCGAAGCATCCAGGCCCGCGGAACGACGGTCTTTCTGACGACCCACTACCTCGACGAGGCCGAGATCCTGTGCGATCGAGTAGCGATCATGGACGAGGGGAACATCGTCGCGCTCGACCCACCGCGGAAGCTAATCGACGACCTTCTTGGCAGGGGATTCACGAAGCCGGTCCTGCAGCAGAAAGCCAACCTCGAAGACGTTTTCCTCGACCTCACCGGTCACGAGATCCGCGACGCATGAGGCAAACCTTTCGCCTCTTCGCACTGCTCCTTCGCGGCTACCTCCGCGACCGTACGGCACTCTTCTTCAGCCTGATCGTGCCGCTGATGCTGATGGTGATCTTTGGGTACCTGAACCTCGGTGACTTCGGCCGGGTGTCGGTCGCCATCGACGATCAGGCGAAGAATCAGTCGAGCGCGCAGCTCGTCCAGATCCTGAAGGGGATCGAGACGCTCCTGCTGACCGAGCTCCCTACGGACCAGGCCCTGACGAAATTGCGCCGTACCGAGCTCGACATGCTCATCGTCATCCCGCCGGATTTCTCGCTCGCGCCCGCGCGACCCGGAGGGACCGTGCCGCAGATCGTCGTCTTCGGAGACGACGCGAGGCCGCAGCAGGTCGCGGTGGGTCGTCAGATCGTGGCGCAGGTCATCGATCGGCTCTCGTTCGCGGTCACCCAGACGGCGCCGGTGATCGTTGTGAAAAACGAGACCGTGCAGGGGGTGCGCCTGCGATACGTCGATTTCCTGGTGCCGGGGATCCTGGGCGTCAACGTCATGCAGCTCGCGGTCTTCTCGGTCGCGTTCGCGCTGGTAGCCGACAAGCAGCGCGGCGTCCTGCGTCGGATCATGGCGACGCCGGTTCGGGTCCCGAACCTCCTCGCCGCGCACGTGCTCACGCGGCTCGTCATTGCGACGGGGCAGGTCGCCGTGCTGCTCCTCGTCGCCCTCGTGCTCTTCAACGTAACGATCGTTGGCGGTCTCGCTCCACTCTTTGTCGTCGCGCTCCTCGGGTCGATCCTGTTCCTCACGATCGGCTTCGCGCTCGCCGGCTGGGCCACCACCGAGAATCAAGTGCCGGCCATCGCACAGCTCATCACGCTCCCGCAGTTCTTCTTTTCGGGAGTGTTCTTCTCGAAGAACGCGGCGCCCGAGCTCATCCGGCCCGTTACCAACCTGCTACCGCTGACGCTCCTGAACGACGCGCTCCGCGAGATCAGCGTGCAGGGCGCGACCCTCTGGGACGTGAGGACCCAAATACTGGGGCTTTTGATTTGGACCGCCCTTGGTTTCATCCTCGCTGTCCGGCTCTTCCGGTTCGAGAAGTTTTAGCCCATCAACTCCTCGTGCACGACGCGGTGCACGACCGCCCGAAAGTGTCCCCAGTCAGCCCAGTCGCCGCCGATCTCGTGTGAGGGCGCGCTCGTGATGCGATCGAGCCGATCGGCGACGTCGCCGAGCGCCGCGGGCTCGACCTCGAACCACTCCTCTATCTGCTCCTCGAGATCCCTCGTGTGGAAGCGTCCGCCCACCTCGTCGAGGAGGAAGGCGAACGTGTGGAACAGCGGCGGCGCGTCGGGCGCCGACACCGGGCGGTACGTGATCCACGCGAGGAACCGCTCGGTCACGGTCTCGAGGCCCGTCTCTTCCTCCGTCTCCCGACGGAGCGCGTCGAGGATGCGCTCGCCGTGGTGGATGCCGCCGGTCGGTAGGCGGTAGGCCCCGCGCGGATAGAAGGTCTTGATCGAAAGAGGCACCTTGCCGTTCCGCCGGCGGATGACCATGCAGACTTCGGCGAACCGGTCGGGCCGCTGGATGGGATCGAAGAACGGACGGATGAGGGCATCGACTCGGCGCGGCTCGCCAAAGCGGGCCGCGATCAGAGCGATCTCTTCCTCGAGCTCCGTCAATCAGTCGCGATCGTACTTGCGCAACACATCCTCGAGCCCTTCGCGGAGCAGCACCGCTTCTTTCGTCTTCTTGCGCTCGGCCAAGGCTTTGAGGCGCGCCAGCTGCGCGGCGCTGTAGTAGGAGGACTTGAGCACCATGTCGTCGGCCGGAGTGAGTCCGACGGTGTTGCCCCCCTGCTCCTTCGCGGCGTAGAGCGCGAGGTCGGCCCTGCGCATCAGCTCTTCCGGAGTCTTTGCGTCGCGCGGGATGTTGGCGACGCCGATGCTCACCGCGCACCGCTGGCCCTTCGCCAGCACCTTGGCGAACGCCGCGTCGATGTCGCGGCGCAGCGCATCGGCTCGAAGGAACGCGGCCTCAACGGTGAGTCCCGGTGCGACGAGGGCGAACTCGTCGCCGCCGATCCGGCCAAGCGTCCAGGCTTCGCGCTTGGCGGCGCGCGACAGTTCGGCGATCGCGGCGTTGATCGCTCGGTCGCCGGCCTCGCGCCCGTGGACCGTGTTGAGCTGGTGGAGGTTGTCGATGTCGAGGAGAAGCAGGGTCACCTGCTGTTCGGGCCGTTCGCGCGACTCCTTCCAGATCGCCATGAGCGCACCGTTGAAAGCAGGTCCGCTCAGGCACCCGGCCTTTAATTGTCCTGTTCGGGGCATTGCCGCACCTCCGGACCGTGGTACCCGAAACATATATATGTTGGGCAGACATACGTCAAGGCAGGAGGGCCCGACCGATCCGGCACGGAGACCTTCTAATCGGCGAGCGGGCCACGTACACTCGGGGCACAAAGCGTTTGAGGGGCCATCCACCCCGAGCTGCCGGAAGAAGTACGAGTAGAACCGGCCGGACAGCGCACCGTTAGAGGCGTATCGAGTGGACGCAGGCTGCGTCAACTTGGGTGGTACCACGGCTTGCGCCGTCCCGAGATGTCGGGACGGCGTTTTGTTTTTGCGCGAGAAGGAGCGGAGATGGCGACGGAGCAGAAAATGCGATTCGCACCGGTCGGGTCGGGGTTCGATCTGCCCGAGCTGGAGAACGGGGTCCTCGACCTGTGGGAGCGCGAGGCGAGCTTCGACGTGCTGCGCCAAAAGAACTCGGGCGCGCCGCGTTACTCGTTCATCGACGGACCCATCACCGCGAACATCGAGGCGATGGGCGTCCATCACGCGTGGGGACGTACCTATAAAGACCTCTACCAGCGCTACAAGGCGATGCAGGGTTTCGACCAGCGCTGGCAGAACGGCTTCGACTGCCAGGGCCTTTGGGTTGAGGTGCAGGTCGAGCGCGAGCTCAACCTCAACAGCAAGCGCGACATCGAGACCTACGGCATCGACAAGTTCTCGCGCGCGTGTCGCGCTCGCGTTGACCGCAGCGCGGCCGCGATCACGAAGCAGTCCATCCGCCTTGGTCAGTGGATGGACTGGGACAACTCCTATTACACGTACAGCGACAACAACATCTCGCATATCTGGAGCGTGCTGAAGCTCTGTCACGAGAAGGGCTGGCTATACAAGGGTCATCGCGCGATGCCGTGGTGTGCGCGCTGCGGGACCGCCCTCGCGGAGCACGAAATGACCGGCTCGTACAAGGAGATGACGCACGACTCGCTCTACGTGCGCTTTCCCGTGCTTGCCGAAGGTCGTGGTTCCGATCTCGCGAAGCAACGCGCGTCGTTCCTCGCCTGGACGACGACGCCGTGGACGCTGCCCGCGAACGTGATGCTCGCCGTGCATCCGGACCTGGATTACGTGAAGGTGCGTGTAGTGGCCGACGGGGCGACCGAACCCGAGCTACTGATCCTCGGCGCCAAGGTCTACGCACAGTCGAAGTGGCACAACGCCGAGGTCGTCGGAACCGTGAAGGGCCGCGATCTGATCGGCTTGCGCTACGCGGGTCCGTTCGACGAGCTCCCGGCCGGCAAAACGGCCGCACCAGCCCACAAGGTCATCGCATGGGATGAGGTCGGCGAGGCCGAGGGAACGGGGATCGTTCACATCGCACCCGGTTGCGGGGCCGAGGACTTCGCCCTTGGCAAGCGCGAGGACGCGCCGGTCCTCGTGCCCATCGACGAGAACGCGCAGTTCGTGTCCGGCTTCGGCTGGCTCGAGGGCAGAGACGCGCGCGACGTCGCGCACGAGATCGCAGATGACCTGCGCAAGCGCGGCCGCCTCTTCCGCGAGCTCGCGTACACGCACAGCTACCCGATCTGCTGGCGGTGCAAGGAGGAGATCGTCTTCCGCGTCGGCGACGAGTGGTTCATCTCGATGGACGAGCTCCGGCCGAAGCTCAAGGAGGCCGCGACGAAAGTGCGCTGGCTTCCGTCCCACACGGGCGATCGGATGCAGAACTGGCTCGACAACATGGGCGACTGGAACATCAGTCGCAAGCGCTACTGGGGCCTACCGCTCCCGTTCTACACCTGCGCGAACGGCCACTTCTTCATCATCGGGAGCCAGAACGAGCTGCGCGAACGGGCCGTGCGCGGCCTCGAGCAGCTTCAGGAGCTGCACCGGCCGTGGATCGACAAGGTCGTCGTTTCGTGTCCGACGTGCAAGGCCGAGAGCGTCCGCGTGCGCGAGACCGGCGACGTCTGGCTCGACGCCGGCATCGTGCCCTTCTCTACGCTGAACTGGCTCACCGATCGCGGTTACTGGAAGAAATGGTTCCCGGCCGAGTTCATCACAGAGAACGTCGAGCAGATCCGCCTCTGGTATTACTCGCAGCTCTTCTTCAGCGTCGTGCTCACTGGCCGCGCGCCGTATGAGACGGTCCTCTCACACGAGTTCGTCTACGACGAGATCGGCGACGAGTTCCACAAGAGCGGCGAGAACTTCATCGACTTCCCGCAGGCGGCCGAACGCGTGGGCTCCGACATCGTCCGCTGGTTCTACATGCGCCTGAATCCTGCCGACAAAGTGCTGTTCGGCTACAACGTGCTCTCCGAGGTCAAGCGCAAGCTGCTCGTCCTCTGGAACACGTACGCGTTCTTCGTGACCTACGCGAACGTCGACCACTTCGACCCGGCCGCCGCGGTCGTGCCGGCGCGCGAACGTCCGCTGATCGACCGTTGGCTCCTGTCGAGCCTCCATCGCTTGGTGCGTGACGTACGCGGAGCCCTGGACGCATACGACTCACAGACGGCGTGCCTGAAGATGGAGGCCTTCTGGGATGACCTGTCCACGTGGTACGTTCGCCGGAACCGTTCTCGTTTCTGGAAGGCGCGCTCGGAGCGCGACTCGCTCGCCGCGTACCAGACCCTGTACGAGGCCCTCACCACGCTCATCCGCCTGTTCGCGCCGGTCATGCCGTTCATCGCCGAGGAGACGTTCCAGAACCTCGTGCGCCGCGCGACATCGGGCGCGCCGGCGTCGGTCCACCACGCGAGTTATCCCTCCTTCGACGCGGCGCTCATCGAGGACGACCTGGAACGCCGGATGCGTGCCGCGCGCCGCGTCGTCGAACTGGGCCGCGCCGCGCGATCCTCGGCTGGCGTGAAGACGCGGATGCCTCTCCCGAAGCTCATCGTCGTGTTCGACGCGAACGATCGCGACCGCGGCGCTTTGGACAGCGATTCAGAGCTGGCGGAGATCGTCAAGGACGAGCTCAACGTGAAGGCGATCGAGATCCGCGACGCGGCGGAGGGCCTGGTGAAGGAGACCGTGAAGCCGGACCTCAAGGTGCTCGGACCGAAGCTCGGCAAGGATCTCCCGCGCGTGCGGCAGGCGCTCGTCGAGGGTCGCTACCAGCGGCGCGACGGGACGATCTCGGTCGAAGGCTTCGAGCTCTCGGACACCGAGGTCCTCATCTCGCACGAAGGCGCGCCCGGGCACGCGGTCGGACGCGACGCGGGCGCGACGGTCGCGCTCGAAACGAAGGTCACCCCGGAGCTCGAGCTCGAAGGTCTTGCGCGAGAGCTCGCGCACCACCTGAACAACATGCGCAAGGAGGCGGGGTTCGACATCTCGGACCGCATCGCGCTCCGCTACGCCGGTCCCATCGGGCGCGTGTTCGGGCGCTACGGCGACTTCATAAAGCAGGAGGCGCTGGCGACGAGCTTCATCGAGGGCCTCCATGACCGAGGCCACAAATGGGAGGGCGAGCTGAACGGCGTCCCGGGCCAGCTCGAGATCGAAAGGGCCTGAGCGAGACGCCGCTCCATGCCGACGATCCGCATCGCGACCTCGATCGACGCGCCACCGGAGCGATGCTTCGACCTCGCCCGCGATGTCGGCGCGCACGTCCGTTCGACAGCGGGCACGGGTGAGCGCGCCGTCGGGGGCGTCACGATTGGTCTGCTCGAGCTCGGGGATGAGGTCACCTGGGAAGCGCGGCATCTCGGAATACGCCAACGTCTGACGGCTCGGATCTCGCGCTTCGAACGCCCGGTGTTGTTCGAGGATGTCATGGTCCGCGGGGCCTTCGCGTCCCTACGCCACGTGCACGAATTCCTCCCGCGTGACGGAGGAACGACGATGATCGACACGTTCACTTTCACGAGCCCGCTCGGCCCTGTCGGCGTGATCGTCGATCGACTGTTCCTCGCGGGCTACATGCGGCGATTTCTCGTATCTCGTGCGAACGAGCTCAAGCGAATGGCGGAGAGCTCCTAGAGAAGGAGCAGCTGCTTCTTCTTTGCGCTGAATTCGTCATCGGTCAGTACACCGCGGTCGTGCAGCTCGGCGAGCATCAGGAGGTCGTCGATCCCGCTCACGCGTGCCGCGGCATGGGCGACGTGACTCTGGGTGGGCTTGATTCGCCGATCGACCGTCTCCTGCAGCGTGTTCTTGACAGGCGTGAACACAGTCGCGAGCACGAACAGGGTCATCACGATCGCGATGTCCGAGCTCTGGCCGGTCATCGCGACGAACATGCGCTGGAACAGCGCGACGCTCGCGGTGTATACGCCGGCGAGGGCGGCGGTCAGCAGAACATAGACGACGGTCCGATTGATGATCAGATCGATGTCGTAGAGGCCGTTGCGCAGGATCGCGATGCCGACCGCGGCGGGTAAGGCCGTGATCGCGAGGACGCTGACGAGGTCAGTGATGACCATCAGCGAAGGAATGAATATGGCGACGGCCTCGAGAACGAACGACAGAAGGATCAGACCGCCCGCGTATGCGAACCACTTCAGTTGCTGGCGCTCGTTGGCGTCTGCGCGCCGTACGCGGTCGAAGAGCGCGACCGCGCTGACGACCACGAGACCAAAGAGGAGGGGTTGCATGGCGTTTCCGACGGCATCGAAGAAGGCCTTGTACTGATCGAGCCCGATGGGATTGCGTATGGACGCGTACCCCACGTTCGCGTACGTGTCGGGAGCGACCATGGTGAAGAGGACAGCCAAAACGACCGTCGCCCCTGCGAAGTACGCGACCGGTCGCCACCGTGGCGATGGGAGATGTCCGTCCGGAAACAGAAGGGGCAGGAACAGCGCGACCACCGCGATGCCGGGCATCTCGGCCCAGAACCCGAACCAGGCCATCGCCTGGCCGAAGGGGAGCGTGCCGGGTTGGACGACAAGAGCGAGGATCGCGTACTGCATCGAAAAGAAGGACACGCCGAAGCTGACCGCCGCGGCGCAGAACATCCAGCCGATCGGATGGCGAGGGTGCGCGCTCACGATCAGCGCGCCGACGACCCCCGAGGCGGCGAGCGCGATCACGGCCCAGATGTCGAGAAGGGTCGCTCGGCCGACGAACCGCACCTCGAGAAAGAGGCTCACGGTTGCGAGAACAGCGAAAAGGGCCACGCTCGCCCACGCCAGCCAAGCGGCGCGTGATAGGTGTGGATGCGCGCCCGCGATCGGGCGCAACGCTGTCCCCTCCATACGCAACAGCCTACGCGTGCGGTGTTAGAGCAAGGCGCTTCGAAGAGCGGAGTAGATGAGGCGCGGAGCGCGGCGGCGTCCGGGACCGGTCAGCGCGGTCCGCCAGGTCGGATAAGAAAGGAGCGCGTGAGCGAGCGCGATCGCGTCGCTCGGGCGAACGCGAAGGCCCCCTCGGCGGGCGAGGTCGTTGATCGTCTGCGTGATGATCCCGAGTCGGACGCCGTCCAGCTCGCGGAGGAGCGCGGCGATCTCGCGCGGCAGCGCTCCGTCCACGAGGGTCTCGAGAAGGACTGATTCGGTGCGGTACTCGCGCTCGTGCATCGCGATGAGCTCGGCGAGAACAGAATCCGCGCTCTCACCCCGCGGGCGCCACCGCTCGATCCTTCCGATCAACCCCTTAGCCCGTCCACGCAGCGCCGCGTCCACGAGGCGTTCCTTCGTGGGCGCGTGGAGGTAGACCGTGCGCGGAGCGACGTGGGCGCGTCGCGCGACTTCGCTCACGCGCAGCTTCGCATAACCGCGCCGCGAGACCTCGCGCAGGGCCGCGGACTCGATCGCGCTCGATGTTCGTGCCGTCGTGCGTGCGCGTTCGCGCTGGACGTATCGCCGATTCACTACAAGGCGAGTGTATCGGAATGCTTCGAGCCCTCGAAGCGATGCGCTATCGTTGCATCACAAGTGGGCGATCTCGCATTCGTCTTCCCGGGGCAGGGCTCGCAGGCCGTCGGCATGGGCCGAGCGGTCTACGAGCAGTCGGCACGCGCCCGCGAGATCTTCGATGAGGCCGACCGCACGGTGGGGTATGAGCTCTCGAAGATCTGCTTTGACGGACCGTCCGGCGACCTCGACAACACGACGGTCGCTCAGCCTGCGATCCTCACGACAAGCGTCGCGATCCTGGAGGCATTCATCGAGTCGGTGAACGCCAAGCTCGGCCGACGTTCGAGCGACGGTGTCGAGCCGCGAGGCGTCGCCGCGCTTCCGGCGTCGCTACGCCCACGCTTCGTGGCGGGCCATTCGCTCGGCGAATTCACGGCGCTCGTCGCCGCTGGTGTTCTCACGTTCCAGGATGCTCTCCGTCTCGTCACCGAGCGCGGCCGCCTTGCCGCCTCGCGTGGCGCGAAGGGGGCGATGGCCGCGATAGTCGGTCTCCCGGCTGAAGAGGTCGATCGCGTTATCAAGGACACCCTGCCACTCGGGAGCGCGGTGGTGGCGAACGACAACGGGCCCGCGCAGGTCACCATCGCGGGCGACAGCGAGAGCGTCGCAAAGGTGAGCGAGGCACTCACCCGGCACGGCGCGCGGAAGGTCGTGCCGCTACGCATATCCGCGCCATTCCACTTTCCGGCCATGGGCCGGATCGGTCCCGACCTCTCGGCCTTCATGCGCACGATCCACTTCCACGAGCCGGTCGTGCCGATCGTGGCGAACGTAAGCGCGATGCCGCACCCGTCCGCATCGGCCATTCCCGACGCCCTCGTACGTCACCTCTCGAACCGAGTCGAGTGGCTGCGCTCCGTCCGCTACATGGCAGAACGCGGTGCGTCGACGTTCGTCGAGATCGGGGCCGGCCAGGTCGTCAACGGCCTGGTGAAGCGCATCGCCGACGTGAAGCTCCTCAACGTGTCGGATCCCCTCTCCATCACCGGAGCGCTGTCGGCACTGCGGGACCGCGCCGTCGCGCCGCGGTGACGCGACGCGTAGTCGTCACTGGCCTCGGGGCCGTGACGCCGCTGGGACTTGACGTGACGAGCACCTGGGACGCGCTCGTTCACGGTCGGAGTGGCATCGGCCGGATCACCCGCTTCGATCCGTCGCCGTACGAGACCCAGATCGCCGGCGAGATCAAAGGGTTCGACGCCGCGAAGTACATGGATCGCAAGGAGATCCGACGCACCGACCGCTTCACGCAGTACGCGGTCGCCGCCGCCGCGCAGGCGCTCGAGGACGCCGGTCTCAAGGGTGGCGGGCCGGACCGTGACCGCATCGGTGTGGCGATCGCTACCGGCGTCGGCGGGATCGAAACGCTGATCGACCAGGTGCTCCTCATGAAGGAACGCGGACCATCGCGGCTATCGCCGTTCCTGGTGCCGATGCTCATGGCGAACGCCGGATCCGCGCAGATCTCGATGCAGTTCGACGTCCGCGGTCCGAGCCTGACTCACGTTTCGGCGTGCGCGTCGAGCTCGCACTCGATCGGCGAGTGCGCCGAGCTCATCAGGCGCGGCCAAGCGGACGTCATGGTCAGCGGGGGAGCGGAAGCCGCGGTGCTGCCGCTCCCGATCGGCGCCTTCGCGACGATGCACGCGATGAGTCGCCGGAACGACGCGCCGGAGAAGGCGTCGCGCCCGTTCGACAAGGATCGTGACGGCTTCGTCCTGTCTGAAGGCTCCGCCGTCCTCATCCTCGAAGAGCGCGAGCGCGCGCTCGCGCGCAAGGCGAAGATCTACGGCGAGGTCGTGGGGTACGGCGCGACGGCCGACGCCTACCACATCACGTCGCCGTCGCCCGAGGGCGAGGGCAACGCACGCGCGATGCAGATGGCGCTCGACCAGGCCGGCATGAAGCCGTCGGACATCGACTACATCAACGCGCATGGCACGTCGACGCAGCCGAACGACCGCGAGGAAACCGCGGCGATCAAGCACGTCTTCGGCGAGCACGCGAAAAAGCTCATGGTCTCGTCAACGAAGTCGATGACCGGTCACCTGCTCGGGGCCGCAGGCGCGCTCGAGGCCATGGCATGCGTGCTCGCCATGCGCGACGGATGCGTACCGCCGACCATCAACTACGAGACGCCGGATCCGGCGCTTGACCTCGACTACGTGCCCAACGAGGCGCGCGCGCGGGCGATCGAGACTGCGCTCTCGAACTCGATGGGCTTCGGCGGCCATAACGCCTCGCTGATCTTCCGCGCCGCGTAGCTGGCAGCGCGCCTGCACGCACGTCGAGCATGCCGAAACCCCTAGAGCGCCCACCCGAAGAATGGAAGAGCGCCGGCGAGCCGATGACCGATTCGCAGGCGTCGTTCCTCAAACGTCTGTCCGCGGACGCCGGCCAGGAGTTCGACCCGAGCTTGAGCAAGGCGGCCGCCTCGCGGCGCATTGACGAGCTTCTCACTCGCGGCAAGGGCGAGTCGGCGCGGACTACCCCGACCCGGCGCACGCCGAAAGCCGCGGCATCGCGGCCGCCAAAGGCGAAGCGCGAAGGCGGGATGAGCGAAGCGCAATCGGCGTATCTAAAGGAGCTCGCCGAGGAGGAAGGCGGCGATTTCGACCCTGATCTCACAAAGGAGGAAGGGGCACGCCGCATCGGCGAGCTTCTGATCAAGCAGATGGCGCGCCGGTCGCCGACGGAGCCGCCCTTCTAAGTCGCGTCCCTGCTAGTTTCGGCGGCACATGAGTCTCGAAGGGCGGACCGCCTTGATCACCGGCGGGGGACGCGGGATCGGGCGCGCGACCGCGATCCGCCTGAGCCGCGACGGTGCGCGCATCGCGATCAACTACAAGGGAAACGCGGAGGCTGCCGAGGAGGCGAGACGCCTCGTCGAGAAGGGCGGCGGCAAGGCGACCCTGATCCAGGGTGACGTCTCCGTCGACGACCAGGCCGAGAACGTCGTCAAGGCGGCGCTGGCGTTCGGCGAGGGCCGGCTCGACATCCTCGTGAACAACGCGGGCATCACTCGCGACAACCTGCTGGTCCGTATGAGCGCCGAGGACTGGGACGCGGTCGTCGACCTGAACCTGCGCGGCGCGTTCCTCGTGACCAAAGCCGCGATGCGCCCGATGATGAAGCAGCGCGCGGGGCGCATCGTGAACGTCTCGTCCGTTGCCGGCGTCGCCGGCAACGCGGGTCAGGCGAACTACGCGTCGGCCAAAGCAGGCCTCATCGGATTCACGAAGACGGTCGCGCGCGAGATGGCCACCCGAAATATCACGTGCAACGCCGTCGCTCCGGGGTTCGTGGACACCGATCTGACGCACGGACTCCTCAAGCAGATGGAGGAAACGATCCTCAAGCAGATCCCACTCGGTCGTTTCGGCAGCGTCGAGGACGTCGCGAACGCGATCGCGTTCCTCGCATCGGACGAGGCGAGCTACATCACCGGTCAGGTGCTCGTCGTCGACGGCGGGATGGTGACGGCCTAGGCATGCGACCCTCGCGGATCCTTCTCGTCGCGGGCGTCGCAGTTCTGGTCTTCGTGATCGACCGCGTGACCAAAGCTTGGGTCAGCGAGAACATTCCCCTCGGCACGGCCCGCCCGATCGTCGGCGACTACGTGCGGATCGTCCACGCGCAGAACACGGGCGCCGCGTTCGGTCTCCTGCCGGAGCGCACAACGCTTCTTTCGGTGCTCTCCGTCGTCGCGGTCCTCGCGATCGTTTACTACTACCGCCAGATCGCGAGCAACTCGGCGCTCGTCTCGGCAACGCTCGGGATGCAGCTCGGCGGCGCGTTCGGGAATCTGCTCGACCGGATCACCCAGGGATACGTCGTCGACTTCGTCGACGTGGGGATCGGCGATATTCGCTTCTGGGCCTTCAACGTCGCTGACTCATCGATCGTCGTCGGGATCATTCTGGTCACCGCGGCGCTCTGGTACGAGGAGCACCGCGCCCCAACGCCGAAGCCGGCTTAGTTGGGCCTGGTCGAGCGACGAGCGGCTTTGCCGTGAGGAGCGAGGGGGCAGGGGCCCCCGTTAGCCGAGCGAAGCGAGGCGTGGTCAGCCCTGAGCGCGTCTCCGGCGAAGCCGGAGATTAATCGAGTGGCGGAGCGGATCGCGCTGCGTGTCGCTGAAGGCGGGCAGCGCGTGGACCGCTTTCTCGCGGAGCACAGCCGGCTCTCGCGGAGTGCCATCTCGCGGCTGGCGAAAGATGGCCGCGTGCTCGTCAACGGCGCGGCGGTCGAGCCGGCGTACAAGGTCCGCGTCGGCCAGGAGCTCGTCGTCGACGTCCCGGACGCGGAGCCGGCGCTCTCCCTCGCGGCCGAGAACATCCCGATCGACGTCATCTACGAGGACGAGGACGTGATCGTCGTGAACAAGCCGGCGGGTCTCGTGGTGCATCCGGCGTACGGTCACGCCACGGGAACGCTGGTCAATGCGGTGGTCGGACGTATCACGGCCGATACCGGTCGCGCCGCGTCGCGCCCCGGGATCGTGCACCGGCTCGACAAGGACACGAGCGGCGTCCTGGTCGTCGCGAAGAACGACACCGCCCACCTTGCCCTGGCGCGGCAGATCCAGGCCCAGAAGTTCGGCAAGGAATACCTCGCACTCGTCTGGGGCGATCCGGGGACGACGCCCGCGATCGTCGAGGCGCCGCTGCTCCGCGATCCCGACGACCGCCGCAGGATGGTCGTTCGTGCGGGTGGCCGGGAGGCGACGACCCGGTTCGAGCGGATCGCGGCTTGGCCATCGCCCTCGGGCACCGAGCGCCAGGCGCTTCTGCACGTCCGACCCGTGACCGGGCGCACCCACCAAATCCGCGCTCACCTTGCCTACGCGCGACTGCCTATCGTTGGCGACCCGGTGTATGGAAAGCGCGGCGACCAAAGCGGCTTGGAACGGCAATTCCTGCACGCGTGGCGCCTCACGGTTCGTTTGCCGCATGGTGGCGAGCGCACGTTCACGGCGCCGCTCGCGCCCGAGCTCGTGACTTATTTGGACCGACTCGGAACCCCGGTGACCGCGACTCCGCTCCTGGAGGAGCTCCGCTGAGCATCGACGGTCGCGGCCTACTCGTCATCATCTCCGCGCCCTCTGGCGGCGGGAAGGATACGGTGATCGAGCGGCTCGTCCGTGAGCTCGATGACGCGGTCATCTATGTGACCGCGACCAGCCGCAAGCCCCGGCCTGGAGAGAAGGACGGCGTCCAGTACTACTTCTACCAGCCAGAGAAGTTCCGGGCCGAGATCGAGGCAGGGAACTTCCTCGAGTGGTCGATGGTCCACGGTGACTTCAAAGGCGTCCGCAAGGACGCTCTCGCTGACACGCTCCGCGATCACCGGATCGTCATCGTCAAGCCTGAGCCGCAAGGGATGCGAAAGATCAAAGCGAAGTTCCCGGAGGTGCTGACCATCTTCATCATGCCGCCCTCGCTCGAATGGCTCCGAAAACGGTTGCTCGAGCGCGGGACCGAGACCGACGAGCAGCGCGAGCTACGGATGCGCAACGCCGAGATCGAGATGGCCGCGACGCCGGAATATGACTACGTGGTCGTAAATGAGGACGGCAAGATCGATAAGACCGTCAAGGAGATCGCCGAGATCATCCGAAAGGAGATGACCAAACCGCGACACTACGATCTATGACGGCCAGGACCGTGGAGGTCGCCGTCTTCGCGGGCGTGCGCGGACCCGCGCGCACCTTCAGCTACCTCGTACCCGACGGGCTCGACCTTCTCCCCGGACACCTGGTCCGCGTCGGGCTCGGAGCGCGTGCCGTGCCCGGCGTGGTCATATCGCTTGACGGCGCGCCGGCCACGCGCGAGCTGAAAGCCGTCGATGCCCTCGTGCATCCCCTTCCGCTCCTTCGACCACACCAGCTCGCGCTGGCGAGCTGGATCGCGGCCCGGTACCGCTGCGGGCTCGCCGACGCGGTGCGCGCGATGGTCCCGCCGGCGCTCGCCTCGCGCGCGCGATCGCCTCGCCTCGCGGCCGCGCGCGGCGAACGAACTGAAGCGATCTTCGCGCTCGATTCCGGGGGCCGAGACGCGCTCGCGGGAGCGGTTCGCGTCGGCGCCCGGCAGCTCGCGACCCTGCGCGCACTGGCCGCTGGCGCCGTGACGTCACGCGATCTCGCGGATGCCGGCGGGTCGGCGGCGGCGGCGCGCGCGCTCGCAAAACGCGGCATGGTGCTGGCGAGCGCGCGCGCGGTGCGACGCGTCCCCGCTGAATTTGCTTTCTCGGATGAAGATCGTGCCCGGGATCTCCCCGCGACCGGACCGCAGGCCGTCGCCATCGGCGAGATCACCGGGGCGCTGGGCTCGGGCCGCGGCTTCCTCCTTCATGGCGTGACGGCGAGCGGCAAGACCGAGGTGTACCTGCGCGCGGCCACGACGGCGCTCGCGCGCGGCGACGGCGTGATCGTCCTCGTGCCGGAGATCATCCTCACGGCGCAGGTCGTCGCGCGGTTCATCGCGCGTTTCGGCGATCGCGTCGCGCTTCTGCACAGCGCCCTTTCGTCGGGCGAGCGTTTCGACGAGTGGCGGCGGATCCTCGACGGAGTCGCCGACGTCGTCGTCGGCTCGCGCTCCGCGCTCTTCGCGCCGCTCGAGCGCGTCGGTCTGATCGTCGTCGACGAGGAGCAGGAGCCGTCGTACAAGCAGGAGAGCGACCCGCGTTATCACGCCGTCGACGCCGCGCTCGAGCTCGGTCGCATCACCGGAGCCGCCGTCGTGCTGGGAAGCGCGACACCGCGCGTGGTCACGTACGAGGCGGCGCGTAAAGGCGACATCACGCCTCTCGCGCTGCCGGAGCGCGTCGGGGAGCTGGCGCTGCCGCCAACGACGGTGGTCGATCTGCGTCTCGAGCTCCGGACCGGCAATCGCAGCACGCTGTCGCAAGCGCTGCGCGAGGCGCTCCAGAGGACGGTCGCCGCGGGCGAACAGGCGATCCTCTATTTGAATCGCCGCGGCTTCGCGACCGTGGTGCTCTGCCGCGATTGCGGGTACGTCGCGAAGTGCCCGGCGTGCGAGATCCCGTACGCCTATCACGCGGATGGCGCGCTCGTATGCCACCGGTGCGGTCGTCGCGAGGCGAGAGCGCCGGAGGTGTGCCCAGCGTGCGGCAGCGCGCGCATCAAGCAGCTCGGTGTCGGGACCCAGCGAGTAGAAGAGGAGGTGCGGGCCGCCGTTCCGCGCGCGAAGGTGATCCGCCTGGATCGTGATGCCATCCGCGCGAAGGGCGCCCATGCCGCGGCCTACGAGCGGATGCGCTCTGGCGACGCGCAGGTCATCGTCGGCACGCAGATGCTCGCGAAGGGCTTCGACCTGCCCCATGTCACGCTCGTTGGCGTCGTGAACGCGGACACGATCCTCAATCTCCCCGACTTCACCGCAGCGGAGCGCACCTTTCAATTGCTCACGCAGGTGCTCGGCCGGTCGGGACGCGGCGAGGCAGGCGGGCGGGGGATCGTGCAGACCTATCTACCGGACCACTACGCGATCCGCGCGGCCGCCGCGCATGACTACGTCGCGTTCGCCGAGGCCGAGCTCGAGGGCCGTCGGCGGTTCGGTTATCCGCCGTTCGGACGGCTCGCGATGCTGTCGACGCAGGCGAAGAAGATCGAGACGGTCGAGAAACGGTCGCACGAGCTCGCGGCGTGGCTGCGCGAGGCCGCCGGCGACGACGCGGAGGTGCTTGGGCCGGCGCCCGCATTCGCCGCGAAGCGCGCGGGCAGCTATCGCGCGCAGATCGTTCTGCGCGGCGATCCCGAGCGCGTGCTCGATCGCGTCACCGTGAGCGACGAGTGGACGGTCGACGTAGACCCGGTGACACTTCTCGGATGAGCGACGACATCAAAGAGCCGAAGGAGCCGGCGCCGCCGCGACTGCGTGTCACGAAGGGCACGCCGTGGCGCATCGACGCGGGCCGTCGCGCGAAGTGGTCCGCACGCAGCTTCGTTTCGGCCAATGCGGTCGAGGTCAGGCAGATCGGCGATCCGGTACTGCACGCGGCCGCGAAGAAGCCGCGGCTCAGCCGGCCCGAGCTCGAAGCGCTCGTCGCGCGCATGTTCGCGTCGATGGTCGTAGCGCACGGCATCGGGATCGCGGCGCCGCAAATCGGCGTTGCCCTGCGCGTCGCGATCATGGACGTCGACGAGGCCGGCATCGTCGCGATCGAGCCGACCATCGAATGGACCAGCGAAGAGAAGGAAGAGACGAGCGAAGGCTGCCTCTCCGTGCGCGGCCTCTACGGAATGCTCGAGCGTCCCGTCGCCGCGCGCCTCGTCGCGGACGATCTCGCCGGAAAGCGATTCACGCTCATGGGCGACGAGTTCGGGGCCCAGTGCATGCTCCACGAGACCGATCATCTGAGCGGCGTCCTGTACGTGGATCGGCTCCGATCGCGGGAGGATCTCCATACGGTCGAGCCTGACGAGGAGGAACGGGTTTCCGCCTAGCACAGCGCGCTCTGTTCCTCGGCACCCCTGAGTTCGCGGTTCGCTCGCTCGAGGCACTCGACCGTCTTCGCGAGAGCGGCGTCGTTCAGATCGTGGGAGTGGTGACGCAACCCGATCGTCCCGCATCGCGCGGTGTGTTGCGCGAGCCCGCGGTGAAGGTCGCGGCGCGCGCGATCGGTCTGGCGGTCCATCAGCCGGCGCGACTCGATGACAAGGAAGTGGCCGCCATCCTCGCGCTGCGACCCGAGCTGCTGGTCTGGTCCGCGTACGGCAACAAGATCCCGAAAGCGCTCCTCGCCGCCGTGACTGGCCGCGCCCTCAACGTGCACGCGTCGCTTCTTCCTCGGTGGCGCGGCGCAGCGCCGATCGCGCACGCCATCCTCGCCGGCGATCCCGAGACCGGAGTCACGTTGATGGAAGGCACGACGGAGCTCGATGCCGGGCCGATCCTCGCGCAGACCCGAACGAGGATCGGCGACGAGACGAAGGGTGAGCTCGAGGAACGTCTCGCCAAGCTCGGTGGCGAGCTTCTCGAGCGCGAGATGCCGAGGTACCTGGCCGGCAAGATGGTCAGACGGCCGCAGGATGAAAAACAGGTCACGCTCGCTCCGAAGCTCGAGCCGCGCGGAGGCGAGCTCGACCTCGCGCGCCCGGCGGAGGAGCTCGTGCGCCGGGTGCGCGCGTACACACCCGATCCCGGCGCGTTCGTCACGTTCCGCGGTCAGCGCATCAGCGTGCTGCGCAGCACCGTCGCCGGTGGCCGCGGGACCGATCACGGCGTCTTCGAGATCCGCAACGGAACGCCGCACCTCGCGGCCGGCGCTGGATGGCTACGACTCGACGAGGTCAAGCCGGCGGGCAAACGCGCGATGCGCGGCGCGGACTGGGCGCGCGGGCTCCGAGACGTTCG
>DASWCR010000064.1:0-7615 GCA_036389995.1 Candidatus Limnocylindria bacterium | reverse complement strand
CTTCTACGCGCTTCCGGCCGGCGCACGGCGTGGCTCACCCTAGGGCGCGGCGACGAAGATCCGCTAGTCCTCTTCACGGATCTGGTCGGTGCTCTGCGACGTGACACGGCGGAGTTCGGCGAGCAGCTCACGTCCTTTCTGGATCGCGGGCGCCGCCTCGAGCGGCGTCTCGCGCAGCTTGCGCAAGCACTCGCGGACGAGCTCGCGCCGTTGGGCGAGCTCATTTTCTTCATCGACGACCATCCGAGCGTTCGCGGCGGCGCTCCGCTCGCCGCCTTCGGCAACGAACTCGTCGATCTGCTGCCGGACAACGCCCACCTGGTGCTCGCCACGCGACGGACGCCGCAGTTCGGCGGCCTCCCTCGGTGGCGGCTGGCCGGATCCGTGCTCGACATGTCCGCGGCCGAGCTCGCGTTCACCCGCGCCGAGGCGGTCGAGCTCCTGCGCGGAGAGTTCGCGCTCGATCTGCCCGAGCACGCTATCGACGCGATGTACTCGCGCACCGGCGGTTGGCCCGCGGGCCTGCGGCTCGCGGCGGCGTTCGTGAGCGAGCGCGGCTGGCAGCAGCTCGGCGAGTTCCAAGGCGGGGGGGCCGAGCTCTACGCCTACTTCAACAGCGAGGTCCTCCGGCGTGGGACGCGCCGGGATCAGAACACGATCCTCCGCTGGTCGCTACTCGAGCGCATCGAGGACGACGAGGCGGTGAGCGCCGGCGGCGCGTCACGCGAGCTCCTTGCCTCGCTCGAGCAGGCGGGCCTCGTCATGCGCGAAGGCGCGGACGGTGGCCATCGCTTCCAACCGCTCTTCGCCGAGTTCCTCCGCTCGCGAGCGCGGGAGCTCCTCCCCGCCGCCGAGATCGTCGAGCTCCACCGCGGGCACGCGGAACGCGCCGCGGCACGCGGCGACGTCGACCGCGCGATCCATCACTTCCAGCAAGCCGGAGATCATCGACGCGCGGCGCAGCTCGTCCGCGACAACGGCGAGCGCGCACTTGGCGGGAGCGAGGTCGCGACCCTGCAGCGCTGGCTCGATGGATTCCCTCCCGGTGCGGAACGGCGGCTGCCGTGGGTCATCCTCCTGCGCGGACTTCTGCACCGCGTGCGCGGCGACTACGAGCGCGCTCTCGCGAACTACCGCGACGCCGCAGGAGAGCTTCGCCGTGGACGCGACACCGAGGGACTGGCGCGCGCGCTCACGTGGTCGGCGCAGGCGCTGCGTTATCTCCGCCGGCCCCGTGAGGCGTTGGACCAAGCGCACGAGGCACTCGGCCTGATCGGCGACGGCGCGTCGTCGCAGAGCGCCTGGCTCTGGCACGTCATCGGCGGATCTCACGCCGATCTGGGCGAGATCGAGGAAGCGGCGCGCGCGCACCTCAAGGCCGAGGCGATGTTCGCGCTCCTCACCGATCGCTCCGGCGAGCTCGCCGAAGCGATCGCGCTCGCGCAGCTGCACCACCTTCTCGGCGAGCTCGACGCGGCACAGCGGACTTACCTGCGGGCCCTCGCGCTTCAACAGAAGAGCGCCGACGTCACCGCGCTCTGCTGGGCCGAAGGAGGACTGGTGGACGTACGCACGCGCCGAGGCGACACGGCGGAGGCCCTCGACACGCTCCGCCAAACGCTCGAGATCGCGAGTGCGAACGATCTCCGTCTCGCGCAGGCGGCGATGTGCTCGACCCTGATGACGGTCCACGCGCTCATGGGCGAGCGCGGCGCGGTGGAGGAGGTCTACCGCGCCGGGGTCGAGCTCTGCCGCGAGCAGGGCGACGACCACGTGATCGCGGAGCTCCATGCGACGGCCGCCGAGCTGCGCGCGCTCCGCGGCGATCCCGACTCCGCCCACGACGCGTTGCGGGCGGCCGAGGCGCTGGCCGGCTCGTCGCCGGGTCCGGTACCCGCGATACGCGCGGCGATCGCGCGCGGCGCCGTCGCCGAGGCACAAGGCGATCGCGAAGGTGCCCTTCGCGCGTATCGCGAGGCGCGTGTGTCGGCGCATGCGATCCGCGCGCGCTATTTCGAAGCGAAGGCGATCCTGCTGTCGGTGCCGATCGAGGACGACCCGGCCACGACTCGAGGCGCGCTTCGCGCCGTCGCCGCGGAGCGCTATCGAGACTTCCTGCTGTTGCGTCCAGCCCTCACGGACGCGCTGCGGCTGCGGCTCGGCGACCTCGAGCTCAACCCTGACGACATGCGGATCCTCGCGACTCTCTTGCAGCCTGCCGCGCCGACGCCGGCTCACGCGATCTCGTCGTCGGTCGCCGAGAGCATTCAGGCATTCGTGCTCGGTCCGTTCGAGCTTCGCGCGGGGGGCACGCGGATCAGCGACCGCGGATGGCGCACGAGCAAAGCGAAGGAGCTCTTCGCGCTGCTCTTGCTCGATCGGCAGCGCGCGGCCTCGCGCGATGAGCTCGTCGCGCAGCTCTGGCCGGAGACCGATCCCGCGTCCGCGCTCTCCAACTTTCACTTCACGCTTCACGCGCTCCGCAAGGCGCTCGCGTCGGCCGGCGCGTCAGAAGCCACGAGCGTCGTGCGGACCGATACGGGGTATCGGCTCGCGCTTCCGATCTCGATCCACGTCGACCTCGAAGTGTTCCGGCGATCGCTCCGCCGCGGTCGCGAGGCCCAGGACGCCGGACGATCCCGCGAGGCGATCCAGTACCTGCGTGCCGCGGTAGCGGTACATCGCGGAGAATTTCTCGCCGACCTCGCGGCGCCGTGGATCGATCGACAGCGCGAAGAGACGGACCGTCAACTCGTCGCGGCGGCAAAAGAGCTGGCGACGCTCGAACTCGAGTGGAAGGATCCGAAGGCCGCGGTCCGGCCTCTTGAGAAGCTCCTCGAGCTCGAGCCCTACGACGAGGAAGCGCATCGCCTGCTGATGCGGGCGCACCACGAATCCGGGGACCACGGCCTCGCCGTCCGTCATTACCAGGCGCTCGAAGCGATGCTCCACCGCGATCTCGGCGCTGAGCCCGAGCCCGCCACACGCGAGCTCTATCAGCGCATCCGGCGCGCTGGCTAATGCACCCTTACTAGTTCTCTTCGCGCACGGCGGTTGCGCCGTCGTGCATGTGGTGGAGAACCCGCGAACCGACGTGTCGCCTGCGTGTCGACCGTCGCTCGAGTGCCTCCCAGGCCATTGCGCGTTCGCTTGCTTCGACGAACATCACCCGCGTAGGGGATGACCTCCCCTGAGTGGGCAGGTAGTACTCGGGTGGGAGTAACGGGGGAAATGACGGGGCAGATGGGTGGTACCGCGAGGCGCCTTTTGGCGGCTTTCTTTGCGCTCGCACTCCTCTTTACGGCGCTTCCCGAGACAAGCTGGACCGCTCCGATCGATCCGAGCCTTGCCGTCGGCGACTACGCCCTCGTCCAGGTCGCGCACGGGACGGCCGGCGCGGTCGCGGCGAAGGCGACGGCCGCCGGAGCGACCGATGTCGCAGCACTCGACACGCTCGACATCGTCACCGCCCGTGTATCCGCCGACTCCCTCCCCTCCCTTCAGAGCGATTCACGCGTGTCCTTCATCGCCACCGACGCCGTCGTCACGGCGGCCGGCAGGAGGGAGCGGTACGAGCGATCGAGTGGGCGACCGAGCCCCGGCGTCTCGGTCGTCGACGCTTACCAGGCTTGGAGCCACGCGACTGGCCGCGGCGTCACCGTCGCGCTCATGGATACCGGTATCGCCGAGCATCCCGACCTCGAGGGTTCCGTCATCGCACGCGTGGACTTCGTGAACGATGGGGCGACGCTTCTCGATCCCTCGGGTCACGGAACCTTCGTCGCCGGCCTCATCGCCGCGCACGGCGAAACGTTCAAGGGGGTCGCACCAGACGCGAAGCTGATCTCGCTGCGCGTGCTCGACCAGAACGGCATGGGGACGATGCACTCGGTTCTCGGCGCCTTCGACTGGCTCCTCAAGAACCGAGCGACGATGCGCATCAAGGTCCTGAACCTTTCGTTCGGAGCGCCGCAGCGCTCGAGCTACCACCGCGAGCTGCTTGCCGGTGTCGTCGAGTCTGCGTGGTTCGCGGGCATCACCGTCGTCGCCGCCGCCGGCAACGACGGCCCTGCCGCAGGCACCGTGTCGATGCCGGGCGCCGATCCGTTCGTCGTTACGGTCGGCTCGTTCGCCGATCAGGGGACCCTCGCGACGAATGACGACCGAGAGTCAGTTTTCAGCAGCCGGGGCCCGACGCGCGACGGATTCGCGAAGCCCGATGTTCTCGCCCCGGGCGAGCACGTCGTCTCGCTGCGCGTTCCGGGTACGGCGTTGGACCAAGACGTTGCGAGAGATCTTCCAAACGGTCCGTACGCACGCCTGACCGGGACCTCCGCGTCGACCGCGATGGTGGCCGGCGCCGCGGCGGACGTCCTCGAAGCGCACCAGACATACAGCGCAACACAGGTCAAGGGCGCGCTGACTGCGAGCGGACGCCGGATCGTCGGCACGCGGACGCCGGGCCTGGACGTCGACGACGCGCTGACCGTACGGCCCGATCGCGTGAACGTCGGTCTGCTGCCCTCGAATGTGTTGCTGCGGGTTCTCGCGGCGAGCGGAAACGTGTTCGGTCCTGGCATCACGTGGGATGGGATCACCTGGGAAGGCATTTCTTGGGAGTCGGTGAGTTGGGAGGGCGTGGCATGGGAGGCCGTGTCATGGGAGGGCGTGACGTGGGACAGCGTGACGTGGGAGCTGCGATGATGAAAGGGCGGATCGACCTCTACGTCGGCTCCATAACTTTCGCGGGCTTCATCGCGCTCGTCGCAGCGACGACCACGATGCGACTGGATCTGCTCGATCCGATCATGCTGGCGGTCCTCGTCGGGCTCGCGTGTCTCGCGCAGCGCGTCCCGGTGTTCCTCTTCCGCTCGAGCGCGATCTCGGTCTCCTTCGCCGCGGTCATCGCCGCCTACGTGCTCTACGGCACCGGAGCGGCGGTGTGGGTCAGCCTCGCGCAAGCACTGGTGAACTCGGTGACGCCACGCCGCAAGCCCCTCCGCAAGGTCGCGTTCAACTTCGGGTCATTCGCGCTCTCGGCCTTTGCCGCCGGCGAGCTCTACCGGCTCACCGGCGGAATGACGCCGCCAGGAGCGATCGCGCCGACCCTCGTGTCGGTTGGGCTCTCGGCCGCCGCGTACTTCCTCGTGAACACCTCGCTCACCGCCGTCGCCATCGCGATGTCCGAAGCGCAAAATGTCGTCTCGGTCTGGCGCACCAACTACAGCTGGATGCCCGTGAACTTCGGCGCCACCGCTGTTCAGGGTGCCGCGCTCGCGCTCGCGTACCAGGCGATCGGGCTCTTCGGGGTCTTCGTCTTCACCGTGCCTCTCGTCGTCGCGTGGTACTCGTTCCGTTTGTACATGGCGAAGTCGACGGAGGTGCGCCAGCGCAACGAGGAGCTGAGCACGGTCAACGAGCTTCTCCGTCAGACGAACGACCGTCTCGAGCAGTCGCACGTGTCCGTGATCGGCGCGCTCATCGGCGCGCTCGAGGCAAAGGAGTCGCACCTCTCCGGTCACGCCGCCACGACCATGCACTACTCGGTCGAGGTCGGCCGCAAGCTCGGCCTCGGCGCCGAGGAGATCGCCGCGATAAAGCTGGGCGCGCTCTTCCACGACGTGGGCAAGATCGGGGTTCCTGAGTCGCTTCTCTCGAAGCCCGCCGAGCTCACCGATGAAGAGTGGGTCGAGATGCGGGCCCACCCCACGATCGGCGCGAGCCTGCTCGGAAACGTGCCGATGCTCGAACGAATCCGCCCGCTCGTCCTCGCGCACCACGAGAACTTCGACGGCACGGGATATCCGCACGGCCTCAAGGGGAACGAGATCCCCCTCGCCGCGCAGATCATCTCGGTCGCCGACGCGTACGACGCGATGACGAGCGCCCGGCCTTACCGAGTGGCGTTCCGGCCAAAGCACGCCCTCCGCGAGCTCCGCGCGAACGCCGGCACCCAGTTCAACCCGGTCGTCGTCGAGGCGTTCATCCAAGTGTGCATCGAGGAGCGCAGACGCATGGCGCGCGGCAAGGAACCGGTCCACACACACCAGCACGAGCACATGTACCAGCAGGCGCTCGAGGCCGTGAAGGTCGCGAGTTAGCGGGAGGGAGAGAGCAATGCGAAAGTTGAAGACGATCCTCGTCGCGTTGGTGGTGGTTGCGTCGCTCTACGCGGCGTCCGGCACGGCGTGGGCTCGGACGGAATCAGGCCAGCGCGGCACAGCCTGGACCGACGTCGAAGACACGAGCGTGCTGGACGGGCCCACTGGCGTCAGCTGGGAGGGTCTCGACTTCTAGCTCCCCGAGAACTCGGGGAGCGCGAACAGCTCGTCGAGCGAACCGATCACGCGGTCGGGGACCGCATCGCCTGAGGCTTTCTCCAGCGCGTCGTTCTCGGTCAGACCCGTGGTGATCAGCACGCCCGTCGCGCCGACGCGGTGGGCCGCGACCATGTCGTAGTCGGTCGAATCCCCTACCACCACGACTCGGTCGTTCTGCTTTCCCGCCCTGCGGATGGCCTCCGCAAACAGGAAGGGCTCGGGCTTCCCGATGCAGAGCGCCTTCCTGTCGGTCGCGACCTCGATCGCCGCGACGATCGTCCCCGCGCCCGGGAGAAGCCGCCCCTCGACGGGGTACGCCCGGTCGCGGTTGGAGCACACGAAGTCCGCGCCGTTGAGGATGGCCCGCTGCGCTTCCGCGATCTTGGCGTAGGTGAGGTGCAGGTCGAGGCCGACGACGACCGTATCGGGCGCCGGCGGCAGGTCGAGCGATACCAGGTAGCGCCGCATCGCGCCGGGGTCGACGCCATCGGCGGCCGCGTCGGGCGGTGGGTGAATACCTGGTAGCGCATCCGCGTCACGCACCGCGATCCCGACGGCGCGGATCTCCTCACGCAGGCCGTCGGCCCCGATGACGAGGACGTCCTTCGGCTTCGGTCGGCGGCGCTCTAAGTAGTGCGCTGTGGAGTAGCCGCTCGTGACGATGTGGTCGAGGTCGCCGCCCAGCCCGAGCTGCTGCAGAAGCATTAGGTAATCGAGCCGCGTCGCCGTCGAGTTGTTCGTCGCGAAGAAGACGTCCCACTTCGCGCGCCGGAGGCGGTCGACCGCTTCGCGCGCGTGCGGCATGACCTGAGCGCCGCGGTACAGCACGCCGTCCATGTCAAAGATCGCGATCGGCATCGGCGAGAGGCTATCCGCTCTTAGAGTGCGGCACGATAGAGCGCCTCGATGTCATCGAGCTTGGTTTCGCGCGGGTTCACGAGGATGTTGCCGGACTGCATCGCATCTTTGGACATGCTCGGGATCGCATCCTCGGTGACGCCGTACGCGGAGAGCTTCGGCTTGATGCCGACCTCCTCGTTCAGCGCGAGCACCCGCTTCACCGCGGCCTGCGCGTCCTTCTTCGCGCCAAGCGCCTCTCCGACGATCGCATAGGCGTCGGGCGCGGTGGTGCGATTGAAGTCCATGACGTGCGGCAGCAACACCGCGACGGCGGTGCCGTGCGCGACGTGGCACCAGCCGCCCAAGGGAAGGGCCATCGCGTGCACGTTGCCGAGCCGCGTGTTGGAGAACGCAAGGCTCGCCGAGACGACGGCGCGCATCATCCGCTCGCGCGC
>DASWCR010000063.1:0-26018 GCA_036389995.1 Candidatus Limnocylindria bacterium | reverse complement strand
TCCGCGCGCGCGATCCCGTCCTCGGTGAGTACGACCGCCCGGTACTTCTCCTCGAGGACGTAGTCGGTCTCCGGCTGCAGCTGCGCGGCGACGCGCGCGAACGTGTAATAGGTCTCGGTCGCGTCCTCGGCCGGGGAGCTGATGATGAGGGGCGTGCGTGCCTCGTCGATGAGGATCGAGTCAGCCTCGTCGACGATCCCGTAATGCAGTCCCCGCCGCTGCACCTGGTCGTTCAGGTCCATCGCCATGTTGTCGCGGAGATAGTCGAACCCGAACTCGCTGTTCTGCCCGTAGGTGATGTCCGCCTCGTACGCCTCGCGACGGCTGACGTCGCGCCAGTGGCGGTGCCGCGGATCGACCGCCTCGAGCTCCACAGTCGGGTCGTAGATCGCACTCTTCTCGTGCGCGATGTACGCGACACTCGCGCCGAGCGCCCGGTAGATGGGGGCCATCCATCCCGCGCCGGTCTTGGCGAGATAGTCGTTCGTTGTGATGAGGTGGGCGCCCTTCCCCTCCAGCGCGTTCGCGTAGAGGGCGAGCGATGCGACGAGGGTCTTGCCCTCGCCGGTCCGCATCTCGGCGATGTGACCCTTGTGGAGCGCGAGACCACCCATGAGCTGCACGTCGAAGTGGCGCTGCCCGAGGGTCCGCTTCGCCGCCTCGCGCACCGACGCGAAGACCTCGGGAAGGATGTCGTCGAGCGTCTCGCCTTTCGCTAGACGGTCGCGGAACCGCGTCGTGCTCTCCGCGAGCTCGACGTCGCTCCGCTTTTGGATCTCGGGCTCGAGCTGGTTGATGCGCACGGCGATCTTGCGAAGCTTGCGAAGCTCGCCTTCGTTCGAGTCGAACAACCCACCGATGAAGCTCACGGGACTGCGAGTTGCGATCGCTAGGTGACCTGCAGCGGCAGCTGCAACCCGGGCGGGTTGAAGAGCGCGCCGACGGACTCGCCCTCGTGGATGCGGCGGATCGCTTCCGCAAAGAGGGGCGCCACGGTGAGGACCTCGAACTTCCCGGTGCTCGCGGCCGAGGGACGGAGCGGCACGGTATCCGTGGTGATGAGCTTCACGATGCCACTCTCGGCGAAACGCTCCGCGGCGTTGCCCGATAGCAGCGCGTGCGTGCACGCGACGTAGATCTCGTTGACGCCGCGCTCCTGCAGGATGCGGATCGTATTGAAGATCGTCGTGCCCGTGAGGATCTCGTCGTCGATGATGATCGCGCGCTGCTTGTCGATGTCCCCAATGACCCCAACGACCTGACTCTTTCCACTGTTGTCGCGGTGTGTCTTCTGCATGAAGACGAGCGGAATGCCCAACGCCTCGGCAATGCGCCTTCCGACGTTTGCGTAACCGAGATCCGGCACGACGAGCGTGACGCCGTCCGGATCCTTTTCGACGATCGACCGGAACGACTCGACGAGGAGGTTTCGCGCCGAGAGCTCGTCGCCGGGGATCGAGAAGAAGCCCTGGATCTGCATCTGGTGCATGTCCATCGTGAGGAAGCGGTCGGCGCCGGCGACTCCGATGATGTCGGCGAGCAGGCGCGCGGTGATCGGGACCCGAGGCTGGTCCTTCTTGTCGCTCCGGCCGTAGGCGTAATACGGCATCACGGCCGTGATGCGGCCAGCCGAGGCACGCTTGAACGCGTCGAGCATGATCAGTAGCTCCATGATCGCGTCGCTGACCGACGGGCCGACGAGCGACTGAACGACGTAGACGTCGTGCTCGCGCGCGTTCTCGTTGATCTTGACGAAAATCTCGTCGTTGGCAAACTTAGTGACATCGGCGTCGCCGAGCGGGATCTCCAGGTGGGCGGCGATGTCTCTCGCGAATTTGGGGTGGGCGTTTCCGGTGTAGACGGACAGTCCTCGGAACACGGCTCCCCTCCTGCCGCGGATCGCAGGTCGTCCTGCGTGAAAAGTATACGGGCGGTAGCCTCCGAATCGTGACCGTCGCGATGGGCCATCGGCTGCGCTGGACGCTGGTCTGGGTGCTCGTCGTCGCGTGGTTCGTGGCCCAGGCCGCCAACATCGGAGGCAACGCCGCGCACCTGATATTGCTGGTCGCGATCGGCCTGTTGGTCTACGAGCTGCTCGCGGAGGACGCCCCCGCCGCCTGATGCCGGCTATCTCGGGGCGAGGCGATTCCCGGCCATGAATCGCCCGCGGTCGAGGGCGGCGCCCGCGATCATTGCGTCGGTCTTGTCCAGCGGCTTGATCTCGAAATGCGTGTCGGTACCGACGGAGAAGAGCGCGCCGGCGCGTGCGGCACGTACGAGGAACTCCCGGTGCGGCACGCCGTAGCTCTCGTTGATTTCGATCGCGATCCGACCCTTCACGCAAAGATCGATGAGCCGCTCCTGCCATTCCTCGGGATAGACGCGCTCGGGATCGCCGAGCGCCTGAAGGGCCGAGAACGTGGGATGGCCGAGGATATCGATGCGGTCGCGGTCTATGCCCTCCGCAACGACCTCCAGCGTGCGCTCGAGTATTCGTTTCTGCAGCTCGGGATCGGCGAAACGCTCCCGCTCCTTCCAGCTCTTGATCCGGCCTTTCACGAACGCACCCGCGTCGTCGTACGCGATGCGCTTCCCATCGAGCTCGATCTGATGGATGGCTCCGATCATGTAGTGCAGCGACTCGCGTGTGCCGGCGCCCAGCGGCGGCGCGACCCCGAGGTCGTATTCGAGCCCGACGCGTAGGCCAAGCCGTGAGGCCTCGTCGATGTAGCGCTTCACCGCGTCTTCGTTCGGAAGCTTGTCGCGCCAGGGGTAATGGTCCGACACCCCGTGCGGCCGCGTGGCGACGCTCTTTGCGCGGTCCGCGAGGGAGACCGTTCCGTCCGAGCGGTCGCTGTGAACGTGGTGATCGAAGAGCGCGCTCAAATCTCGGGATGCCCGGCCCAGGCAGCCTCGACCATGGTCCAGAGCACACCGGACACGAGCGTGTGCCCTCCGAGGAGAAGGGGGAACGGCGCCTCGCGCGCGGCCTCGGTGAATTCGCGCAATGGCTTTGACTCGATCCGGTCGGCCATGAAGAGATACGACGCGAATCTCTCGGCCGCGCCCGGACGCCAGCCGAGGTGTGCGAAGAGCACGAGCGTGTCGAAGAGCATCCCGTCGCAGAGCTCGTGCATGCGGGCGAAGAACTCGCGCGGGCCGATCTTCTCGTAGAGGAAGCCGAGCGCGCTGCGCGCCTCGCCGGACGTGTCGCGGCCTGCGGCCTGCATGCCGCGCTCTTCGGCCAGCATGCGCACGCGACACGCGGTCTGTGTCTCGATGAAGGTCCACACCGGCGCGCCGACGCGTCCCGCGACGAGGAGCTCCTTGTCGGGGGTCGTCACAAGGCGCATGAGCGCCTCGATACGGTCGCCGAGGATCTCCTGCCACGCCGGAAGCGAGCGGAGCTCCGGCGGGCACTTGGGGTGCCGCGCAAGAAGCGCGGCGTCGGTCGGCGTGTCCACGTCCAGGAGCGTCGCCGCCGACTTCGCGAGCTGCCGCGAGGAGAGGCCCGCCTGCTGATGGAGCCGGCGCGGCAGCGGATTGTCCGTCGCCGGCAGATCGATCGCATCGAGCGCCGAGGCCGGAGTGAACGCGACGAGATCCGCCGAGTAGGAATTGTTCGACAGGACGACGGCTTCGCTCGACTCGAGGTCCTCGCGCAGCGTGCGCAGCTCGCTCGTCTCGAGCAGAGCGCCCGCTCCCGCGCCGATGGTGCAGACCCGGTCGAGCTTCTTCTCGTGGACGATCCGCGAAAGCTCCTGGCCGAAATGGAACGGCTCGGTGCGAGATGGGAGGATCGCCGCGCCTTCGCCGCGAAAGACCGCCGCCGCGTCCGCGTCGTTGGTGACGGCGTACAGGCGGTTGAAGCCGGCGTCGGCGGCACGCCCAAGTACGACGCCGCCGATGGCGAGCTTCACGGTGTCCAGCTGTCGCTCGATGTCGCTCGACCCCCCGCGCCCGAAGAAGATCAGAAACGCGCTCACACCTGCGACGCTAGCTCACTCCCGCGGTAGGCACGCAGCTCGAGTCGCACCAGCAGCAGCAGCACGAGCGCACTCAGGACCGCTCCCGCGATGACCCGTTCGTCCGCCGAGGGCACAAGCCGCAGCACGGCGAGCCACTGCGGATCGTTCCAGTTGAAGAGCTTCGAGGGGTCGTCATTCACGTTCACCGGGAACGTGTCCCACGACTTGTCGTAGAGGAACGCGGCGGCCTGAAAAAGCACGAACGACCATGCCGCCATGAGGGTAAAGACGACGCGGGCCAGCCGCGATCCCAACATGCCGACGGACGTCCCCCAGGCGAGCGCAGCGAAGAGGATCGGCGCGAAGTCGTCCAGGAACCGCGAGCCGAAGACCCGACCGCCCCACCACTCCGAGTACATCGCGTACAGGGCGAGCGTGACGATCCAGGCGAGCGAGAGCCCGCGCAGCCGACCCGCGACCTCACCGGGCCATCGCCACGCGCGGAGAAGCGCGAAAAACGCGAAGATCAGGTACGGCGTGTAGACGAGGAGGCCACGCGATGGAGAGGCCAGGAGACCGTACAGGCCGGTCTGGATCGGCGTGGCGAAGGTCTTGATCCCGTAGCCCTGCTCGAGCGGTGAGCCGAACGCGAGGTCGTTGTAGGCGAGGAGTGGGGCGACCCCAACGGCCACTCCAACGAGCATCGCGAGGAGCCGACTCGGGCGGAAGCCGTGAAGGCCGAGTGCCACCAGGGCTGTCGTCTGGCGCACGACTGCGCCGAGACCCAGCACGACGCCCGCGGCGAGCTCGCGTGACAGCGGGACACCTTCTTCCCGCAGGACGAGCCAGAGCGCCGACGCCACGGCGAGGTGCACGCCCGAGTGTTGCCAGAGCGCCTGGCTCGCAACGGTACGGACGCTCGTGGCGAGGAAATACAGGAGCACGAGGGTGAGTGACCAGCGTGGCGTGGCGAAGCGACGGAGCAACGACCAGAGGACGAGGGTCGCAAGTATTTCGACGATCGCGGCGACGACGTGACCGCCGTGCACGAGGAGTCCGAGATCGAGTGGATCCCAACCCGTGAGGACGAACGGCGCGAAGAATGGCAGCGCGAGGATCCCCATGCCCGGCGGGAACACCGAACATACGTGATCGTTCGGACCTGGGGCCGGTGGACCGCCGGGACTTCGCTTCGCCGTCGGCGGGGCGGTCGCCGTCGAGACCCCGCAGGCTCGGAAGAAGTACGCCTCGCGGTCGAGCTTGGCCGCGGTGCCGCCCTTCGGCACGGTGAACTCGTCGTAATCGACGTCGTGCTCCTTGATCACCGTCCACGCGAAGAGCGCGTTCGGGAGCACGTCCGGGGACCAAAGACCCGGTGCTTCCCCGCCGGGCGTTGCCTCGGGGCGAATGTCGTTCAGGTTGGCAAAGGCGAGCACGAATAAAAGAAGGCCGCGCACCAGCCAGCGCGAGCGCGTCACTCCTCCACCGCAACGACGTACGCGCGAACGGTGCGCGCGCCGGCGGCGCGTGCGGCGGCGGCCGCATCCATCAGGGTTGCGCCGGTCGTCGCGACGTCGTCGACGAGCGCCGCGCGCAGGCCGCGGAGCGAGCCCGCCTCCGCGACGAACGCTCCGCGGATGTTCGCGGCACGCGCGACCCGGTCGAGCTCGACCTGGGGACGGCCGCCACGGATCCGGTGCAGCGCAGTCCGCAGCGGTAGGCCGGTGCGGGCCGCGACGGCATGGGCGAGGAGGAAGGCCTGGTCATAGCCGCGCGCCGCGGCTCGCGAACGATGGAGCGGCACCGGGACGACCGCGTCGACCGTCACGCCCCGCGCAAGATCGCGGGCGAGCTCGACCGCGACGAGCGCGCCGAGGTCCTCGGCCAACCCGGCCTCGCCGCCGTACTTGAGCCGGCGAACCGCGGCTCGGAGGGGTCCGGCGTGCGCGCCGGCCGCGCGGATCGGCAGGCGGCCGTCGTGCGCGACGGGCTCGCACTGGACGCGGCAGGGGACGCAGAACCAGCTCCCGGGCTCACCGCAGCCCGCGCAGCGCGGCACCAGGAGGACGTCGCGGACCGCGAGCGCGAGCTCCATCACCGGGGGGCCGCCTCCGACGAGATGAGTTCGTCACCGGCTTGCGTGCCGGTCCGAGCCGCGGTCCCCGCTGGAAGCTCGAGCACGCCGTCGGTGCCGCGCGGGGCGCCGACAGCGGGCACCCAGGGACGAAGGTTCTCGGCGACCCGGAGGACGCGCATCGATCGGTCCACAAAAAGCGCGTCGATCGCGAATCGCATGAAGAACATCGTGATCGATCCGGTCTTTGTGATCAGGAGACCCTCGCCGTCCGCCAGACCGGATCGGGGGATGAGCCCGAAGCCGCGGGTCAGGAAGCTGTTGGCGACATCGCAGCGCGTGGCGAGCACGGTACCGCGCGTGCGGTTCGTGATCGTGATGGGACCGCGGAGCGTTCTAGACCGAGCCGCAGGACTTCATCGCGGAGAGCGCGGCGGGCGCGAGGATGACGATGAAGAGCGAGGGGAAGATACAACCGACGGTCGGGAGCATGATGAGGATCGGGGCGCGCGCCGCCTTTTCCTCGGCACGCTGCCGGCGGTCGGTGCGCATCTGCTCGGACTGGATGCGGAGCACCTTCGACATCGACACACCGAGCTGGTCGGCCTGGATGATGGCCGAGATGAGGTTCTGCAGCTCTTTCACCTCGACGCGCTCGTTGATGCCGCGGAGCGCCTCCTGACGCGATTTGCCGACGCGCTGCTCGGCGGCGGCGCGCTTCAGCTCCTCGGTGAGCGGCCCCTTGAGCTTCTCCGTGACTTTGATGATCGCGGCGTCGAATCCCAGACCGGCCTCCACCGAGATCGTGAGGAGGTCGAGCGCGTCGGGAAGCTGGTTGAGGATCGCGTTGGCCCGGCTGCCGGCCCGGCTGTTGAGATAGAAGTCCGGTATGAGGAAGCCGAGGATCAGCCCGCCGAACAGACCACCGATCGTGGCCAGAGAGTCGCCGGTGATCAGGTTCAGCAAGGACGACCCCGCGATGGCGGCGACGATTCCGACGAACGCCTTGACGCCGAGGAAGAACTCGACGCTCGTCGTCTCCATCGCTGCGCGCTTGAGCCGGATCTGGAGCGACTTCGCCGTGTTGGCCGGGTAGAAGCGCGAGATGACCGCCGCGAGGCCCTGGACGATCGGCTTCAGGGTTCGCTCGGCGATCGGCCGCTGCAATTCGAGCTCTTCCAGGGTCCTCGGACGAACCGAGATCTGCTGGAGTCGTGCCTGCACCGGGTCGAGCTGCTGACCCACGAGGAACGACGCGAACACGAGGAAGACTCCGAACGCGACGACGCCGGCGAGGATCAGGATCTCCACGGTTAGACCTTGATGTCCGTGATCTTCTGGATCGCGAAGAAGCCGATGGTCATCATGATCGCACCGACAACGAGCAGGATCTGCCCGATGAGCTCGGTGAAGAGCGGCTGCATGAACTCGGGGTTGATGAAGTTCAGCGTGACCATGATCGCGATTGGCAGGAACGCGACGAGATAGCCCGAGTAGCGTCCCTGCGCGGTCAGGGTGCGGATCTCGCCTTTGATGCGGACGCGCTCGCGGATGGTGAAGGCGATCGTGTCGAGGATCTCCGCGAGGTTTCCACCGACCTGCTGCTGCACGCCGATGGCCGTGACCATGAGGTCGAGGTCATCGCTTTTGATCCGCCGGACCAGGTTGGAGAGCGCCTCCTCCATGCTCAGACCGAGGTTCACCTCACGGACGACGCGGCCCATTTCCGGACCCATGGGCGAAGGCGACTCGCGAGACACGAGCTCGATCGACTGGAGGAAGCTCGAGCCCGCGCGGAGGGAGTTCGAAAGGAGAGTGATCGTGTCGGGAAGCTGTTTGTTGAAAGCGTTGAGGCGACTGCCGATGCGCCGGCCGACCCACATCCGCGGCAGGAAGTAGCCGAGGAGCGCCCCCACCACGGCGGAGAGGGGATCGCGCAGCAGCAGTAGGACCGCGGCGAGACCGAGCGCCAGGCCGATGCGGATGTAGTAGTACTCCGCGACTCGGAGGCGAAGGTCGGCGCGCGCGAGGTCGCGCTGGACCTTTGACGAGAAGCGCTTGTCCTGAACGTCGCCTGACAGCGTCGCGAACGGATCGATCTCCCGGCGCCCCTTCTTGCGTTCTTTCTTCGCCTCGGGGGTCGCGGTCTGCGTGCCGCCGGCGTAGCGCTGCATGCGCGCGCCGAGGGACTCGGGGGAACCTCCGCCGAGCATCGACGAGATCCCCCAGAAGAAGAACAGCACGCCGATGAAGGCGGCCGCCGGAAGGATGTACTCGAGACCGATCAACGGAGGCCGGCGGACATGTCGCCGAAGACGTTCTGCGGGAGCTTGATGCCTGCCGCCTCGAACTTCTCGGAGAACTTGGGACGGATGCCTGTGGGCCGCAGGCGCCCCTGGACCTTTCCGTCGACGTAGCCGGTCTGCTCGAAGACGAACACGTCTTGGAGGACGATCGTCTCGCCCTCCATTCCTTGGACCTCGGTGATGTTCGTGATCTTGCGCGACCCGTCCTTGAGCCGCGAGATCTGAATGATGAGGTCGAGGGCGCTCGCGATCTGCTCGCGGATGGCGCGGGCGGGCAGCTCCACGCCGGCCATGAGGCACATCGTCTCGAGACGGGCGAGGATGTCTCGCGGGGAGTTTGCGTGGCCCGTCGAGAGCGAGCCATCGTGGCCCGTGTTCATGGCCTGGAGCATCGAGAGGGCCTCGCCACCACGCGTCTCACCGACGACGATGCGCTCAGGGCGCATACGGAGGGCGTTGCGGACGAGGTCCATGATCGTGACGGCGCCCTTGCCTTCGATGTTGGCGGCGCGCGACTCGAGGCGAACGACGTGGTCCTGAACGAGCTTGAGCTCGGCGGCGTCCTCGATCGTGATGATGCGCTCGTCCTCAGGGATGAAGCCCGAGAGGATGTTGAGGAGCGTCGTCTTTCCTGAGCCCGTGCCGCCGGAGATGTACATGTTGAGGCGCGCTTCCACGCACGCGCGAAGGAACTCCATCATCTCGGCCGTCGCCGTGCCGAACTTGATGTAGTCCTCGACGGTGATGCGGTACTTGGGGAACTTTCGGATCGTGACGACGGGCCCGTTGAGCGCGAGTGGCGGGATGATGATGTTCACGCGCGAGCCATCCGGGAGACGCGCGTCCTCGAACGGCTTCGCTTCGTCGACGCGCCGTCCGATCGGCGCGATGATCCGCTCGATCACTCGGGAGACGTGCTCGTCGCTGACGAACGTCACGTCAGAGAGCTGCAGCTTGCCCTTGCGCTCCACGTACGTGCGGAAGGGCCCGTTGACCATGATCTCTGTGATGGTGTCGTCGTTCAGGAGCGGTTGGATCGGGCCGAAGCCGAGGATCTCGTCCATGATCTGCTCGAGCATTCGCTGACGCTCGACACGCGTGACGACGATCCCTTCCTCATCAATGAACTTGTTGAACATTTCCTCGATGGACGACTTGACCGCCTTCGCGTCGGACAGATCGAGTCGCGGGTCCAGGTTGTTGATGATCCGGCTCTGCAGACGCGAGCGAACGTCGCGTTGCGCGTCGCGCGCGGGCGAGGCGGACTGCGAGAGCGGACCCTCTGCGGGCGGCTTCGGGGGCTGCTGTCCTCCGGGTGCGCCAGGCTGCTGGGGCTGTTCCGGCTGACCGGGGCGGGCGCCTTCGATGCGTCTCAGAAGCGACATCTGTGCGTGTTTAACCCTGCCTTCCGGCGCCCGTTATCCAGGCGCCTGCTCCCTCGACAGCGAAATGTATTGCCGGAAAACGTATGTAAAGGGTTCAGACGGGGATCAGCGCGAGGAGCTAACGAGCGAAGAGACGCATGCCCCCGGTGCGGGCCGCCGCCTTCGGGGCGCCAGCCGCGGCTGCCTCAGGCGCCTCGGCCGTGATGCGCTGAGCAAGGGTAAAGATGTCCTTTGCGACCTGACTCTCACGATGACTGATAACGAATGGCACCCCGCGATTCACGGCCAGTACCAGTGTTCGCCCGTCGGAAACGATCGTGTGTGGGATCTTGCGGCCGAGGCTGGCCTCGACGTCCGACGCCTTGATGCCACCGGAGCTGTCATTGCGGTTCGCGACAAGCTGCACCTTGTCGCTGCCGTACCCAAGCTTCTCGGCGATCTCCATGAACACGCGCACGTTCTTGAGGCTCGTGATCTCCAGCGTCATGAGCGTCAGGATCACGTCGGCCACGTCGAGCATCGTGATCACCTGCTCCTGGAATGAGGGCCAGGTGTCGACCACGATGTAGGCGTAGCGCTCGCGCAGGAGCTCGAGGACGTGTTTCATGTTCGCGCCTGTGATGAGCTCGGCCGACTCCGGCGTCGGGGGCGCGAGAAGGACCTTGATGCCTGTGGAATGCGAGACGAGCACGGATTCGAGCACGTCGGAGTCGGTGTTCTCGAACGATCCAATCAGGTCGGCGATGGTTTTCGCCTTTGGGCTCATGTTGAGGATCACGGCGATGTCGCCAAAGGGGAGGCTCCCGTCCACGAGAACGACAGGCTTCTGGGTCAGCTGGTGCAGCGCGACAGCCAGGTTCGTCGCGATCGTCGTACGCCCGACCCCGCCCTTTGGCGAGAAGAACGTGATGATCTGGCCCGTCTGCCGGGCGCCCGGCACCGCTGCGAGGGGATTTACCGGGGCCGCCGCTGCGGGCGCGGCCGCCGCGTAGCGGGCGCGCTTCACCTTCTCGAGTTCGTGGACGTGGCGGATCGCGTTGATCAGCTCGTCCGCCGAGAACGGCTTCACCAGGAACTCGCGCGCGCCGGCAAGCATCGAGCGGCGCAGGTAATCCTGCTCGCCCTGGACGCTCATCATGATGATCGGCGACTCGGGCACGGTGTTCGAGATGATCTCGGTGGCCGTGATCCCATCCATGTCGGGCATGTTGATGTCCATGAGGATCACGTGGGGCCGCTCTTTCTTGGCGAGATTGACCGCAGCCTGACCACCGTCGGCGGTGCCGGCGACTTCCATATCCGGCTCAAAGCCGATCAGCTTCGCGAGGTTATCGCGAGTGTCGGCGATGTCGTCGACGATCAGGATGCGTATCTTCTCGGCTTCGGCCATAACTCCCCTGACTAACGTTGGCTCGCGGAGTCACGTTGTTCGCGCGTTCCGCCCGGTCGGCAATATACAGGCAAGCGGTCGCTGTACGAGACGGGTGTCGCAGTGGCGATCACATCGTTGCTCCGGGGAAGCGTCCGGAAAGCTCGAGCGCGAGCGCGACGAGGGTGCCGAGTCCGAGCGCCACGCCGTACGGGATCCAGGTCTTCATGACCCCGCCCATCGTCGCGTCAGCTCCGTTCGCTGGCCGGAGCCGACGGACCGCGATGAAGCCAAGCGCGATGACGCCCCCGAGAAGCGCGCCGTACACCGCGCCGCCGATGAGGAGCCCGAGCCCGCGCAACCCACCGACCGCCATGAGGTACTTACCGTCACCCGCCTTCAGGCCGCCCATCGCATAGAACGGATACGCGACGAGGAAGCCGACGACGAGTCCGGCGACGTGATCCAAGAGACCGTTCGCGAACACCCCGCCGGGCACTCCCTCGAGCGCTCCCAGCACAAGGCCCGCGGCCATGACTGGATAGGTGAAGGCGTTTGGGATCCGCCGGTAGCGCCAGTCCGTGTAGACAACGGCGACAACGAAGGCGACCAGGATGACGTCCTCGACCGCTCGTACCGCGTCTATTTCGATTTCCCCTTAGAAGACGGACCGGGCGGCGTTTTTGAGGCGCCGCCCGGTCGTCGTATTCAGCAATTCGCGATGCTTAGGTGAGGTTGTTGCCGATGTTGCTGAAGATGTTCGTAATCTGGCCGCGAAGGAAGATCATCGCGACGATAACGGCGATGGCGATGACGGCGATGATAAGTGCGTATTCGACCAGACCCTGGCCTTCGTCGTCGCGCAGGAATGCGAGCATTATTCGGTCCCCCTTTCCTGTCGATCTGTGTGCAAGCCTGCCCGTCTGGCGGACCTCCGACAACTAGGAAGGTCGTACCTCCGCCGTTTGGGCTAGGCCCAATTCTGCCTTCCGAAACAAGCGTCCGCCCGCAATTTGGTCAGTTGTCTCCCGTTTTGACACCGCGCCAGACGAACTAGGCCAATAGCGACAGGAGGGGAGGTCCCAGAAAAACACAAAGCAGCGCGGGCAGGATGCATACGGCCAGCGGGAAAAGCATTAGTACTGGGAGCCGACGCGCCTGCGCTTCGGCACGTCGACGGTCGCTCGTACGCAGCGCATCGGCCTGAGTGACGAGAAGGCTCGCGAGAGGCGAGCCGAATCGCGTCGCGGCGCGCACCAACGCGGCGACGCGAGCCTCGGTCGGCCCAGCGTTGCCGAAGGCGGCGAACGCTTCGCTGGCGCCGCGCCCCAAAGCAAGGTCCGCGAGAAGGCGCCGCGCCTCCGGAAGCCGCGCCACCATCGGAGCACGGGTCACCAGAGCCGCGAGAGCGAGCTCGAACGTGAGGCCCGCCTCGAGGCCCACGATCACCGCGTCGAGAAGCGTCGCCAGATCGGCGCTCGGTGACGAAAGCCGGAGGATCCGCCACAGCCAGAGTCCGCCGACGATCTCGAGCGTGACGGCGACGACGAGAAGGAAACGACCACGATCGAACATCACCGCGAGGTATTCAGGCGTCATGACCGCGAAGAACATTCCACCGAGGGGCGCAAGCGCGACGAGCACGATCGCCGATACCCGTCCCTGCGCCGTGAGCGCGTTGCGCTCGTCCTCGAGCGCGATGCGTCCACGCAGCAGTGTCGCGACGCGCGCGAGGCTCCTCCCGATCTTGCCGCCGCTCCGCGCGAACGCACCGAGAACGATCGCGAAAGGCGCGAGGTCCTCGCCGGCGACGACGCCGGCGTACGCACCGACGGCCTCGTCGACGGAGGCGCCGAGCATCATCGACGCCGCGGCGCGCTCGGTCGGCGCCGCGAGGGCACGGGGCAGAGTCGGCGCTACCTCGCTGAGCGCGAGCTGCACCGAGAGGCCGCTGGAGAGCGCCGCGGCGACCGCGTCGACAAGCCCAGGGAGCGCGAGGCGGCACTCCCGCATGCCCGAGCGCGCGCGAGGATCGAGCCGCGCCGCCGCCGCGAGGGCCGCCGCGCCGCGTCGCTCGTCGATAAGGACCAGGACGGTCACGCCCGCGGCCGCGAGGAGCATCGCGATCACGGGTAAACCCGAGTGAGCGTGTAGGGATCGCCGCGCTCAGGCGAGAGCTCCGCGATCTCAACGATCCTCCGGGCCCCCGCAGGGTCACGCTCCTGATGCACGACTACATCGATGCCGCGACGTATCTGCTCGCGTATGGCCTCGAGCGGCAGATCGATGCCACCCATCAGAGCCATCGTCTCGATCCGCATGAGCGCGTGCGGAGCACCGTTCGCGTGCGCGGTGGTCAAGGAGCCGCGGTGCCCGGTGTTCATCGCCTGCAACATGTCGAGGGCTTCACCACCGCGGACCTCGCCGACGACGATCCGGTCTGGGCGCATCCGAAGCGCCGCGCGGAGAAGCGCCCGCACGTCGACCGCGCCGGACCCTTCGACGCTGGGCGCGCGTGTTTCCAGAGCGACCACGTTGGGCTGCGGAAGGCGAAGCTCGGCCGCGTCCTCGATGGTCACGATGCGCTCGCGATCGCCCACCGCGAAGGCGAGTGCGTTGAGCGTCGTGGTCTTGCCACTCGAGGTGCCTCCTGAAACGAGCACGCTTCGCCGCTCACGCACGGCGCGGACCAGATACGCCATCGCATCCGGCGATAGGGTCCCGTTGCGCACGAGGTCCTCGGGGCTGAGCGCACGTTGCCCGAAGCGACGGATCGTGAGGACGGGCCCGACGAGGGATATCGGTGGGATCACCGCGTGTACGCGGGAGCCATCGGGAAGGCGACCGTCCACGAGAGGACTTGCGAGATCGATCCGCCGGCCGAGGGGCGCGACGAGGCGCTCGATCAGGACGAGGATTTCCTCGGGATCGGAGAAATGGATCGCGGTCTCCTCGAGCCGCCCGTCGCGCTCGACCCAGACACCCCGGGTGCCATTGACCATGACCTCGGTCACGCGATCGTCGCGCAACAGCGGCGCGAGCTCGCCGAGACCGAACAGGCGGTCTTCAAGCCAGCGCTCGAGCAGCCGCAGCTCGCCGGCCGGGATGACGAGCCGTTGGTCCACGAGCGTCTCGCGCAGCGCCGCCGGTAGCTGCTCACGACGAGGCCGGCCGTCGGGCGCTTCACGAAGACGGGCGACGACCCCACGCTCGATGCGGGCGCGCGCCGCGACCGTCACGTGGCGTCGATCGCGATGATCTCAGCAAGCCCGTCGTAGGCCTTGCCCAGCGCTCCACCGAGCGCGTTCGGCCGAGACGTGGCCGCGGCGATCGCGCCCTCGGCGCGGGGTAACGCGCGAAACACGTCGCGCCCGCCGAGCGATGTGGCGATCGACTGCGACGCGATGAGCCATGCCCGTTCGGGCACATCCGCGGACGCGAGCGCCGCGACCGATATCGGATCGTCGTAGCTCATCACAATCACGCGGTCGACAGAACTGGCGAGGCGTCGAGTCCGCTCGTCGGCGAGAGTCGGCGCATCCACCAGAACGATCTCCGAGAGCTCGAGCGCGGCCCGGAACGCGGACTGCGCGAGTTGGACGCTCGGGGCGAACGGGGGGCCGCCGACGAGGCGCAGGCCAGGCGCGGCCTCGGTGGCCACCACGCCGAGATGCTCAGCGGTCAGCTCGTCAGTCAGATCCTCGAGATCGGACCAGCGTCCGCTCGTCGCGCCGAGCCACCAGCTCAGCGTTCCGTCCCCGCTGAGGTCCAGACAGAGGGTGGCGCGAAGCGGCGCGAGACGGCGCGCGAGATTGGCGACGAGGAGGGACCTGCCCGCTCCCCCGCGGGCCGACGTGACCATGACCGATCGCGTCGAGCGCCGCCTGGCCGGGGGGAGAGTCGCCGCGATCAGCGGTCCCAACACCGCCGGCTCGCACGACCTCGCGACGGATCGGCTCGGAACTCCGAGTGCGCCGGCGAGCGCCACCTGCTCGTCGGCGAGGACGACGACACGCGGAAGCTCCGGCGCCAGCGTCGCAGCCTGCGATAGCGAATCCGGATCGCGGAGATCGACGAGCGCAAGGTCGGCTCGCGCCGTCTCGACCGTGATCAAACCGAGTACCTCGGCCGCAGTCGCGAGCTCCGCTCCCCCGTAGAGCGCGACGCGGACCGTCAATGCGTGGAACGAAGAAGCGGGACGATGAGCAGTCCCGACGCACGCGCCGACGCGATCGCCGACGCGCTCTCCTGGTCGACCTCGAAGACGATCGAGCGCTCGTCGGCGCTCATGATGCGGAGATCGGCGGCGATCGCTACCGCCAGCGGACGATCGCCGCTGCGGACGGCCAGGAGATCGACGCTGTCGCCGCTCCGGACCTCGGCCAGCGGCGCCGCGAGCCACGCCGTTGGAACCGCGAACGCCCAGGTCGACGCGGAAAGACGCTGGGCCAACGAGGTTCTCGCGGCTGTGTCCTCCGCCGACGGCGGCGGGACGACAAACGTCGAGAGGATCGAAGCGACCAGCAACGTGGATCCACCGGCGGCGAGAAGAAGTCGGCGCCGAGGAATCGCGAACCGCCTGGGCGTGAAGGTCAGGGCGGGGAGCATTCGGGTGCTCTGAATCCGGCGTGGTGCGAGTAGCCGCTCAACACGAGCCGCGCTTCGATCCGATCACCGACGCACGAGAGCTGGACCTGCTCGACGCCGCGGCCATCGTTCTCGCGTGCGAGCTCTTCGGCCGCGACTCGAGCTGTTTCGAGGACGCGCGGATCGCGCACGAGCTCCTTTGCCGCGGCAGGGCGCGCCGCGTAGACATCCGCCACCGACTGCGCGGCCGCTTCGACGGCGGCCTCGCCCGCACGCCGGGCGCGGGCGCCAGCGACGATGCCGTCCTGAGCGGCGCGAAGGCCGACGATCGCGGTGGCCGCGATTCCGAGCGCAAGCACGACGACCAAAATGGCCTGGCCGCGTTCGTCGCTCACGGAGTCCACTCGACCCGGCGCGCGGCCGCTCCCTCGACGATCAAACGAGGGAGGCCGACGAATCCGAGCGGCACCGGGATCGCGTAGCGCAAGCGGACGCGAAGAAGCGACCCTCGAGGCGCCGATGACCGAGGGCTTTCGTTCTCCGTCGGTTCGATGATCACTTTCACCAACGAGGCATCGAGCGGTGCGACCGCGGCGGCGACGGTCCCGCGGACGAGATCGTCAGAGTTCGTAAGCGATCCGGTACGGGCCGCTTCTGCGGCAGCGTGCTCTAGCGCGAGCCGCGCCACACCGATCTCAGCAACCAGAACCACTCCGAGGATTACGACGAGCAGGAGCGGCAGGACGAGAGCGAACTCGACGATGGCCTGCCCTCGCTCGCCCTTCATCGACCGAGCGAGCGCACGAACTGGCCGCACCAGGCGTTGAAGCCGTCGATCGCGCGGCGGCAGAACGGGACCCAGCGCGCGAGATAAATGCAGACCGCGGCGAGCGCCGCTACCAGCAGGAACCGCCGCCACAGCCGCGTCTCCTGGTCCCAGAGGACCGGCGCGACGAGCCGCGTGAGCGGGTCGCGGCGGTCGGGCGGGACGTCGTGCGTGCGGACCGTCTCGACGACGAGATCGGCGATCTGACGGTTGACCAGGCTGCCGCCGTGTCCGTCGATGAGCTCGCGCAGCGTCGCGGGAAGGAATACGCGCTGCGGGACGCCCGGATCGCGAGCATCGAACTCGTTGACCAGTCCATCAGTTGCCAGGCTCACGTCCACCCGGGCTACGCCGGCCGGCGCGCGGATGGGCCGCGCCACCGCGAGATCCCGAATCGCGTCACTCGACGGATCCCGCGCGGCAGCCACCCCGACCGCCCGCACGATGTCCTCGACGGGACCGATGATCGGAAGAAGAAATGCGGGAGCGCGCGCGTAGTCGGCACCGCTGTGTGGTCCGGCAATCGCGACAAAGGTCCGCACACCGTCACCGGCGGATAGGCCGTTGGCGAACGCTCGATCGGTGACGACACCGCCCATCGAGTGAGACACGATGTTCACGGCGGAGTAGTCGCCACCGATGCTGCGTATCTCGTCCGTCAGGACCTGGGCGTTCTCATCGACGCCGCCGTATGTGTCGTAGGGAAAGCGCGGATCGTCGCCAAGCCTTCGCACCACATAGCGGTCCGCCGGAAAGCGTGCCGCGAGGTCGTCGAAAGCGCCGTCGTTGGCTCGCGAGCCGTAGCCGCCGACAAAGAGGACGAGCTCCTTCCTGGGTGGCGGTGCGCGCAGGGGCTCGCCGAGCAAATCGGATTCGGGCGCGACCGTCGGCGCGGGCGCCGTCTGAATCTCGCTCGGCCGGAGCTCGGTGAGCGGGATCGGGCTTGCTTTCGGAGGATGGCCGGCGCCGCTCGGCGCCGGCGGCCGGCCATCGTCCGCGCTCGCCGCGAATCCTCCGGCCGACAGGAGGGCCAGCGCGATGAGAGAGCCGCGAACCAGCGCACACCGGAACACGCGGCGCAGTCAACAGTTGATCGCGCTCGGGTCGCATAGGACTAGGGGTCGGTACCGGAGTACCGACCTATGTCCTCGTGCGAGCCACCTCACTGGCCTGAACTCGCGCCGCGGCCTCGTCGGCATCGTCGAGCGGATCGAGCTTGGTGTCCTTGTGTCGCCGATCGAGAGCCCACGCGAGCAGCCGATCCGCAAGCCACGGATTCTTCGGGAGACACGATCCGTGCAGATAGCAGCCGATCACTTTTCCCTGCACGGCGCCTTCGGTCTTGTCCTCGCCGTTATTGCCGTTCCCGGCGATCACGGTCCCGAGCGCCTTCGCCCCAGGTCCGAGGTACGTTCGGCCGGAGTGGTTCTCAAAGCCGACGAGCTGCCCATCCGGTGAGTCGACCAGCAGATTGCCGACGAATCGCCGCTTGCCCGCGCGGGTGGTGACGTCAAGGATCCCTACGCCTGGGATCGACGGCCCTACCTCCGGGACGTATTCGTGCCCGAGAAGCTGGTAGCCACCGCAGACCGACAAGATCGCGGCGCCGCCTTCGACCGACTTCCGGAGAGCCGCGCCGTTCTTTCCCGCTAGATCCGCACCCACGATGTCCTGCCCCTGGTCCTGGCCGCCCCCGAAGAACCACACATCAGGCCACTCGGGGTCGGCCCACTCGCCGACCGAATAGGGCCGCACCTCGACTTCGATGCCGCGCCACTTCGCGCGCTGCGCGAGCGCGATGACGTTCCCGCGGTCGCCGTAGATGTTCATGAGGTCGGGGTAAAGGTGGGCGATGTGCAGGTCCATCAGCTCAATCTTCCCAGAACGGCACGGCGGCTCCGGCACGCGCGAGCACCGCTCGCAGCGCCTGCATCGCCGTGTAGGTGGCGAGCACGACCACCTCGCCGCCTTCGGGCGCGAGCATCGTCGCGCGGTCGATTGCCGCGCTCCACTCGTCCACCACTTCCATCCGCTCCTTCGCGAGCCCGGCGTATTTGAAGCGCAGGGCCAGATCACGCCCGCGCAGGCCGGTGATGACCGCGTGCTCCACCGACGGCGCGAGGGCCTCGAAGTCGGCATCCCAGATCCAGGAGACGTCACGACCGTCCGCGTCGCGATCGCTCAGCGCGGCGATGAGACGTGGTGTGCGCCCGGTCTCGAGCAACGCCCCGATCGCCGCGTTGAAGCCCGCGGGGTTCTTCACCAGGACGAGCCTGAGGGTCCGCCCCTTGTGCTCGATCTTCTCGAGACGGCCGAACGCGGGACGGAAATTGGCGAGCGCACGGATCGCCTCGGCGAGCCCGAGGTCGAGCGCACGCGCGGCAGCGAGCGCCGCGAGCGCGTTGTACGCGTTGTACAGACCCGGGATCGGGACGCGGACGGACTCGAAGATGCTTCCGACTGTCCCCGCGAGCGCGATCTCGCTCCCGTCCGGGCCGAGCAGGATCTTCGTCGCCGACACATCGCGTGGCGGACGAGTGAGACCGCACGACGGGCAGGACCAATCGCCGACGTGCGCGAGGACGACGCGGGCGTACGCGAGCGGCGACTTGCAGCGCGGGCACCGGGTCGCGTCGCTGATCGATTGCGGGACCACCCCTCCGACGTCCGGATCGTCGACGCCAAAGAAGATCGTCTTGGCGTCGCGACGGAGGGCGAGATTCGCGACGAGCGGATCGTCGGCGTTCAATACGAGTGTCGTGGTCGCTGGAAGCGCGGCGAGCGCGTCTCCGATCTTCTTCGCGAGAGTGTCGAGCTCGAAGTAGCGGTCCATCTGGTCGCGGAAGAGATTCGTGACGACGACGACCCGCGGCTGCAGTTTCCCGACCGCGCTCGGAAGCGATGCCTCATCGATCTCGAAAAGACCGAAGTTCCCGCCGGGCTCCCCTGACCACGAGGTGTGCGCGAGAAGCGCGGCGGCGACGCCGCGATCGAGGTTTGAACCGGACCGGTTGTGGATCGGATTCCACCCGGCTGTGCGCGAGACGTCCGCAAGCATCCGCGCGGTCGTCGTCTTTCCGTTCGTACCGGAGACGCACGCGACGCCGTACTCGAGCTCGGCTGAGAGAGCGCCAATGAAATTGGGATCCAGCGTGAGCGCAACGAGCCCTGGGAGCGCGGTCGCGCCGCGGCCGGTCGCGCGGAGACCTTCTCGAGTGAGCTTGCCCGCGGCGTTGGCGATGAGCGCGAGCGCGTCAGGCACGGACGAAGCGTACCGGCGCGTTATGCCCCGACGGGCTGTACCTCGCGCAGCAAGAGCTCGAGCTCGTCGATCGCCCGGCCAAGCCGCAACGCGACGGCCTTTGCGGAGTCCCCGTTGGCCTGCGAGTTCTCGAGGGCGCCCTGCGCGTCGAGCCGGGCAAGCACGGCCACAGCTTTGCGCAGGCGCGCGATCGTGAGAGAGGCCGGAAGCGCACGCCTGAGCTCGTTAATCCGCGTCTCGAGCCGTTCCAGACGGGCGCGGAGCTCGTCTTCAAGGGCGTCCGGGGCCATCTCTTCGAGCCGCTTGGCCTCCGCCTGGAGTGTGCCGATCTCGCGCTGTACGAGCTGCGCGGCTTTCTCGAGGGAGTGCCCTTTCTCGAGCGCTTGCCGGATCCGGATGACCTTCTCCATCGCGAAGACGTCGTAGTCGTGATCGCCATCTGTGGACGGCTTCACGAGACCCTTCTTCGTCCAATAGATGAGCTGACGAGGTGTGACGTTGCAAACGCGCGCGGCCTCGGCCGCCGAAAGACGCAGACGTGCGAGCACCTCGCCGTCGTTGGCGATCAAGACCTGCGTGAGCGCGTCGTGCGTTTGAGCCTCCGCCACCGGGCTGTTGCTCCCCTGACGTCGAATTCCGATAGCGAGTGTTGTTGGCGCACAAATCATGTGTCAATGAGGTGGACAGATATCGAGACTTGGCTGTTAGCGGGAGGGTCGAATGGGCGAGCGCTGGACCTCCCGGTACGCCACCTTGACCGAGGCGTGATACCTGGAGAGCTTCGGGCCATCGAGTTCCGCCCAGAGCCGGCCGACCTCGACTCCCATCGGAGCCTTCACCTTCGCCGCCTTCACCGCCGCGAGAACCGCCGCGTCCCAGCTCTTGGTGGAATTACCCGTCGCTTCGACGAGGCGCACGACGATGGGGCCGGCGACGCTCTGCTTAGGACGACGTGCGGGCATTCGTACTGCGTGGAGCGGTCCGTCGCGCGCGAGCTTCGTCGCCATCTTTCACTGCGGTCTGCGGCTCGATCGGCGGAAGCGCCGCGAGCTCGAGGATCTGATTGACCATGACCGTGAACTTCTCGCCGAGCATCTGGCGCGTCTCCGCACCGGAGCGCGGCGCGAAGAGCGTTCCCGCAACGAAGCCGATCACGAAGAACCGCAGTGATGTGCGAAGCAGCGCGAACATCACGCTGGCCGGCCCTTCGGGGGGTACCCCTCGAGGCCGTATTCCTTGATCTTCGCGTAGAGCAGTCGGCGGTAAATACCCAGCATTTCCGCGGCTTTTGAGCGGTTCCCGGTCGCGTCGCGGAGGGCTTTCATGATGAGATCCTTCTCGAACTGGGCGACCGATTTCTTGAAAAAGGACTTCTCGACGGAGACCTCGTCGCCGCCCTCTTCCTCGTGTCCGTCAGCCTCGTGGTCGCCGAATGGCAGCTCCCTGCTCGTGATGATCTGACCCCGAGAAAGCACTACCGCCCGCTCGACGACGTTCTCAAGCTCGCGCACATTGCCGGGCCAGTCGTACTCCATGAGACGTTTGAGGGCCTCCTCGCTGATGGCCGCCGGCTGCGCGGTCGCGCTGTAGCGGTGCTTCGCGAGGAAGTGCTCGACGAGCGCGGGTATGTCCTCCTTGCGATCGCGGAGCGGCGGCATGTGGATGTTGATGACGTTCAGCCGGTAGAAGAGGTCGTCGCGGAACCTCTGCTGCTCAACCTGTCGCTGCAGGTCTTTGTTAGTCGCGCAGATGATGCGGATGTCGACCTTGATCGGGAGCGACGAGCCAACGCGCTCGATCTTGCGCTCCTGGAGCACGCGGAGGAGCTTCGTCTGCATCGGCAGGCTCATCTCGCCGATCTCATCGAGGAAGATCGTCCCCTTGTCGGCCATCTCGAAGCGGCCGCGGCGTTGCGTCATAGCCCCGGTGAACGACCCCTTCTCGTGGCCGAAGAGCTCCGCCTCGAGGAGGGTCTCGGGAAGCGCCGCGCACGACACCTTGACGATCGGTCCCGACCGCCGGTTCGAGTTGTAGTGGAGCGCCTCAGCGACGAGCTCTTTGCCCGTCCCCGATTCGCCCGTGATGAGGACCGTCGCATCGGCCTTGGCGACCTTTCCGACGGTCTTGTAAACCTCTTGCATCGCGGGCGAGTTGCCGACGATCCGCTCGGTCTGCACCAGGGAGCTGATCTCATCGCGCAGGACCTGGACCTCACTCGTGAGATCCCGATACTCGATAACGCGTTTCACCGTGTGGCTGATCTTGTCGAGCTCGAACGGCTTGGTGATGTAGTCGAACGCGCCGAGCTCCATCGCCCGGATGGCGTTATTGCTGGAACCGAACGCGGTCATGATGAGGACGCTCGTCTTTGGGGAGCTCACCTTGAGCTTTGAGAGGGCCTCGATGCCATCGAGCTCGGGCATCCGGACGTCCATGATCACCAGGTCGGGATTGGTGTCTTTGACCTTCTCGACGACCTCGGTGCCGGTCGTCGCCTCGACCACGCTGTACCCCTCATCGGACAACAACTGCTTGAGAAGCGAGCGAATGGAGGCGTCGTCGTCCGCGACCAGAATCGTCCTTTGCGCCACTTTCCGTACGCTTCCTTCTCACGAGGGCTAAAGATCGGCTGCTGGATGACCTTCCTCGTGCGGCTGGACCATTTTGTGTGCCGATGACCGTACATGTCAAACCGGGCTGCCTGGCGGGCGGGTCCGTACGGTCGGCGCTCAGGCCACATCGCGGACGATCGGGATGAACGCTCCGACCACCGCCCCGATGACCGTCACCAAGCCAGCGACCCCGATGAGTAACGGAATGCTCACGCCGTCGGCCAGCGCACCGCTAAGGACGATAACCGGAAGCCAGCTCAGATTGAGAAGCGCGATGCGGGTCCCGAAGACGCGCGCGCGTAGGTCAGGCGGGGTGAGCTCTTGGGTGATGGTCAAGTTATTCACGTAGAAGAGGACGTTCACGATCCCGCCAAGTCCGAACAGAACGGCGGCGGCTTCGAAGGTCGGCGCGAATGCCAGGGCTATCAAGACCAGGCCGTACATCGCAAATCCAGCGAGCACGAGGCGACCTTTCGCGACCTGAGTGAGCCGTGGCGTGACCAGCACGCCGCCCACGACGGCGCCCGCCGCGATTGCACCCTCCGCTATTCCAAACTGCGATGCACCTAACTCCGTGTTGCCCGCGGCGAAGCGTTGGAAGATAAGCGAAGGCGCAAGACTGGACACCACCGGCAAGGAAAGCTGACAAACCAATGACAACACCGTGTTCGCGCGCAGAACCGCGTGGCGCCAGAGGAAGTTAAGTCCGTCGAAAGCTTCATGACCGAGAGTCCCCAAAAAAAGAGGGCGACGCGACTCGTCAACACGAACGCGCAAGAGGAGTGCGGCGGAGATGAGAAATGTCAGAGAGTCGACGTAAAACGCGCGCTCTCCCAGGAAGGCCACGAGCACGCCGGCGGCTAGCGCGCCGAGGACCTCGACCGCCCGATCACTCGAGTACGTCAGCGCGTTCGCAGTAGCAAGATGACGCACGTCCACGACTCGGGGAACCAGCGCGAGACGCGCCGGGTTGAAGATCGCGCCACATGCCGCCGCAGCAAAAACGAATAGGTACGGGACTATCAGTGGAAGGTCTAGACCGAGTGTTACGGGGACTAGGCCGACGAGCACAACTCGCGTGAGATCGCAGGTAATCATCACCCGTCGATTACCAACGGCGTCGGCGATGACGCCGCCGAACACACCGAAGAGAGCGTTAGGGATTGTCGCGATCACTACCGCGAGTGCAGTGATCAACGCAGAATGTGTCCGGACATAGCTCACGTACGCGAGAGCTATGAGAGTGATCGGATCACCGAACCTACTCGCTACCTGAGCGAGCCAGAGTGCACTGAAGTTCGGGGAGCGAAGCAGCTGCAATGCCGTGACTCCCGGTGTTGTCGTCATCGCTGCTTCAGAAGACGAAAGGCCATCCAGAAACCGCCGATAGCAATTGCAACGTCCCCGAGGCTATAGACGTTGTTCACGAGCGGAGCCAGCAGGACATCGGACAGGAACGGCAGCCGGGTGTCGGCCGCGAGAATCACATGAAGACCATCAGAGGGCGCCGGCTTCCCTGACGCAGCGAGCGCGCCAGCGTCGACGGGCATCCCCCCGTTAGCGAACGTGACAACAGCGTTGAGGAGCGAACCGACCCCGATCAGCCAGGCCCCTGGCAGGGCGCGATTCACGAGAGCCACCAGTGTTACGAGCATCAGACCGGCGAGTGAGGCAGTGAGGGCTAGTTCACCAAGGAAGGGCGCGACCGCTCGTGCGATGACTCCAACAACGAGCCCGGGCCACAACTTCAAATCGAATCTTTGAAGGTTCCGCCAGTTGCCGCCAGACGCGAGACCGAGAACGAAGCCTGCTACAAGCCCACTAACCAGCATGGGCATCGCGAGCAAGTGGCTCGCGCGCCAGCCGCTTGCGAAGCTCCGCCAGCGTCTCGTAGTTGATTGGAGGCAGTTCGCTCACCTCGAAAGCGCCCGCACCGTGTTTCTCGATAAGTGTGCCGAGCGCGCGGACGACTTTCGGGTCGAACTGAATTCCTTTGTACCGGTTGAGTTGGTCCATCGCCCTCTCATGGCCAATCGCCTTGCGATAGATGCGATCTGAGGTCATCGCTTCGTAAGCATCGGCGACGATGATGATGCGCGAACCCAAGGGGATGTCCTCGCCTTTGCGGCCTTCCGGGTAGCCGCTTCCATCAAAGTTCTCATGATGGTGCAAGACCAAGGGAACAAGCGGCCGTAGTGACTCAGAGGGTTCGAGAATCGAGGCGCCATAGATGGGATGCCGCCGCATCAGCTCCTGTTCATGTGGGTCTAGACGGGCGGGCTTCATCAAGATTTGGTCCTCGACGCCTATCTTTCCTATGTCATGGAGCATGCCGGCTAACTCGATTTCTTCGATGTTTCGCTCCGACAACCCCATCTCCCGCGCGATTGCGCCAGCGATTCGTGAGACACGATCGGCGTGGCCACGGGTGAATCCGTCTTTGGCGTCGATTGCTTGTGAAAGGGCGCTTACGGTCCCAAGGAACATCGCGCGTGTTTCGGCGTACTTGGTAAATGAGTAGCGTGCCAAAAGCAACGGCACCATGAATAGAACGGAGGCCCACAGCCCAACTTTCGTGGCGACCTCTGCCATCAGCCAACCAAGAAAGACGAGAGCGATCGTCCCAAAGAGCGTGTTGCTCACACTTAGTGCCCAAATTCGCGCCATGGGTGAATTGGTCCGGAGGCTTGCCGCAGCCACCGCCAGAAACATGTTCGTGACGCTGAAGGCGAGTCCAACCAACACAATCAGCGCAATCGTGCCGAAAGCCTCGTCAGCCTTCAGCACGGCTTGCGCGAAATTGAAAATTAGCCAAGCCGCGAAGGCCGCGAGAACGTAAGCGAACCTGTTGTAGAGCGTCCCGTACCAAGCGACTTCACGTCGCAAGTCTCGTATTTCAGTTGTTCCGATCAGAGCGATCCAGCAGACTGCGAAGGGGTTCACGAGCTGGCTATCGAAGACTGCGGCAATGATCGGCGCGGTCGTAATGTGCGCAACCACACCGCCGGGTAGTTTTACGGGGAAGGCTGCTGTTGTCAGCGTGATGAGTGTCCAAAACAGCACTCGGCTGAGATCCAAATCGCCCGGATATGGAACGGTGGCGCGGAAGAGGATGACCGCCCCCGCACAAATGACGCCAACGACAAGAGCGCGGAGATTGGACGGAATCGCTTCGGGTAGCACGGCTTGGAGAGAATACGGGAGCCCTTCGTCGACTTGGGCCTCGGGACCGAGCCAAATACAAGTAGGAGAGGACGAAAATATCCTCTCCCAGACCCAATTCGCGCTTTATGTAGGGCCTTGCGCTATCTAGAAGCCGGAGTAGCCAGCCCCGCCGCCAAGAACGAGCGCAGCCAACGCGACGACTGCCGCGACCAGACGACGCATAGTTAGTCCTCCCTTTGCCTCGTGTGATCTCTGAGTCGGCTGGTCTGACCAGCTGCTTAAGACGGCTTCGGCAATCGATACGTTGCCGAAACGGGGCGATGCCCAGCGTCGGTCCCTAGCAGCCTCAGCTAGGGGAGCGGCCTACCATCGCCCATGCTGTGGGGAGCAGGTTGGACGCATTTGGGTCAGTCGACTTGTGGGCGCCGGTCGGCGTTGCCCAGTTGCCTGTCGATCTCGTCGAC
>DASWCR010000062.1:0-2758 GCA_036389995.1 Candidatus Limnocylindria bacterium | reverse complement strand
GTCGGGATCCGCCCTGTCGCCGAAGTGGAGACCCGCGACCTTCACGCCCTGGCGTTCGATGTAGGGAAAGCCGTAGAAGATGCGGTCGGTGTCGTCGACGATGTAGATCGGCAGTCGCGCGAACGCGTCGCGCTCGGCCGTCGGCTCGAACCAGAGGAGGACGCTGCGCTCGACCGAGAGCTCCGACGCGAGCGAGGGCGCGAGCTGCGATTCCCACGCGCCCGCCGCGATGACGAGCTTCTTCGCATCGAACGTTCCCGTCGAGGTGGTGACGCGGACGCCGTCAGGCGTCGATTCCCATCGCTCGACCGGCTCGTCGAAGCGCAGCGTCGCGCCGCTGTCCTCCGCAAGACGCACGTGGGTCTCGATACAGAGCTCCGGCGCGAGCCATCCGGCCTGCTTCTCGAACACCCCCTGCCATCCATCGGGCCATTCGAAGAGCGGGTAACGCCCGCGGAGCGCCGAGGCGTCGAGCACCTCGTGCTCGAGGTGATGCGTACGCGCGCTCAGGAGGGCGCCGCTGACGAGCTCGCCGGTTGGATCGCCGGCATAAAGGCCGCCCGTCTCGGTGAGAAGGGTCTCGCCGCTCTCGCGCTCGAGGTCGCGCCAGAGCGTCCACGCGCGGCGGAGGAGCGGAACGTAATCGGGGTGCTCGTAATAGGAGAGGCGGATGATCCGCGAGAGGCCGCCGGACGAGCCGAGGGTATGCCCGCGCGCGAATCGATCGAAACCGAGGACCGACGCGCCGCGCGCGGCGAGCCGGTAAACGGCCGAGCTGCCGTGGGCACCGAGTCCTGCGACGATGACGTCTGTGTCCATCTGTCGCGTAAGTCTTAGCGCTTTATCGCGCGCCGGCTGTGACGACTAGGCGTAGCGCTTTACGAACGCGAGCGCCGTGTCGGCAACCTCCCGCCAGCCGCTGTCGATGACGAGCGAGTGCCCGCGGTTGGGTACCTTCGTGATCTCGGTCACGCCGGGGTTCCGTTTTTGCTTCTTGTACGAGGCGTCCGCGATCGCCCACGGGACGGTGTTGTCCTTCTCGCCGTCGATGATCAGGAGCGGCCCGCGCGCGGCGTTCTCGGTGTCGACCTTCGCCTCGGTCCAAGGATTGAGGTTGGCGGTGGCCGCCTGGAAGAGCGGCGCGCCGGATGCCGGCACGTGGTACTTCTGGTAGAGGTCCTTCGCCTCGTCCTCGCCGAGAGCGTTGGCCCAGCCGTACTTGAACTGCTCGAACGTGAGCGCGATCGCGCGGCCCCGGTTGGCGGGATTGCCAAGCACCGGCGACGCCGATTTGAGCGAGGACAGCGGCAGCGGCAGCACGCCGCGGAAGGGAGCCGGATCGATCGCCACCGATGCGACCGCGAGGCCCCGTCCAGCGAGCATCTGTGTGATGAGTCCGCCGAACGAATGTCCAATGACGATCGGCTTTTTCTTGAGTCGGCCGATCACCTTGGCGAAATGATCGGCGACTTGTCCGACCATCTTGTGGGCGAACGCCTCGGGATGTGCCTTGGCCTCTTCGACTGTTTCCGGATCGTCTGGCCATCCTGGCGTGATCGCGGCGTAGCCGGCCTCGTCGAAGAGCGTGGCCCACCGATCCCAACTGCTCGGGAGAAGCCAGAGCCCATGAACGAAGACCACGGGAGTCCGATCGGTCGCGTTCGCACGCTCGATCTGCTCGGAGGTGTTGCGGGATACAGCGTCGGCGTCGGTGATGGTTGAGGACATGTCACGCTCCCCTTTTGCGCGAGTTGCGGTGATCACAGCGTGTCACACCCGCAAAACAGACTGCCAGCCGGAGAGCGCTACGCCGCCGCCTGAATGACTTCCGTGCCGAAGCGTCGGAGGTTCGCCGGGTCTGCGTCGATGTTCACGATCACGTGGTCGACGTCGCGTTCGCGCCACTGGCCGAGGCGTTCGACCTCCCAGCGCGGCGACCACTTGTAACCCGCGACCTCCTCGCTGCGGAGGTCCTCCGGATCGAGCGCGGTGACCTCGATCTCGTCGACTGCTCGGCCGATGCGATCGCACTCCGCTTTGAGCCGGTCGCGATGAAAGTCGATGCGCGAGGGGCTCGTGATCACGTTCCATGCGTCGGCGTACTTGGCGACGAGCGGGAGCGTGCGCTTCGGTCCGTCGCCGCCCACCATGATCTTCGGCCGCGGCGATGAGAGCGGCCGCGGATTGCTGAGCGGATACGCGGCGCGCACGCGCTTTCCCTCGAATGGCGCAGTGTCGCCGGCCCAGGTCTGCCTCGCGAGGCGGAGCGTGTCCTCGAGGAGCGCGTAGCGCTCGCGGAGCTCAGGGAACGCGATGCCCAGCGCGTCGGCTTCACCCTTGAACCAGGCCGCGCCGACGCCGAAGTACATGCGCCCGCCGGAGAGGACGTCGACCGTGGTCGCGGCCTTGATCAGCACGGCGGGTGGACGGTAAATGACGCCCGACACGAGAACGCCGAGACGGATGCGCTCGGTCGCCGCGGCGAGATATCCGAGCGTCGAGTACGCCTCGAGCATCGGATGGTCCTCGGGCTTGCCCCAAGGCGGGATCTGGAAGTAGTGATCCATCACCCAGAGCGAGTGGAACCCAGCCTCCTCCGCCGTGCGTGCGATCTCCGCGAGCCGGCGTGCGATCTGCGGCGCGCCGCCCGGCCACGTGAACGAGACGAGCTGGAGTCCGACCTTCATGCGATCGGCGAGAGCGCGCGCACGACGCGTGCGCGTATCCCCCGCGCATCGAGACCGTGCGCCACGTTGTG
>DASWCR010000061.1:0-1693 GCA_036389995.1 Candidatus Limnocylindria bacterium | reverse complement strand
TTCGACTACGCGAACGCGACCGAAGGCCACGGTCTGCGGAACATGCGCGAGCGCGCGTTCGCGGTCGGTGGCCAGCTCCACGTAGAAGCGGCTCCAGGGAGCGGCTCGCGTTTACGCTTTGAGCTGCCGATCCGTCCGGAGGTCGCGCGTTGACGACCGAGAAGACACGCATCCTGCTGTGCGATGACCATGAGGTCGTGCGCGAAGGCTTGCGTGGCCTGATCGCACGTCAAGAGGGCATGAGCGTCGTGGGCGAGGCCGGCACCGTGGCCGAGGTCGTCGAAGCCGCGACGCGTACGAAGCCGGACGTCGTGATCATGGACGTGCGCCTTCCCGATGGGTCGGGCGTCGAAGCGTGTCGGGCGATCCGGGAGACGCGGCCGGAGACCAAGGTGATCATGCTTACGTCGTACGCTGACGACGAGGCGCTCTTTGCTTCGATCATCGCCGGCGCCTCCGGGTACCTCCTGAAGCAGACCCGAGGCCAGGCGGTGGTCGACGCCGTCATCGCAGTCGCCTCTGGTCGTTCCTTGTTGGATCCGGACGTGACCGGCAAGGTGCTCGAGCGCTTGCGCCAGGGCCGCGGTGACGACCCCGCGCTTGCCTCGCTCACGGAACAGGAGCGCAAGGTTCTCGCGGGACTGGCCGAGGGTCGCACCAACCGTGAGATCAGCGAGACGCTGTTCCTGTCCGAGAAGACAGTGAAGAACTATGTGAGCCGGATCCTCGACAAGCTTGGTTTGTCGCGGCGCGCCGAGGCCGCCGCATATATGGCGAAGCATCGACCGCGCCTCTAGCGGCCCTAAACATCGCGACGGACTCCATCTATGGGGAAGAGGAGTCCGTCGCGCGCGGTTGGGGGGGTGGGGAGACTAGTTACGCACGAGGCTCCGCGCCGCTCCGGATCGCGGTCGTGCGCAGGAGATCCGCGAGCTTCGGAAGGTCCAACGGCTTGCTGCGAAATGCAGCCGCGCCGACTCCGGCGGCGATCGCCTCGCCTTGCGGCAACCCGCTCATGGCGATGATCGGCACGCGCTCGCTGCTGGGATGCTTCCGCCAAATGTCCGCGAACGCGGCGCCGTCGAGGACCGGGAGCCAAAGATCCAAGACGATGACGTCGATAGCGCCGCTGGCGGCAACGCCGAGGGCCTCCTGGCCGTCGAGAGCCGACTCCACCAGGAAGCCTTCATCGCTCAGGAAGTCCACGAGAGCTTGCCGCGTGTTGTCATCGTCCTCGACGACCAACACTCGAAGCGGCCGCGCAGCGTGGACCACCGGCTCGCGATGCCGGGGACCGCGGATCGCCGCGAGAAGCACCGCCAGCGGCGCGTCTTTCGCGACCACGACGCCGCCCCGAAGCTCTCCGAAGACTTCGGCATCGAGCGTGAACAGGACGACGCGCACCGGTAGCTGCTCCCGTTGGAGCCGCGCGGCCACCTCCAATCCGTCGAGCAAGGGCATCTCCCGGTCGAGGACCGCGACGTCCGGCCGCAGCTCAACGATGAGACGCAATGCCTCGATGCCGTTTTGCGCGGCGCCGACCACCTCGAGGTCCGCTTCGGCGTTCAGCAGATAGCGCAGGTTCTCCCGAGTGGAGGGGTGATCGTCAGCCACCACGACACGAATGCGCTCACTCGTCTCCATCACGAGTCCACCTCCCAACGACGTGATCGAAAATAGGAACCCGCGGCGC
>DASWCR010000060.1:0-1603 GCA_036389995.1 Candidatus Limnocylindria bacterium | reverse complement strand
TTTTGTCTCCATCGGTCACCCAGATGAACTGCTCGGTCGCGCTGCCATCCGCTTATTTCGTCTCGTAGCTCATCCAGATCGACGTGCCGTCGCTGTCGTAGTTCACCTGGATGTCCCCTGAGCTCGCTGTCACGCCACTGCCCTAGCTTGCGCCGGATCGTGCCGAGGAAGTTCACGAACTCAGCCTCGCTCGCCGCCTCACGAAAGTCCGGGGTCGTGTGGACGTAGATCTCCGCGTACGAGCGCTAAGAGGCCCGTCCAAGCTCGCATCTCTGTATCCCTCCTCGAGGGGTGGACGCTAGCCACCGGCCGCCGTGGCCACCTGTGGGCCCACGCCGGAGTGGACGCGACGCCTGACGAGGTCGATGCGGTGCTCGCGAAGTCTCGGACAATTTGGGTCGAGCTCTCGTTTCGAGATTTCGAGATGCACTGAGCACGCCGCGCACCCGCGGGACCGTTAGCGCCGCGAAGCCGTCTTCGCGTCGAACGCCTGCCCCGTCTCGACGTCCGGTCCCGAAAGGTCAGCGTTCGGCACTCCGCTCCCGAGGGCTTTCGCGAGCCACCGCTGAAGGCGCGTCGTCCAAACGAGCGGCTCATACGCCTCGAGGTGGTCGTACACGCGGTTGAGCTTGCGGCGATCTTCTTCGGTGAACATGTCGTCCTCCTCCAGAGCTTCGCGAACGATGCGATCAAGGTCGAGCGTGCCCGGACATTCCGTCGGCACGATCGCGTGGTGCGGGAGAACGGTCGTGCCGACCGCGAGCGCGAGTCCGTACCGGCTCGCGATGTCGGCATGAAGGCGCGCGGATGCGGCGGAGAGCGCGTCGCTGGGCGGCATTGCCGGACCGGCCTCGTGTTCGATGCCGATCGAACGCTGGTTCACCGAGAACACGCCGGCGTGGTAAGCGGTGTCGTCCTCGCTCACGAGCTGCGCGATGCGACCATCCGACCCGATGACGTAATGCGCGGAGAGGATGCTCGCCGGATCCTTGAACCGCCTGATAGCGCCTTCGAACATGACGACCGTCCAGTGGTCGACGATGAGCTCGACCGAGCTCCCGCCGCGCCCGACCGCGTGGTTGCTCGCTGGTACCGGACCTCGCCACTGAATGGCCACTCACAAACGAAACGGCGTGAGACCCTAGAGCGTGATGGCCCGCGTATTCGTCGTTGCGGTCGTGTTACTCGCCGCGTGCGGGCAGGCCGCAGTGAGTTCGCCGTCCCCGACCGCCACCGCGACGGTCGCGGTCGCTTCACCGTCGCCGAGCCCGACGCCGTCGCCCTCGCCGACCCCCTCCCCCACTCCGACGATCCTTCCGATCTTTGACGCGCACATGCACTACAGCCGCGAGTCGTGGGTCGCGTATCCGCCCGAGAAGATCCAGGCACTTCTCGATTCGCTCAGCGTCACCTCCGCGCTCGTCTCGAGCGCACCCGACGAAGGCACGTTCCGGCTGAAGGCGGTGCTCGGCGACCGCGTCGTTCCGATGCTCGGGCCCTACCGCAATGGCGCGGACGTATTCTCGTGGGCCCGGGACGGCACGATCGTTCCGTACGTCGAGTCCGCCTACCGCGCCGGCATGCATCGCGGCTTCGGTGAGTT
>DASWCR010000059.1:0-4177 GCA_036389995.1 Candidatus Limnocylindria bacterium | reverse complement strand
GCTTCTTGTTTCTCGGCGCGGGCTCGGCCGCCGTCGGGACGGCGGATCTTCTGGCGAAGGCTATCCGGGACGAAGGCGTGCCCGAGAACGACGCGCAGTCGCGGGTCGCGCTCTTTGACCGCAAGGGCCTCGTCACGGCGGACCGCGAAACGCTCCACGACTATCAGCGCCCGTTCGCGCAGCGCCATGCGCCAATAGCCGATTTCGTCGTAGCGATCGAAACGCTGCGGCCCACGGGGATCATCGGACTCTCCACGGTTGGCGGCGCCTTCGATCAGCGTGTGATCGAGGCGATGGCTCGCGTGAACGAGCGGCCGATGATCTTCGCGTACTCGAACCCGACGTCGCGGTCCGAGTGCACGGCGGAGCAGGCCTACACCTGGTCGGCCGGACGCGCGGTCTTCGCGGGCGGCAGCCCGTTTCCGTCGGTGCGCTTCGGCGGCCGCACCTTCGTTCCCGGGCAGGGCAACAACGTCTACGTGTTCCCGGCGATCGGAATGGCCGTCTACGCGACCGGCGCGCGCCGTGTCACCGACGATATGTTCATCGCCGCCGCGAGCGCCGTGGCTGAGCAGGTGACGCCGAGCGACATCGCGGTCGGGCTCGTATATCCGCCGGTGTCGGGGATCTTTGAAACGGAGCTGCGGGTGGCGGCGCGCGTCGCCGAGGTGATCTTCGATCGCGGGCTCGCCCGCGTCGAGCGCCCCGCGGACATCCTCGCCTTCATCCGTGCGCAGGCGTACGTGCCGCGCTACCGGAGCCTCGTATAGCCCTAGAGTGGGCCGGCGTGCTCGTCGCCGGCCGCGAGGTCAAGGTCACCAATCTCGAGAAGGTCTTCTTCCCCAAGATGGGCCTGACCAAGGGCGACCTCATCCAGTACTACGTCGACGTTTCCGAGGCCATCCTCCATCACGTCGCGCGACGTCCGATGCAGATGAAGCGACACCCCAACGGGGTCGAGGGCGACTTCTTCTACCAAAAGCGCGTGCCCGTGCCGCACCCCGAGTGGCTTGAGACCGTGCACATCAACTATCCGTCCGGAAACGAGGCGGACTTCCCGGTCGTCACGGATGCGGCCGGCCTCGCCTGGATCGCGAACCTGGGCTGCATCGAGTTGCACACGTGGCACTCGCGCGTGCCCGAGGTGAACAAGCCCGACTACCTCCTCATCGACCTGGACCCGTCCGAGGGAAACCCGTGGGCGCACGTGCGCGAGATCGCGCTGGCCTCCAAGCGCGTCATGGACGACCTCGGCTTGCCCTGCTACCCGAAGACGAGCGGCGTCACCGGTCTGCACATCCTCATCCCGATCATTCCCGAGCTCGAGTTCCCGCTGGTGCGTGAGATCGCGCGCGCGATTGCCAAAGCGATCGTGGCACTCGTCCCTGAGATCGCTACGGTGCAATGGAAGGTCGCGGGTCGGCCTGGTGTGTTCGTCGACTACGGACAGAACGCGTTCGATCGCACGATCGCGTCGGCGTACTCGATCCGTCCGGTGCCCGACGCGCGCGCGTCGGCGCCGCTCCGGTGGGACGAGGTGGCGGCTGTCGAGCCCGGCGATTTCACGATGGTCACCATGCGCGATCGCGTTAAAGCGGTCGGCGATCTCACCGCGGGGATGTGGGACAAAGCGGTGAGCCTCGATCCGCTCTTCGACGCGCTGAAGGTGAAGCGGACGCTGCCGAAGCGCAGTCCCCGTTCGGGTCCCCCGCGCGACTGGCGCGCCGAGTACGACGCGAAGAAAGCTGGCGGATCGGGGTGGAATCGCGGAACGCAGCGTGGCCCGAGCCATCGTTAGAGGGCTCGGGCCGCTGCGGGAGCAGGGAGGCGTTCTCTAGCGGTACTTGGACCAGAACTGGCTCGCATCCATGTGCGACTCGACGAGTGCCTTGCGGCACGCGTAGTTGACTTTCTCGACCAGATCGTGCAGCTCGTCGGTCGACTTGCCGTTGAGCTTCGCCTTGAGCTCGAGGCAGGTCTTCATCATCGCTGTCATCTGGTCCTTCTTCGCGAGATAGCTGAGCTTCGCGGCGAACTTGGCCTTGAACTCATCGAGCGACAGACCGCTCTGCTCGAGCGCGACGACGCACTCTTCGCTCTCGAGGTTCTGCGTCGCGGCGCACGCCTTGACGAGCGCGTAGACGTCGACCTCAGGCTGTGGCTCTTCCTTCGCGGGCATGTTGTCGAGGTTGTCCGCGAGGACGCGGAAGAAGTTTGAGTCGACGGGGCTCACCTCGAGTGCGGCGAGGCATTGATCGCTGTTGGCATCGCGCGAGTCGAAGCAGTTGGCGATCCGTTCGTTGAACCCGTCGTTGTGCGCGGTGACTGCGGTCGCGGCCGTCGCCGTCGCGACAAATGCCGAGACGATGGCCACCAGCAGATAGCGGGCGAAGACAGAGCGCGAAAGCATCGAGAGCTCCTTCCACCGGATCGGAAATTCCGGTCCTGCGATGAGAACGCTTCCCGCCGTGGGACCGTGCACGTGAAGCGGTACTAGGACCAGGGGCGCGGCTGTTCGTTCTCATCACATCTCCGCGCGACCTTCACGGCCTATTCACAAGCAAACGCCATGGTCGCCGTGAAGTAATCAATCTGGAGGACGTGTTCACGCTCTATTCGATTGCGCTCTTTCTGCACATTGCCGGCGCGCTCGGGGTATTCGCGGCGCTCGCGCTCGACTGGGTCGGGATCGCCAATCTGCGGCGCGCGCGCACGCTCGAGCAGGTCCGCGAATGGGCTGGCGTGTACGTCGCGATTCGGGGGCTCGGTGCGGCATCCGTCGCCGCGCTTCTCGTCTTCGGTCTCTATATGACCGCGGTCACGTGGGGTCCGACCGGGTGGATCGGGATCGGCTTCCTCTCGTTGCTCCTCATCGCGGTCGTCGGCGCGGCGAGCGGCGTCCGTCTGTCGCGTCTCCTTGCCGCCGCCGGATCAGGCCAGGGGTCTCTCGGCGAAGATCTCCGCGCGCAGCTTCGGGCTCCTCTGTTCGTCGCCTCGGTTCGGGCACGTACAGCGCTCGCCCTAGGCGTCGTGTTCGTGATGACGGTCAAGCCGGAAGCCTCTGTGTCCCTTCTCGTCGTCGCGGTCGCCCTCGCGCTCGGAATCGCGTCGACGGTTCCGGTCCTCCGCCAGCGATCGGTCAGGACGCGATCGACCTAGCCGAGCTCTCCGGCCAGGAGATCGTCCAGGCGAGGATCGCCGGGTTTTGGCGTGGGCTTCACTTGCTCCCACGTGCACTGCTTTGGATCCTTGTCTGGACGGAAGCGCAGGAAACGCGTGCCGTGCCGGAAACGCTCCTGCTCCATTTTGTCGAAGCGAACCTCGCACACGATCTCGGGACGGATCTCGTGCCAGGGAAGATCTTTTCCCTGCGACCAGCGCGATCCACCCTCGGGCGTGCGTCCCCACTCCTGCTCGATGTGTTGGTCTTCCTTTAGGAGCGGCGGCAGCATCTTTTGGAGCTGGTCCTGAAGCGGCCCGGCGATTCCCGATGTGTGTCCGACGAAGTCGAGGGTCCCCTCCGTCCGGTACAAGCCCAGAAGTAAGCTCGCCACGCGCTCTCCGCTGGTGCGGTATCCGACGATCACGCAGTCGACGGTGCGGTGATGTTTCACCTTCGAGACGGCGTCGCGCGCTCCGGGCTTGTACGGAAGGTCAACGCGCTTTGCGATCACGCCGTCGAGACCGATGATCTCGAGCCGCTCGAGCCACTGTTGCGCGAGCTTCGGGTCCTTCGACACCGGCGAGAGCGAAAAGCCCTTCGCGAGACGCTCGAGCTCTTTGCGGCGCTCGGCGAGCGGGCGTTCGTGGATCGGCTCACCGTTCCAGAGAAGGATGTCGAACACGATGTAGCGCGCCGGCGTCTCGGCCGAAAGCTTTCGAATGCGCGACTCCGCGGGATGAAGGCGCATCTGCATCGCGTCGAACTCGAGTCGACCGTCGAGCTCGATGACGATCTCTCCGTCGAGCGCCGAATGCGGTGGCAGAAGATCGCCGAGCCTTCGCAGCTCCGGGAAATAGCGAAGCAGCGGCCGCTCGTTCCGACTCCAGAGCGCGAGCTCCCCGCCATCGTTCTCGAGAACGCCGCGGAAGCCGTCCCACTTCGGCTCGTATTGCCAGCGCTCGCCCTCGGGGAGCTGCTCGACGAGCTGCGCTTCCATCGGCGGGAATGGGACGT